>NZ_LEKE01000053.1:0-64562 GCF_001029585.1 Rhodococcus sp. ARP2 | reverse complement strand
GCGCGCTCCCCGGCCCCCGACCAGTGAAGGCCCTGCTGGCGATCGTTCTCTTGGTCGCGGTGGTGCTGCTACTCATGGAATTCGTATTTCCTTGGGTGTCAGAGCATATGCCCTACTCCGACGTGACTGTATAGAGCGCCCGTGCAGGTCGGCCGACACCGGCACAAGGCCCGGCTGGAGCCCGAAGGCGCTGTCCTACATCGGACTCGACGGACCTACGATGATTCTGGCGTGTCGACGCAAACCAGTTTCCGCGTGTGTCGGAACGGCTCGCCTAGTTGACGCTCGAGGCTCTCCGGAATGTTCGTTCGACGCCTGAGCGAGCACTGAGACCGGACTCCGCCGCTACAGAACCTTCGTGAAGATCTGCGCCGGCGCTGCCGTCTCGAGCTTGTCCAGCGCCTCAACCAACCTGACGAAGTGCTCGGTATGAGTGTGGGCGTCGAGGTGCTCCTGCGATTCCCATTCCTCCGCCAACACGAGCTCGCAGGGATTGTCGGTGCGCTGCAGTAACTCGTAATTGATGCAGCCGACCTCTTTTCGGGTCTCGGTGACAAGTTCGTCATACAACCGAAGCACTTCCGCGAGATCGCCCTGCTCCACCGTTGTTGGCACCAACACCCTGATCACAAAGACTCTCCGATTCGACTGTCCTGCAATAGCCCGTCGGCTCGAAGTCTGCCGTAGACCTCCGACAGATCGACATTTCCGTTGTGACTCGAAGTTTGCGGACAGGCGCAATATCTACGAAACACCCCCGATACCGGAGGTTCGTAGGGTTTGCCGAAGTCGGGCTCGCAATCAGCAGCGCAGCCCTGGGCCCGGGCGAGGGGTAAGCACATGAGTGGAAATGCAGTTCGCTTGCAAGCGATCAAGGACGTCGAGGCCTACACACCTCCGGTGGTCAGTTTCACCACCGACGAGACACCCGGCGAGGTGTTCGGTGCCAACGTCTTCAACAAGGTGGTCATGCAGAAGCGACTGCCCAAGCTCGTCTACAAGTCGGTGATGGCGACGATCGAGCAAGGCAAACCGCTTGATCCCATGGTCGCCGATGCGGTCGCGTCGGCGATGAAGGACTGGGCGTTGGAGAAAGGCGCAACCCACTACGCCCACGTCTTCTATCCACTGACCGGGTTGACGGCCGAGAAGCACGACAGCTTCCTCGAGCCGGTCGGCGACGGCAGTGCATTGGCGGAGTTCGCCGGCAAGACCTTGATCCAAGGTGAACCCGACGCCTCGAGTTTCCCGAACGGCGGGCTGCGCAACACATTCGAGGCTCGCGGATACACCGGCTGGGATGTCACGAGCCCGGCCTACGTTCTCGAAAACCCCAACGGCAACACACTGTGTATCCCGACCGTGTTCGTTTCGATGACCGGCGAAGCGCTCGACCACAAGACTCCCCTGCTGCGTTCACAACAGGCAATGGGTTTCCACGCCGAACGAATCCTGAAGTTGTTCGGCCACGACGACCCCGAGCACATCGTGTCGTTCTGCGGTCCCGAGCAGGAGTACTTCCTGATCGATCGACACTTCTTCCTCGCACGCCCCGACCTCCTCAACGCCGGCCGAACACTCTTCGGCGCAAAGCCGCCCAAGGGCCAGGAGTTCGACGACCACTACTTCGGGGCGATCCCGGAACGTGTGCTCGGATTCATGATGGACACCGAGCGGGAACTGTTCAAACTCGGCATCCCCGCCAAGACACGGCACAACGAGGTTGCCCCCGGCCAGTTCGAAATCGCCCCGATGTTCGAGCGAGGCAACATCGCCGCCGACCACCAGCAGTTGCTGATGACCACCTTCAAAACCATCGCCAAGAAGCACGGCATGGAATGTCTGTTCCACGAGAAGCCGTTCGACGGTGTCAACGGCTCCGGCAAGCACGTCAACTTCTCGCTGGGCAACTCCGAACTCGGCAGTTTGCTTGTCCCCGGCGACAATCCGCATGACAACGCCCAGTTCCTCGTATTCTGCGCCGCAGTCATCCGGGCCGTCCACAAATACGCCGGCCTCCTGAGCGCGTCGGTCGCATCGGCAACCAACGATCACCGTCTCGGTGCCAACGAGGCTCCCCCGGCAATCATCTCGATCTTCCTCGGCGATCAACTGGCCGACGTCTTCGAGCAGATCGCCAAGGGCGCGGCAACATCGTCGAAGGACAAGGGCACCATGATGATCGGAGCCGACACCCTTCCCGTCCTGCCGACCGATCCGGGCGACCGCAACCGCACGAGCCCATTTGCCTTCACCGGCAACCGTTTCGAGTTCCGCGCGCCAGGATCGCTGCAAACAGTCAACGGCCCGATGGTCACCATCAACACGATCATGGCCGAGGCCTTGGACTACATGGCCACCGAACTGGAGGCCGCGGTCGCCGACGGCGCGGATTTCGACACCGCCGTCCAGAATCTGCTCACCGAGATCATCACCAACCACGGTGCGGTTGTCTTCAACGGCGACGGTTACTCGGAGAACTGGCAGATCGAGGCCGAGTCTCGCGGTCTGCCGAACCTTCGCACGACGCTGGACGCCCTTCCTGAACTGATCACCGAGTCCTCGATGGAACTCTTCGAGAAGTACAAGGTCTTCAACCACCGAGAGATGCACAGTCGCTACGAGGTCGGACTCGAACAGTACGCACTGAGCATCGGCGTCGAGGCACGCCTGGCCGCCGAAATCGGTACGACGCTGATCCTTCCGGCTGCAGTGCGCCACCAGACGGAAGTTGCGCAGAACTTCGTCGCACTGAAGTCCGCCGGCCTCGAACCGGATTCAGCTCCGCTCGAAGAAGTGTCGGCGCCCGTTGCGGCTCTGCGCACAGCGCTCGCGGCCCTGCGCGCAGCAATCGACACCGACGCCGGCGAGTCGCCATTCGATCAGGCCAAGCACGCACAGGACGCACTCCTGCCCGCCATGGCAGAGGTACGTGCAGCGGCCGACTTCCTCGAAACCATCGTCGCCGACGATCACTGGCCACTCCCGACGTATCAGGAAATGCTCTTCATTCTCTGAGCATCACCGAAATCAACGCTCACAAAACTGTGGCCTGCAACTCGATCGAGTTGCAGGCCACAGTTGTCGAATCTTGCTCGGGCTAGCGGTCTTCCGGCATCGTGACTTCGAGGACGCGAGCCTCACCGGTGGTCGCGGGGTCAGGACGATCGCGCGAATCCGATGACGCCATCTGGAGTCCGTTCAAATCGGTCCGCATGTAGATGACGTTGTAACGGTCCCACGTGGTGGCGACGAATTCGAGGAACTGTCCGCTCGCCCACGGGTGCATGAATCCGCCGTACAACGCGGGCAACGTGATTCCACTCAACAGGGTCTGCGTACCACTCCACGGGCCTTGCGGTTGGTCGGCCTGACGGATCACCAGGTTGCCCTCGGCACTGGTGTACATGGCAACGTACTTGTTCAGGTAGTCGTTCCACTGCACGGCAAGTTCACTGACCGGTGCCTTGATGACCTGAACGGCATCGGTATCTCGCGGACTCCAACCGGAGCCGTCCCAGTATTCGTAGGCGCCGAGGTTTCTGATGTCGGCGCCGGCCACTCGCGCCAGGACCGCCTTACCGAAACGACCTGAGGGAGTTCCGTATTCGTAAATGTAGCCGTCCCGACCGTCGAGGAAGGCGCTCTGCTGGAAGTTGGAATTGATCGGCGATACTGCCGGAATCCCCGGAATGCCAAGTCCTTCGGTATTGGCGCGAACTGTCGCCGGATCGAGTTCCCAGTTCTCACCGTTGTCCGTGGAGAAAGCCAGAGCCGAGTAGTTGGTGGTCCAGGCTCCGGGTTCGTCCCACGACCGAACGGACATGAATCTGATGTACTGCACACCACCGTAAGAGATTCCAGCGGTCGGGATGGTGGTGAACTCACCCGGAATGCCGAATCCCGGAATGATCTCCTTGGAATGATTGGGGCCGTCCAAAGGAGAACTGTCGATCTTCATCCCGTCGGCGATGGCGGTGTCGTTGCTGCGGAACAACACGTTGCTGCGCCAGTCGTCACCCGGGGTGTCGCAGTCGCCAACCGTATCGCCGAATGCCATCAGAACGTCGTGATCCGGCCCCGAAAGACCGTTGTCCCACATGATTCCGAGGTCGGTTCCCGACACGTTGAACCGCTCGATCGTGTTGTTGGGACTGCCTGGGCCAGTGACCATTTCGATCGCTTTGGTGCGGCCGGTCAGCACCGGCAGAGCACCGTTGGGCGCGCCGGTGATCCACGGCAACGCGTTGGCGAGGGAGCCGGTACCGGCGGAACCACTGCCAAGTGATCCGGTCAGCGAACCGAGCGAACCCGTCATCGATCCGGCGGAACCACTTCCTCCCGACCCACACGGTCCACCGATCGCCGACGCAGACGGTGCTGCGGCAATCGTCGCGGCAATCGTGACGACGCCTATCGACAACATCGCCGACATGGAGTGTTTTTTACGCACGTGCAGCCCCTCTGATCATTTCGACTCCCGTTCGGACCACAGGCACAGTGATCCCCGACCGCAGAAGCAAACCATTTGGACTGTGTTAAGAGAGTGAAAGCTGAGCAAATTGTTATAAATCGCCCGTTCAACTGACACAAGTGACAGCTGTGTCCGATTTCACCTTCACAGGACAGTTGTCCGATACAGCAATAAAGGCGCCTAGTATGTAACGGAAATGTAAAAGAGTTCTCACAACGAGGTAGGTGAGCGGTGTCCGTACGTGACCGCGTAGCGCAGATTTACGATCAGGTTTTGGTTCGCAATGCAGGAGAGCCCGAGTTCCATCAGGCCGCCGCAGAGGTCTTCGAGTCTCTTCACGTAGTGCTCGAACGCCACCCCCGCTACGCCGACGCCGGACTCATCGAGCGGCTTTGCGAGCCGGAACGCCAGATCATCTTCCGCGTGCCGTGGACCGACGACCAGGGCAACGTTCACGTCAACCGTGGCTTCCGCGTGCAGTACAACAGTGCACTCGGCCCCTACAAGGGCGGCCTGCGCTTCCACCCCAGCGTCAACCTGGGCATCGTGAAGTTCCTCGGCTTCGAGCAGATCTTCAAGAACTCACTCACCGGCCTGCCCATCGGCGGCGGCAAGGGTGGCTCGGACTTCGATCCCAAGGGCCGCTCCGACGCAGAGGTCATGCGCTTCTGTCAGTCCTTCATGACCGAACTGCAGCGTCACATCGGTGAATACACCGACGTTCCGGCCGGCGACATCGGCGTCGGCGGTCGCGAGATCGGCTACCTGTTCGGTCAGTACAAGCGGCTGACCAACACGTACGAGTCGGGCGTCCTCACCGGCAAGGGCATCACCTGGGGCGGATCGCAGGTTCGCACCGAGGCCACCGGCTACGGCGTCGCGTACTTCGTCGCCGAAATGCTCAAGGCAAAGGGTGAAGGCCTCGAAGGCAAGAACGTCGTGATCTCCGGATCCGGCAATGTCGCCATCTACGCAATCCAGAAGATCCACCAGCTCGGCGGCGTCGCGATCGCCTGCTCGGATTCCTCGGGATACATCGTGGACAAGAAGGGCATCGATCTCGACCTCCTCAAGGAGATCAAGGAAGTTCGCCGCGGCCGCATCAGCGAGTACGCCGACGCAGTTCCGCATGCCGAGTTCATCGCCGATGGTTCCATCTGGGACGTGCCGTGCGACGTCGCACTCCCCTGCGCGACTCAGAACGAGCTCGACGACGATGCCGCAAAGACCTTGATCGCCAACGGCGTTCAGGCCGTTGCCGAAGGCGCGAACATGCCCACCACCCCCGGCGGCATCCAGCTCTTCCGTGACGCGAACGTAGCCTTCGCGCCCGGCAAGGCGGCCAACGCCGGTGGCGTCGCAACCTCCGCCCTCGAAATGCAGCAGAATGCTTCGCGTGATTCCTGGAGCTTCGAGTACACCGACGAGCGTCTCGCCGGAATCATGCGCGGCATTCACAAGCGCACCATCAACACCGCTGCCGAGTACGGAAAGCCGGGCGACTACGTGCACGGCGCGAACATTGCCGGCTTCGTGAAGGTGGCCGACGCCATGATTTCGCTGGGCGTCATCTAGAGATTTCCGCAATACAGACAGCAGTACAAAAAGGGGTGATTTCACCCTGAACCGGTTCCCGTACATCGGACTGGTCGAATCAATACCTAGGCCTCGAGGGCCCTGGGTCCGCGAGGACCCAGGGCCCTCGAGCTTGATCTGAGCAAATCGCCCGCGACGAGCACCGTAGGCGCCGGCAATGATCCCAGACGGAACTCGTGGTGTCCTCCGAATCCGTTTTCCGCTCTGACGTCGAAAAATACCGTAAGTGGACGATTGTTTAGGTCCGCAGCGCGTGGGGCATATGGACTTATCTTCACATTTGTCCATTTCACAGTTGGACGATCGTTCATGTGGTAGAAATCACAACGCCTGGCGCAATTCGATCCGCAAATTTCAGCGGCGAGTATGCCCCCGAACAAGGCCTCAGCGTGTACCCCGCTTCGTAACGCGCCGAGCCTCCGGGTGCCTGTGCCAGGCGACGCACCTGTCTAGAGGAGGCCACCCATGTCCCCAGCGCTGCTGAACAACCCGGGACCGCTCATGTTGGGAGGCAAGCCCGCCTCCACAGCGGTCAACGACGTCATCCCACTGGCAAGCGATCTCGTAGATCACCTGTCCCGTGCCAACCCGACGTTGACTTCCCTCCAAACGGAGGCAGTTCGTCGGGAACTGATTGCGGTGATCGTGCAGGGGCTCCAAGTGGGGATCCAGCTACTGGATCACCGCAAACTTCCCACCGACCAAGAGTTGGACGGCATTCACACGATGACCGTCCAACAAGCATTGAAAGGCGTGCCACTCAGCGCGATCCTCAACTTGACCAACGAGGGCATCAGCACTTTCCGCACCCTCATCCTCAGCCGGGCCGACGCCGAGGACTCCGCCAATCTCGGGGATCTCAACGAGTTCTTGTTCGCACTCGCGCAGCGGCTTCACTCGTTCATCTCGATCAGCTATCTCTCGGCGCTTCCAGCTGGCTCCCAACTCGGGGAATACTCCGCCGGCGCTCTCGTGAAAGCCATGCTGGACGGCGACGATCCCACCCACCTTGCGTTGCAGATGGGCGTTGAACTCGCACCCCGCTATCTCGTCCTGCGGCTCCTGGTGAACCTGCCGCCCATCCGCCCGGGAGCACGCAACGGCAACCACCAGCGCATACAGGCCTACCGTGACCTCTCCGTCGCTCAATCGAAAATCGCGGCCCACTTCGGGTCGGCGCTGCTCGAAGCTCCTGCACCGCAACGTGGTCTGGTCCTGATCGAGGGCACACCCGACTGGGGAACAGTGTGCGAGGTCATCCAACGTGCACGCGCAACGGTCGGGGTGGAGATCACAGCAATCGCCGAGAACGCCGCGGTACGAGATATCGCCGCCGCCCAAGCAACCACTCACGAATTGGCGCAACTCGTGCGGCGCCTGAGACTGCCGGCGCGGTCGTACCGAATGGAAGACCTCGCGCTCGAGTATCAACTCACTCGGGGTGGCGCAGGCCGCGACAGCTTGATCAATCTTCTAAGGCCACTCGACGGCAATCCGGAACTGCTGCAGACATTGTCCATACATCTCGCCAACGGCCAGCATCGTCAGCGCACCGCGTCGGCGCTCGGCCTGCACACCAACACCGTCGACAATCGAATCAAGCGCATCGCAACCCTGACCGGATTGGATCCGGCCCTGCCCTCTGAACTGCTCAAACTGCGCGCTGCCATGATCTCTCTGACTTTCGCAAGCACTGATGTGGACAATCGTCCAGCGAAAATGTGAACACTCACATCCTCGCTATTAGCTGTCCACGTGTGGCGCCTGGACCCCACTTTTCCGCTCCGAACCGGGCTATAAAAGTGTGGTGCGAATCACCGCGCAAACCAGTAACAATTAAGGGGAAACACATGATCAACGGCCAGGATAACGCTCTCCTCGGTGCCTTCTTCGACACCATCCTGCAGCTCTTCAACGCGGGCAGCACCGGCACGGGCTCGACGGATGGCGGCGGCGTCTCCTAGGACGAATCTCGGGCCCTGTGCGAGAGAATCTCTCGCGCAGGGCCCGCTCCAAGCCGCCTGACACTGTGATGGCGGTGACCACGGTGACCACCACGTCGCCACCGCTGAAACCAGGAGCAAGCACATGATCGCCGCACCAACCACAGGCGCTTTGGCCGTCGTCATGAACACCGTCCTACAGATGTTCAACGCCGGCAGCAGTTTCCTCTACACCAACAACTCTCCGATTGGCGGCGGCGGCGGCGAAACTCCCACGACGCCTGCTCCCTGATCGACTTACCCGCTCGCATCACAAAGTCGCGGCACAGACAGGAACCACTGTGATAAACCAGCACACCCTGGGCAGCCTGGTCATCGACTTCGGCTCACTCTCCCGAGCACTCGGCTTCGGCAACGGCTCTATCGTGTCGCTCGGCAGCACCGGAAGTGGCTGAAACAGCCCGCCTGACCACGTCGACGATCCCGTCGCCGCTCACCTTGCTCACCACATCTCGAAACAGAAAGCAGGTCCCCCTGTGCCTACAATTCCGCTCACCGGCGACCCCATCGTCATCAACATCATCGTCCAGCTACTGAGCGCGGGTAGCAGCAATGCGCTCGCATTGGGCGGGGTCGGTAGCAGCGGTCTCGGTAGCACCGGGCTCGGCAGCTTCGACTCGGCGAGCCTCGGAAGCGCTGCTTAGGACCTCACTCGTGATCGGTGTTCGATCCGCGTCTTCGGCCGCCGAAACAGTCCACGAAACCCACGTTGCCCTCCGTCATCTGTGACGGAGGGCAACGTGGTCGTTCAGGCGAAACGGCTCGCGGTTGGGCGATCCGGCCGTCGGCCTTACTGTCTCGGCGATCGAAGAGTTGGAATCAACGCCAATCTTCCGGTGGATCGGTCTCGTCGTGCTCGATGGTCACGGACTCCGAACGATCGTCAGCCGCAGCCTTTTTCGCTGCTTCACGCATCTCGATTCCGTCGGACACCCAGTCACCGATCTCGCGCGTCACGTCTCGAACAGCCCCGGCGATGATCATCGCGATGGAGCCCACGTGGTTGGCTGCACTTTCGGTCAGTTCCTGGACCGTGTCCTTGCGGCGTTCGAATTTCCCGACCATCAGTGTGTGCCTCTCAGGCTGCAGTTCGCTGGCGCTCGACGATAACACCGGGAGGGGTCTTCGACTTGACCAAACCGGGCGGAAGAGCGAGCTTGAAGATCTTGCCCCATACCGAACCGATCTGCTTGAAGAACCCACCGGTGTTGTACGGCAAACCGTACTTCCCACACAATTCTTTCACCTGGGGAGCGAGTTCCGGATAACGATGCGCAGGCAGGTCCGGGAACAGGTGGTGCTCGATCTGGTGCGAGAGGTTGCCGGACATGATGTGGAAGAGCGGGCTTCCCTCGATGTTGGCGCTGCCGAGCATCTGACGCACGTACCACTGACCACGAGTCTCGTCGGCCGTCTCGTCCTCGGTGAAGCTCTGTACGCCGGTGGGGAAATGGCCACAGAAGATGATCGAGTACGTCCACACGTTTCGGACCAGGTTGGCGGTGACGTTCCCCGCGAGAGTGGTCACGAACAGCGGCCCCGTGAGAACCGGGAAGATGACGTAGTCCTTGAGGACCTGCTTGCCCGCCTTGTTCCACCAGCCCTTCAGAAGCGGCTTGACGTCGTGCCACTTGCGTTTGCCCTGGATGACGTTCTCGATCTCGAGATCGTGCATCATCACACCCCACTCGAAGAGCATCATCAAGGCAAAGGCCCAGACCGGATTACCGAGGTAATAGGGGTTCCACTTCTGCGCGTCGTCGATACGCAGGATGCCGTATCCGATGTCACGGTCTTTGCCGAGAATATTGGTGTACGTGTGATGCATGTAGTTGTGCGAGTGTCGCCACTGGTCGGCCGGGCACACCGTATCCCATTCGAAGACTTCGGAATTGAGCCCGGGTTCCCGCATCCAGTCATATTGACCGTGCATGACGTTGTGGCCGATCTCCATGTTGTCGAGAATCTTCGACACACTCAGCGCACCGACTGCCGCGAGCCACACCGGCGGTAGGAATCCGAGGTACATCAAGCCGCGACCTGCGACCTCGAACCCGCGCTGAGCCTTGATGATCTTGTAGATGTACTCCCGGTCTTCGGCCCCAAGCGAAGCGACGGTGCGATCACGCAATGCGTCCAACTCGCGGCCGATCTCCTCGACCTGCTCGTACGTCAGGACGACGGGAGCGTCGTCCTTCGCATCGGAACCGTTGCCGAGGAACGGGAGGGTGGGAAGTGAAAGTCCAAACATGTCGGTCTCCAGACAGTCGTGTGGAAAATGGGACTTCAGATGTCGACGGTGACGTCGCCGACGGGAGCGCTGACGCACAGCTGGATCTTCTTGTCCGGCTCGTCATCTGTCTCACCGGTGCGCACGTTTCGGGTACGACCCGCCTTCTTGACGGAGGTGCAGGAGAAGCAGATTCCCATCCGGCATCCGTATTCGGGATTGAGGCCCGCAGCTTCTGCTTGTTCGAGAAGTGTTTCGCCGGAGTTCTCGGCCGCCACCCCACTTTTGGTGAATGACACCTCGCCGCCGGCCTCACCCGGCTCGGCCACCGCCGGCGCGAACTCCTCGGTATTGAGCAAGTGCTCGACGTCGACCTCACGGAACACCTCACGCACTCCCCGCATCAGACCGGGAGGCCCGCAGAGATAAGCCTGGGCGTCGATCGTGTCCGGATCGGCGATCCACGGAGCCACGGCGTCGAGGTGCCCGCGATCGAAGAAACCTTCGAGGTCACCTCCACCGCTTTCGGTGTACACGAGTACCAGTTTCACGTTCAGGTTCCGCTCGGCGATGGTCTTCAGCGCGCGCGTGTATGCCACGTCGGCATCGGTGTTCGCGTAGTGCACGAACACGATCTCGCCCGAGTGCTCCTCCTCCACCAGCGTCCGAAGCATCGACATGACCGGGGTGATTCCACTGCCGCCACTGATCAACAACACCCGACGCGGGCGGTCGACGGGAAGGGAGAACACACCGTCTGCCTGCGAGAGGCTGACAACGAGTCCGGGCGCCGCGTTGGCGTACAGATACTGCGACACCAGGCCACCGGGATGCGCTTTCACGGTGAGCTCGATCAGCCCGTTGCGCGTAGACGCGCCGCCGGCCGGCGAGTAGCAGCGAGTGTGACGAACACCGTCGATCACCACGCCCAACTGCACGAACTGGCCCGCCTGAAAACCGCGCCACTGGCGAGTCGGGCGCAGCGTCAGAGTGACGGAGTCAGCGGTCGGATGGTCGACGGCGACAACCTGCGCGCGGATGTCACGAACGGTCGCCATCGGGTTGACCAACTCGAGGTACCGATCGATCTGATGTGGAGCAGCCATGGCTTCGATCAGTCCCACCAAGGACAGTCCGCGCCGAGGTGTGGACTTCGGTGTCGTGTTCTCAGGAGCAGATGCGATTGTCATGACCCTCCTCGTACTTCGATTGCCGGGTGTACCGATTGCTGGGCTAGCTTCCCCCGACTGCGTGAATTCAGTGTACAAATGTTCACCGAAGATAGTGTGACAGGTGCACACAAGTACATGTCAACAAGAATGTGATCCGAGTTACACGAGTTGCCGAAAGGAGCCGGAATGCCTGTACCTACACTCGACGTCGTGACGAAGGCCGGACCGGTGAACCCAGAGCGCAGGGAACCCGACAACAGGGAGCCGGAAAGTCGTGCCGCAAAGAAGGAACGCACACGCCAAGCGCTCCTGGACACTGCCATGGACCTCTCGGCCGATCGCGGCTTCGCCGGAATCAGCTTGCGAGAGGTAGCCAGGGAAGCCGGGATCGTTCCGACGGCGTTCTACCGCCACTTCGCTTCACTGGAGGACGTCGGTGTCGTCCTCGTCGAAGAGAGCATGCGCATGTTGCGCCAGATGCTGCGCGACGCAAGGCGTAATCCCAGCACCAAGGACGCCGCTACGTCACTGGGCATCCTTGTGCGACAAGTGCATACACACGAGCGACAGTTTCGGTTCCTCTGCCGCGAACGCTACAGCGGCGTCAGTGAGGTACGACGTGCGATAGCCACTGAAATGCGGTTGTTCGTCAGCGAACTGACCATCGACCTCTCCAGAATTTCCGGACTGGAAAGCTGGTCGTCGGACGATCTGGAAATGGCTGCCGACCTGATCGTCTCGACGATGTTCAGCGCTGTCGTCGAACTGCTGGACGCCGGGACTGCCGGGTATCGCGACGAAGCCGCCGTCACCACACGAGCCGAGAAGCAACTGCGAGTCATCATGCTCGGAATGTCCACCTGGAATCCACCTCGAAACTGACCTCGGGTTCACCTTTTCGACGTACGGTGAGAGTCATGTCTTCCACGAGTACATACGAAATCCCCGTTGGCGACCTCACCTTCGACGTACTGATCTCGGGCCCGGACGACGGCATTCCGCTGGTAGCGCTGCACGGCTTCCCGGAGAGCGCCGCATCCTGGGGCAAGGTCACACCACTGCTCACCGCGGCGGGATACCGTGTGATCGCACCGAATCAGCGCGGATACTCCGCCGGCGCGCGCCCCGAAGGGGCGGATGCCTACAAGATCGAGCATCTGGTAGCCGACGTCGTCGGATTGCTCGACGCACTCGGCCTGTCCGACGCGCATCTGGTCGGCCACGACTGGGGTTCGGCGGTCGCCTGGCAGGTCGCCGGTCGCCATCCGAACCGGATCCGCAGCCTGACGGCGATCTCGGTCCCCCACCCCACCGCCTTCGGTTGGGCACTCCGCGAGGACGAGGACCAGAAGCAACGCTCGTCGTACATCGGACTTCTCCGACAGGAAGGTAAGGCCGAGGAAGTCTTGTCGGAGGACAACTTCCGCCGGTTGCGCGCCATGTTCGACGGCCAGATCGATCCTGAATTCGCCGACGAGCACATTCGTGTCCTGAGCGGGGAGGGCGCGCTCACCGGCGCCTTGAACTGGTACCGCGCGATGACTCGCGACTTCGGCGACATCGATCGCACCACCGTGCCGACCACGTATGTCTGGAGCACCGGCGACACAGCGCTCGGCCGCGCAGGCGCAGAACGCTGTGGTGAATTCGTGGACGCTCCCTACGAGTTCGTCGTGCTCGACGGCGGAAGTCACTGGATTCCGGAAGAGCGAGCCGAAGAGTTGGCCGAGGCAATCCTCGCACGTGCAGGATCCTGATCGTCGCGACGAATTCGGCTCTATGTATGTTGTCATACATAGAGCCGAATAGATTCCACCACCAGGAGTTCTGCGATGACCGAGACCGTTGCACCACCCCATCCGTTCGACACCGCTGTCGGATTGACGCCACTCACGGCCGGCTTGTCGACCGGCGAAACCAATCCGGCGTACAACAACATGGTCGGGCCGTTCGGCGGCGTCACCGCTGCCACGTTGCTCGAATCTGTACTGAAGCACCCCGAACGCCTCGGCGTTCCGCTGTCGTTGACCGTCAACTTTGCCGGTCCGATCACCGAGGGCGCCTTCGAGATCTCCGCCCGGCCGGTGCGTACCAACCGCTCGACGCAGCACTGGTCCATCGAACTGTCTCAGGACGGGACCGTCGCCACTACCGCGACGGCTGTGTTCGGTACCAGGCGTGAAACCTGGTCGTCGACCGAGATCACGATGCCGAAGGTTTCGTCGGCCGAAGACGTTGCGCTGCTGCCGTTCCCCGAGTTCATCGCCTGGGCACAGAACTACGAGATGCGCTTTGTCGAAGGTGCAATCCCCGATCTGGAGTCGGGCGAGCATCCCGACTCGACCACGACGCTCTGGGTGCGAGATCAGCCGGCACGCGCTCTCGACTTCACGTCGCTGACCGCACTGTGTGATGTCTTCTTCCCACGAGTCTTCTTGCGCCGAGGCAAGATGGCTCCGGCCGGAACGGTCTCGATGACCATCTACTTCCACGCCGACGCTCAGACGCTGACCGAACAGGCAGACAATTCCGTGCTGGGAACCGCACGGACCCAACGGTTCGGAAACGGATACTTCGATCAGTCGGCCGAAATTTGGGGCAGTGACGGCGCATTGCTCGCTACGACACACCAGTTGGTCTACTTCAAGGATTGACGGGGATCGCACTGTCCCCTTCCGGCGCCTTCACCATCGACAATGCGGCAAGGCCGACGCCGAGAACCACCAGCAGTCCGATGATGCCGGCACGGTCTGCACCGAAGAGCCAGGCGAACAGGCCGAACAGTGTCGGCGCCAAGAACGATACTGCTCGGCCTGTGGTCGCATACAGGCCGAACATCTGACCTTCACGCCCAGGCGGGGTGATGCGTGCCAAGAAGGTTCGTGCCGAAGACTGAGCGGGCCCGACGAACAGGCAGAGCGCGAGACCGAAGATCCAGAACATCACCGGCCCGGACACCGCGATCAATATCGCGCCGACCACGATCATCGACGCCAGCGAGACGGTGATGACCTGTTTGGGTCCGATCCGATCGTCGAACCGTCCGGCCACCAATGCACCGATTGCGGAAATCACGTTGGCGGCAACACCGAACAGCAGGACGTCGGCCGCACTGATTCCGTAGACGTTGACAGCCAACACGGCTCCGAAGGTGAACACACCCGCCAGACCGTCACGAAAGAGTGCGCTCGCGATCAGGTACCAGATCGTGCGCCTGTCGACGTTCCAGAGTTCGCGCAGATCGCGCCACAACACCCGATAGGAGTCGAGGAACCCGGCCTTGGACGCTCCCGGATCGACCGCGGGGCTGGGCAACTCGGGAACCTTGAAGAACACCGGAATCGCGAAGACCGCGAACCACACTGCAGCCAGCAGTGCCACCATCCGGATGTTCATGCCGCCGTCGGTGGTCAATCCCAGGAATCCCCGAGTGTCGCCGTCGCCGACGATGAACCCGAAGTAACACAGCAACAGCAGCACGATTCCGCCGAAATATCCCATGGCCCAGCCGAAGCCGGAGACTCGTCCCAGATTCTCCGGTGTCGACACCTGCCGCATCATGGCGTTGTACGGCACGCCGGCCAGTTCGAAAATCACCGAACCGATTGCGAGCAGAACCAATCCGAGCCACAGGTAGCGGTAGTTGTCTTCGACGAAATAGAGACCCGCCATCGAGAGCACGGTGATGCCGGTGAGTATCGCGAGCGAGAGTTTGCGTTTACCCGACGCATCGAAACGCTGTCCGGTGATCGGGGCGAGTATCGCGATGAAGAAGCCGGCGATTCCGAGAGCCCAACTGAGCCACGTAGTTGCCGAAATCGTGCCGGGCAGGTCGTCGCCGACCGCGTCGGTGAGATAGACCGAGAAGACGAACGTGAGGATCACGGCGTTGAATGCTGCCGATCCCCAATCCCACAGCCCCCACGCGAACACTTGACTCTTCGTGGCCGCACCACCGATGCCTGCGGGTGGCTCGGCCTGCATGCTCGTGGACTCGGCGCTCATACGGCGAAGCCTAACTGCGCGCGGGCGACTCGGCGCCTCTCTCCGAAGTCGACATACAAGACGTTCTATGCAACCAAGTTAGTACGCACTTAGTTGCATAGGCACCTGAGTGCATAGATACTTTTTCCATGGCACTCGAACATGCGTTGCTCGTCTCCCTGTCCGAACAGGATGCGTCGGGATACGACCTCACACGCCGGTTCGACAAGTCGATCGGCTTCTTCCACAGCGCGACGCACCAGCAGATCTACCGAGTCCTCAAGCGAATGGACGAGGCAGGCTGGGTGGAGGTGGAGGCCATCGCGCAGGACGGCCGACCGGACAAGAAGATGTACCGCGTCAGCGATGCCGGCCGCGCCGAACTGACCCGATGGATCGCCGAGCCGTCCGAACCGAACCACCTGCGCAACGAGTTGGCCATCAAGATCAGGGCCGCAGCGCACGCCGATCTCCCCGCTCTACGACGCGAAGTCGCTCGCCACCGCGACGGCCACGCCGCCCGCCTCGACGTCTACCGACTCATCGAAAAGCGTGACTTCCCCAATCCAGCAGCACTTTCCGGCTCTTCACTGCACCAGTACCTGGTACTTCGCGGCGGTATCCGCGTCGAGGAAGGATTCACCGACTGGTGCCAGGAAGTTCTGGACGCATTGCCCACTGGCGAGTACGCCATCGAAGACACTGGCGAGTACGCCACCGAAGACACTGGCGAGTACGCCACGGAAGGACATCTTCAGTCATGACGGATACACAGTTCCCCCGCCTGCTCGAACCGCTCGACCTCGGATTCACGACGCTGAAGAACCGCGTCGTCATGGGATCGATCCACACCGGCCTCGAAGATCGCGCGAAGGACACCGACCGCTTGGCCGAGTACTTCGCCGAACGTGCTCGTGGCGGTGTCGGCTTGATCATCACCGGCGGCTACGCGCCCAACCGCACCGGTTGGCTCTTGCCCTTCGGTGCCAAGCTGACCAACCGCATCGAAGCGCGCCGTCACCGCCGGATCACCAAGGCGGTTCACGACGCGGGCGGAAAGATCGCCATGCAGATCCTGCACGCCGGCCGCTACAGCTACCAGCCTTTCAGTGTCTCCGCGTCGTCGATCAAGGCGCCCATCAACCCGTTCCGTCCGCGCAAGCTGACCGGCCGTGGGGTGCGTTGGCAGATCCGCAACTACGTTCGCTGCGCGCGCCTGGCCAAGTCCGCGGGTTACGACGGCGTCGAAATCATGGGCGGTGAGGGCTACTTCATCAACCAGTTCCTCTGCGAGCGCACGAACAAGCGCACCGACCAGTGGGGCGGCAGTTCCGAGAACCGTCGACGCATGGCAGTCGAAATCGTGCGACGCACACGCAAGGCTGTCGGCCCGAACTTCATCATCGTGTTCCGGCTGTCGATGGCAGACCTGGTCGAGGGCGGTCAGACCTGGGATGAAATCGTCTCACTGGCAAAGGAAGTCGAAGCCGCCGGCGCCACGATCATCAACACCGACATCGGGTGGCACGAGTCACGGGTGCCCACCATCGTCACCTCGGTTCCCCGAGCAGCCTTTGTCGACATAACAGGCAAGCTCGAGAAGCACGTCGACATTCCGGTAGCCGCCTCGAATCGGATCAACATGCCCGAGACTGCCGAAGAGATCCTCAACCGCGGTGACGCACAATTGATTTCGATGGCCAGGCCGATGCTCGCCGATCCCGACTGGGTGAACAAAGCAGAACGTGGAGCGTCCGACGAGATCAACACGTGCATTGCCTGCAACCAGGCCTGCCTCGACCACGCCTTCGTTCACAAGCAGGTCTCCTGCCTGCTCAACCCGCGCGCGGGCCGCGAAACCACACTGATCCTCTCCCCCACTCGGCGGACCAAGAACCTCGCCGTCGTCGGTGCCGGTCCTGCCGGACTTTCCGCAGCACTCAATCTTGCTCAGCGTGGTCATTCGGTCACGTTGTTCGAGGCTTCGGACAAGATCGGCGGACAGTTCGGGATCGCACAGCTCATTCCGGGTAAGGAAGAGTTCGCCGAAACCATTCGCTACTACACCCGCATGCTGGACGTGGCCGGAGTGACGGTCAAGCTCGAAACCCGCGTCGCACCGGCAGATCTCATCGGATCCTTCGACGAAGTGGTGGTTGCCACCGGCGTGACACCGCGCGTTCCCAAGATCCCCGGCATCGAGAACTCGAAGGTGCTGACCTACGCCGAGGTCGTCCGAGAGGGCAAGCCCGTCGGCAAGTCCGTCGCCGTCATCGGCGCCGGCGGCATCGGCGTCGACGTGAGCGAATTCCTCACGCACCCCACTTCCCCCACTCTTCATCTCAAGGAGTGGAAGCAGGAATGGGGCGTCACCGAACCCGAAATGGCCCCGGGCGCTCTAACCACTCCGGTACCGGAGCTCTCCGAGCGGGAGGTCTACCTCCTCCAACGCAAGCCAGGACGCATCGGCGCCGGCCTCGCGAAGACCACCGGCTGGGTCCATCGGGCGGCCCTCAAGAACAAGGGCGTCCACGAGCTCTCGGGCGTCAACTACGAGCGCATCGACGACGCCGGCCTGCACATCACCTTCGGTGAGAAGCACGAGAAGCCCCGACTTCTCGAGGTCGACACCATCGTCATCTGCGCCGGGCAGGAGTCGGTTCGCGATCTCGTGGACGAACTGACCGTCGCGGGCGTGGTGACCCACATCATCGGCGGCGCCGACGTGGCAGGAGAACTCGACGCCAAGCGTGCCATCGAACAGGGCACACGACTGGCCGCGAAGATCTGACCGGCTACGCTGACTGATCGTGAGCCTGCCGACACCCACAACCACAGCCCGCGCCGTAGTGACCGGCGCCTCCTCCGGCATCGGAGAGGCACTGGCCGCTGATCTGGCATCACGCGGACATTCCCTGATCCTCGTTGCCCGTCGTGGCGAGGTCATGGAGGTCCTCGCCGAGAAGCTTCGCGCCGCGCACGGCGTCGAGGTGGAGGTCCGTGCATCGGACCTCTCCGACAGCGCGGCGCGTGCCGTTCTGGTCGAGGAACTCGGTGGCCGCGACATCAGCATCCTGTGCAACAACGCCGGTATCGCCACCTTCGGGCCGATCGCCGAGCTGGACCCGGCATACGAGCGCGACCAGGTCGAGCTCAACGCCGTTGCAGTGCACGATCTCACGCTGGCCGTGCTGCCCGGCATGCTCGCACGCAAGTCCGGAGCCATCCTGATGGTCGGGTCCGCGGCCGGAAACATGCCGATCCCCAACAACGCGACGTACGCCGCCACGAAGGCGTTCGTGAACACCTTCGCGGAATCGTTGCGAGGTGAACTCAAGGGCACCGGAGTGAACGTCACCCTGCTCGCCCCAGGCCCAGTACGCACCGAAACCCCGGACCCGGCCGAAGCGTCGATCGTCGACAAGCTCGTCCCGGACTTCTTCTGGATCTCGAGCGAGTACACCGCCAAGGTCTCGCTCGACGGCCTAGCCGAGAACAAGATGCGCGTCGTACCGGGCATCTTGAGCAAGGCGATGTCCGTCGCGGGCGGCTACAGCCCGCGTGCCGTCGTTGCGCCCATCGTGGGCACGTTCTACAAGAAGCTCGGCGGCTGATTCACGCAAACTTCTCAGAGCAGGCCATAGCAGACCATATAGTCGGTTAATGGCGATGCGAAGAACACTGGCAGTCGGGGCAATCCTTCTTTTGACCGGAGGGTTGCCCTTACTGCTGCCCACGGCAGCGAATGCATGTTCGTGCGCATCATCGGCTACCCCGGAAGAAGCCGTGAGCGTCTCCAGCACCGTTTTCCTCGGGACTCCGACGGAGAAAACTTCGGACGGGTTCGAGGACACCTACCTGTTCGACGTCAGCCGGGTCTACAAAGGCGATCTGGCATCGGTGACGTCGGTGGGGACACTCGCGAACGGGAACGGTTGTGGCACAAGATACGTGCTCGGCACCGAGCAGCTGATGTTCGTTTCTGCGCCGTACGACGTCGACGCCGAGCACGAGGGGCACAGCTGCGGGCCGGCTACCGAAACCGGGTTCGACATCCAAGCGGCGGTCGAGTCCGTGTACGGCGCCGGTTACGCCCCGAGTGCCGGCGGAACTCCGTCCGTTGGTGTGTCCGCCGACAGATCGGCGGTCATCGGCGGAGGCGCCGCGGTGGCATTGCTCGCGGTGCTCGGTTGGTTCGGATGGAAGCGCCGGCGAGCACAGTGATTCGACAGGCACAGTGATTCGAGCCCCGTCAGGGCCGCGTCAACCTCGTTCGGCGGCGCGTCAAGTAAGCGTCAAGAACCGCCCCACCGGTGATCTTCGGGAGTAGATCTGAAGGTAGCCCGCAACACGGCGGGTCACCTTCAGGAGATCGACGTGACGCTACTCGAAATCTTCCCCTCCCTACGCGGCGCAATGACACCACGTATGGATCCTGCGTTGTGGCCCATCAGCACTCGCCACGACCACAGCGGGCGTGTCTGCATCGGCGACGTCTCCCTCGAAGAGATCGCGGACCAGTACGGCACACCGACGTACGTCGTCGACGAGGCGGACGTGCGGCACCGCTGCCGCACGTATCGAGAGACCTTCCCCGACTCGGAGATCGTGTACGCCGGCAAGGCACTGATGATTCGAGCGATGGCTACCTGGGTCTCCGACGAGGGACTCGGGGTGGATGTCTGTTCCGCCGGTGAACTCGCCGTCGCGCTTGCCGCGGGCGTGGACCCCCACCGAATCATCCTGCACGGCAATGCCAAATCGGTTTCCGAACTGAGGGCGGCGGTCAACGCGGGTGTCGGCCGGATCGTCCTCGACTCCCCCAGCGAAGCGGTACGGCTCGCGTCGGTGTGTACCCACCGACAGAAGGTGTTGATCAGAGTCACACCCGGCATCGACATACACGGACACAAGGCAGTGTCCACAGGCATCTTGGACCAAAAGTTCGGCCTACCAGCGTTTTCCGAAGAACTGGAACGTACGGTATCCGTCGTCGCCAACGCGACGCACCTGCAACTCATCGGCCTGCATTGCCATCTCGGCTCCCAGATCACCGATCCCGAACTCTTCCGCCCCGCGATCGAGACGATGATCGCACAGATGGACGACATACGACGCACGCATCGAATCATCCTCACCGAACTCGATCTCGGCGGTGGCCATGGGATCGCATACATGCCGGGAGACGCCCAACTGGATCTGACCCGCCTCGCTCACGTCATCGACGAAACTCTCGACGACGCGTGCACCCGAAACCGCTTCCCTCGCCCCGAAATCGTGCTCGAGCCTGGCCGAGCGATCGCCGCGCGCGCCGGAGTCACGCTCTATCGCGTACAGAACATCAAGTCGATCAGCGGCGGTCGAACCTTCGTTTCCGTCGACGGTGGGATGAGCGACAACCCTCGGGTGTCGTTGTACGACAGCCACTACGACGTCGAATTGGTGAACCGGCATTCGAGCGCACCGCTCCAGGAAGTCACCGTCGCCGGGCGGCACTGCGAATCGGGCGACGAAATCGCCGTCGGAGCAAGGCTTCCCGCCGACCTACATGAAGGTGACCTGTTGGCAGTGCCGTGTACGGGCGCATACCACCACAGCATGGCCTCCACCTACAACAGCGTCGGCCGGCCGCCGGTCGTGGCTGTACTGGGCGGGATTGCGCGGCCGTTGATCAGGCGCGAATCGATCAACGACCTATTGGCCCGCGAGGTCGGCATCTGACCTCGCGGGCGCCTAAGCCTCAGCGCTTGCGACGGCTACCGGTACCGAAGATATTTCGCGAAATCTCGCGTCCCGCAGCCGAAGCCGCCGAGCGCAGGAAACTCTTCACGGCCGAGTTACCCAAGATCTGCTCGGCAATGTTGGGGCCCTCCGGTTCGGCCGGCGGCGGTGGCGGCAGATCGGGCAGCGACGGAAGATCCACGGACTGATCCACCGTCGGAGCACCGGCCACCTTCGCCGTCAGCTTCTCGTACGCCGACTCGCGGTCGATGGTCTGGCCGTACTTCTGATTCAGCGGACTCGACGACGCTGCCGCCTTGATCGCGTCGTTGCCGATGGTGTCCATCAGCGACCTCGGAGGACGAATCTTGGTCCAGGCCACCGGCGTCGGCGCACCCTTTTCCGAAAGCACGGTCACGATGGCTTCACCGATGCCGAGTGAAGTCAGTGCCTTTTCCAGGTCGTAGTGCTCGGTCTTCGGGTAGGTACGAACGGTCTTGTTGAGCGCCTTCTGATCGTCGGGCGTGAATGCGCGTAGGGCGTGCTGGACGCGCGCGCCCAACTGTGACAGCACCGAATTGGGAATGTCGGTCGGAAGTTGCGTGCAGAAGAACACGCCGACGCCCTTGGAGCGAATCAGCTTGACCGTCTGTTCGACCTGCTGCAGGAAGGCCTTCGACGCGTCCGCGAACAGAAGGTGCGCCTCGTCGAAGATGAACACCAGCTTCGGCTTGTCCAGATCTCCCTCTTCGGGCAGCGTCTGGAACAGGTCCGCCAGCACCCACATCAGGAAGGTGGAGAACATCGCCGGGCGTGCCGCCTGAGCGCCGAGTTCGAACAGCGTAATCACGCCGGCACCGCCGACGACACGCAACAGGTCCTCGGTCTCGAGTTCCGGTTCGCCGAAGAAGGTGTCACCGCCGTCGGCTTCGAGGTTGACCAAGGCGCGCAGAATCACTCCCGCCGTCGCGGAGGAAACTCCGCCGATACCCTTCAGATCCGCTTTGCCCTCAGCGCTCGTCAGGTGGGCGATGACCGAACGCAGATCCTTGAGGTCCAGCAGGGCCAGGCCCTGAGTGTCGGCCCAGTGGAAGATCAGTCCGAGAGTCGATTCCTGGGTCTCGTTGAGGCCCAACACTTTGCTGAGCAGGATCGGCCCGAAACTGGTGATGGTCGCGCGCACCGGGATACCGATTCCGTCAGTACCCAACGACAAGAACTCGACTGGCATCCCAGCGGGAGTCCACGAATCGTCGCCCGTCTCGACTGCGCGAGCCTTCATCTTCTCGCTCGGCTCCCCTGCCTTCGACAGACCCGAGAGATCGCCCTTGACGTCGGCCATCACCACTGGCACACCCGCGGCGGACAGCTGCTCGGCGATGCCCTGCAACGTCTTGGTCTTGCCGGTACCCGTCGCACCGGCAATCAGACCGTGACGGTTGATCGTCGCCAACGGAATCCGCACCCGCGCGGTGGGATCTGCCACTCCGTCGATCACCACCGAGCCGAGCTCGAGTGCCCGCCCCTCGGATGAATAGCCCGCCGCGATTTCAGCTGCAGCACCGGACGGCTCCTGAGCAGCGGGGGTGGCGGGGGTGGCTCCGGCCGATGCTTCGGCCTCAGCGGCAGCCGCTTCCTTCTCGGCTTCCTCAGCTGCTGCCGCGGCTTCAGCTGCAATCCGAGCGGCTTCGGCAGCGGCAGCCTTGGCAGCTTTCGCCTTCTCCGCCGGCGTCAGCGGCGCGGCTCCGTCCTTCGGATCCACGGTCATCGAAAAGCCCTCCTCGTTGCAATGCGGCGAAGTTCTTGTCATCACCCGAACGCCGTCTTACACACGTCGAGTTTCCACCGCAGACCTTATCCCGCGCCCGCGCGCACTACTGTGTTCCTGGTGCAGGACAAATTGGTATGGATCGATTGTGAAATGACCGGGCTGCGACTCGAGTCGGACAAACTCATCGAGATTGCGGCTCTGGTGACCGACAGCGACTTGAACATCTTGGGCGAAGGTGTGGACATCGTCATCCACGCCGACGACGACGCGTTGGCTGCAATGCCCGACGTCGTGAAGAAGATGCACGCGAAGTCGGGACTGACCGAAGAGGTTCGTAAGTCGACGGTCACCCTCGCCGAGGCGGAGAAAGAGGTGCTCGCGTACATCCGCAAGCACGTTCCCGTCGCCGGTACGGCTCCCCTGGCAGGTAATTCCATCGCCACCGACCGCGGATTCATCTCGCGTGACATGACGGCGCTGGACACATACCTGCACTACCGGATGATCGATGTCAGCTCCATCAAGGAACTCTCCCGCCGCTGGTACCCGCGAATCTACTTCGGCCAGCCCGAAAAAGGTCTCGCCCACCGGGCACTCGCCGACATCAAGGAATCCATCCGCGAACTCAAGTACTACCGCGGCACTGCATTCGTCGCGGCGCCCGGACCGTCGAGCGCGGAGATCGCAGCCGTCGTAGAGGGCTTGGGTCCCGCCTGACCTGCCGATTGGCTTCCTGACCGACTTTCGCGCTAGTATCTCTTTCGTCAAAGCAGCCGGGTCAAACCGGTGGCCGAGGCAATGGTGGGCGTAGTTCAGTTGGTAGAGCACCAGGTTGTGATCCTGGCTGTCGCGGGTTCGAGTCCCGTCGCTCACCCAAGCGGAACCCCCGAAGATGTCGAAAGACATTTTCGGGGGTTCTTTTGGTTTGTGCGCCAGCCCGAAGTGGGTGGGGTGGCGACCGCGACAAATCGCCCGCTCCCGAGCAACCCGTGCCCGGGCCGAGCGAACGTACCTCTCGTCGCCTCAGATAGACCGAAAGCCACTTTCGCTCACATGGGGGTAGCTGGAAATCGCCGCAAATGGCCCAGCCGTCGATCACTCGGGCGACGGTTGCGGCTCCCAGACACCTGCGACGGTCCCCTCGCGAACGTGTCGCTCGTATGCCGAAACCTTGTCGTGGATGACGGTCAGGTTGTCCTGCAGCGCAGAGATCCTGGATCGAATCAACACCTCATGCTTTTGTAGAAGTGAAAGCCGTTCCTTCTCGTTTCCCGGCCCTGACCTGACGAGTGCGGCGAATTCGCGGATCGTTGCGATCGGCATACCCGAGTCTCGGAATCGATTGCACAGCTTCAACCAAGCGACATCGTTTTCGGCGTAGACCCGACGCCCACCTGCCGAGCGCGCAACCTCGTGAACGAGCAATTCCTCACGTTCGAAGTATCGAAGGGAATCGATGCTGATTCCGGTCTCGACAGCTACGTCACCGATTGATAGTTCACGCATTACCCGTCTACCTTTCCTTGACCTGGAGTGCACTCCAGATTTTACGGTCGCGGCCATGAATTCCATTCAGCGCAAAATCAACACCGAATTCTCCCGAATCTCCACTGCCGACGACGTACTTGCCGGACAAGATTTAACCGGCACAACTGCATTGGTCACTGGCGGGTACTCCGGACTCGGATACGAGATTTCGCGGTCACTTTCTTCGGTCGGCGCGCGAGTTGTAGTTCTTGCCCGCCGACCAGAACAGGCACGGAGCGAGGTGGCCGACCTTCCGGGTATCGAAGTGCGAGCGTGCGACCTTTCGGACCCGAGCAGTGTCAGATCGTGTGCGCGAGAAATTCTCGAATCCCGGATCACTCCGGACATCATCATCTGCAATGCGGGGGTCATGGCCTGCCCGGAACTCCGTGTCGGCTCCGGATGGGAATCACAATTCGCGATCAATCACCTCGGGCACTTTGTACTGGTGAACCTGCTTGTGCCAGCCATGCCCGCAAACGGTTCTCGCGTAGTCGCTGTCTCGTCGGCGGGACATTTTCTGTCGGGAGTGCGTTGGGATGACATACATTTCCGCAACGGTTACGACCGCTGGCTTGCGTACGGTCAAGCCAAGACTGCAAATGCTCTATTCGCTGTCCAGCTGGCGAGCGCCGGTGCTTCACGCGGTATCACTGCGTTCTCCGTCCATCCCGGGAGCATCCTCACTCCCCTTCAACGTCACTTCTCTGCATCGGAGAAACACGATCTCGGATGGACGACGTCGAATGGCGACGCCGTGCCGGGATTCAAGACTCCCTCCCAGGGCGCCGCTACAACGGTGTGGGCAGCGACGGCACCGATACTCGCCGATCACTCCGGCGCGTACCTCCAGGACTGCAACATCGCGGACGTCGCGCAGACGGATGACATGAGCGTCGGCGGAGTGAAACCTTGGGCTACCGATCGCGACGACGCACGCAGATTGTGGGCGCTGTCCGCTGAAATGACCGGAGTGGACGCCTTCGGTCGACGCTGACGCCGAGCGAACGTACGTCCCGTCGCCTCAGATAGACCGAGAGGCACTTTCGCTCACAAAAGGAATACAGATGCAGAAATGCCCCCAACCGGACGGTCGGGGGCATTCTGACGTTCAGTGCTTCAGGGACGCACTCAGACGTCCGCGTTGCCGGTCTTCCAGACGCTCCAGGGAATGTTCCAGTCACCGAGGCCGTCGGTGCCGGAGAGCGTTCCGCCGACGGTGTTCTTGACGACGACGATGTCCCCACGCTTGGTGTTGTCGTAGACCCACTTGGCGTTGGACGGGCTCAGGTTGAGGCAGCCGTGACTGGTGTTGGAGTAGCCCTGCTGCCCGACCGACCACGGCGCCGAGTGGAAGAAGATACCGCTGTAGGACATTCGGGTCGCCCAGTCGACGGGGGTCTTGTAACCCTGCGCCGAGGTGACCGGGACGCCGTACGTGGACGAGTCCATGATCATGTTCGCGAAGCGGTCACCGATGATGTAGACCCCGTTGTCGGTGGGAGTGCTGTCCTTGCCCATGGAGGTGGGCATGGTCATGACGGTCTCACCGTTGACCTGGAAAGTGACCTGCTTGGTGTTGTCGTCCGCCGTGGCGATGACGGCATCACCGATGGTGAAGGAACTCTTCGCGTCTTCCTGCCCGAAGACTCCCTTGCCGAGATTGCGCCCGTACACGTTGACGCTCACGTCGACCTTGGTGCCGGGTGCCCAGTAGTTCTCCGGACGCCAACGGACCTCACGATTGTTGACCCAGTAGAACGCACCTTCGACGGCCGGAGTCGTAGTGACGGTGATCGCAGCTTCGGCAGCCTTGCGATCGGGGATGTTCTCGTCGAACTGCACCGCGATGGGCTGACCGATGCCGACCACGTCGCCCTCGTTCGGCAAGACATACGGCTTCGTGACGTTGCCGGGTGCGCTGGTGGTGAAGGACGTGACCGTCGTACTGGCGCCGCCCAATCCGAATGCGCGGGCCTCGATTTTGTACTTGCGGTTGTAGCCGAGCGGTTCGGTGGTCGTCCACGACGCACCGTCGGCAGCAATCGCGCCGGCAACTGCCTTGCCGTCCTGATTGACCATCGTCACGTCGGACAGGGCGCCGTCAGCGACGTTGATCTTGACCGGGTCGCCCGGCGAGAAGCCGACAGCGCCGTCGGCGGCGGTCGAGGTGAGCTTCGGCTTGATGAGTTCGGTGAGCGGATTGGAATCGATCGGCGCCGATCCCTCGGTGCTGACGTCCTTGCCACCCGACGTGCACGCGGTGACCAGAACGAGCGCACCGAGAGACACCGCGATCATCGCCGCACTCTTCGACACTCGACCGTTCCCCCCGCGCACGGACAGACCCCACCTTTGACGACTCATCGTTCGACTCCGCTTCACAATTTCTCCGACTAACTTCCGCATCACATGCGAATCCCACTTACCGGAAGGCAAGTGGGACTTGCGGTATGACTGCGCTGCACCAATGATGCCAGGCGCGCTCGTTACCAACGGTCATGAAGGGCCACGCCGTCAGTAACGTTCAAGTATCAATCGCTCCGAACCGTCCGTTTTGTTACCGCTTTCAGCGGATTTCCTCCGATTGGACTACGGCAGCGAGGCCGCCACCTGGCGATTTGCTCCCGAACCGGCGATTCGGCTAATGTTCTGTCTCGCAAGAGCGAGCGCCTATAGCTCAGTTGGTAGAGCAAGTGACTCTTAATCACTGGGTCCGGGGTTCGAGTCCCTGTGGGCGCACTTGCAAAGGTCCCCACCTTCTTCGGAAGGTGGGGATTTTTCTTTGTGGCTTGGTGGACAGGTCGTGGTGAATAGACTTCACAGTTACCGGAACCACGGCCTGGAGGTCTGATGACTGAGCGCGAATTCACGCCCGGCGGCGAACTGGCATTTGCCGGGGTGGCAGGTCAGGCAGCTCTGATCCGGTCCGGAGCTTTGTCCGCCCGCGAACTCACCGAGACCACACTTCGCCGTATCGAGCGCCTCGATTCGACGCTCAACGCATTTGTACGAGTTCTCGCGGACGAAGCACTCGACGAGGCGACACGGCTCGATCAACGTCAGGCCGACGGCAAAACCCTGGGCCCACTGCACGGAGTCCCGATTGCAATCAAGGACGAGAACGACGTCGCCGGAACGCCGACGACGTACGGCGGTGCGGCAGCCACGCGCATCGCATCGGCCGATTCAGAGGTTGTCCGTCGGTTGCGCGAAGCGGGTGCGGTGATCGTCGGCAAGACGACGATGCCCGAGTTCGGCATCTGGCCCTTCACCGAGACTGCCGCAAACGGATACACGAGAAACCCTTGGGACACCGGCATATCCACCGGCGGATCGAGCGGAGGATCTGCGTCGGCCGTCGCGTCGGGAATGGTCGCGGCGGCAATAGGCGGCGACGGCGGCGGTTCCATACGATTGCCTTCGGCGTTCTGCGGGTTGTTCGGACTCAAGCCGCAACGCGGTCGGGTGAGCACCGCGCCGAACCGAAACCTCTGGCGCGGACTCGGCACACTCGGGCCTCTCACTCGTTCGGTCGAGGACAGCGCGCTCGTATACGACGCAATCACCGGCACCACCGAGACCGACGACTACACAGCCGAAACGCTCCGAACCAGCTTTGCCGACGCGGCCGTGTCGGCACCCGGGCCGCTTCGCATCGCGGTGTCCACCCGGAGTCCGATCCGGGGCGTCCGCCCGTCAGCGGAGATCGTTGCCGCGGTGCTCTCGATCGCAGAGATGTTGAGCGCGTTGGGACATCACGTCGAAGAACACGATCCCGAGTACCCGGACACCACTGCCGCTTTTCTCCCGCAGGTACTCGGCGGTGTCCGCGACGAAGCGCTTCGTGTCGATCATCCAGCGCTTCTCGAGAAGCGCACGCGAGCGCTCGCCTCGATCGGCCGGATAGCTGCACCCGCGCGCGTCGGCAAATTCGCCTACCGCAAAGGTCAGCGAATTGCAGCGACGGTCAACCAAGTCTTCGACACCTTCGACCTGGTCCTGATGCCGACGACGCCCGCGCTGCCACGCCCGATCGGACAACTCGAAGGAACCGGCCTTCTGTCCGCAGTCCGCAAGGCGTTGCCGATCGCCGCCTACTGTTCTATCTGGAATGTCTGCGGCAACCCGGCGGCCGCGGTACCCGCCGGCTTCTCCGAACACGGACTCCCCCTGAGCGTCCAACTGGTTGCGCGCAGCGGTGGCGAATCGGCGATTCTCGCCGTCGCACAGCAGTTGGAAAGCACCGTCCGCTGGCCGGATTCACGCCCGCCACACTCGTGAATTCCGGAAGCGATGTAACCATCGTCACCACGATGAACACGCGTTTTGCAAACTCCTGAGCCTGTCGGCTAATGTTCTGTCTCGCAAGAGCGAGCGCCTATAGCTCAGTTGGTAGAGCAAGTGACTCTTAATCACTGGGTCCGGGGTTCGAGTCCCTGTGGGCGCACTTGCAAGAAGGCCCCCACCTCACCAGGCGGGGGCCTTCTTCATGTTCTGCCTTCGAAAACTCGGGTCAGCGAATGATCTTCCGGACCACGAGTAGTCCCACCACTGAACCAACTGCGATAAGCGCGTACTTCACTGCCGGCTCGTTGAGCTTGGCGAGCACCGTCTTCTTGGTGTTCTCGACCAGCCGCTTCGGGTTGGTGCGGACCGTCAGTTCGTCGAGTGTGCTCGCGAGCTGGTTACGCGCCTTCTCGATCTCGCGTTCGATGCTCTCGGTGTCCCTGGGCACGTGTCCTCCAACTTGTCTGTGTTCTGCTGCTCTGTGTGCGGGTCTGCTGTGCGGACGCAGCGCGCCGACACTTCGCTCTACCGTAGAGGAGCAGAATGCCCTCGCGCCCACCTGCCGCGCAATTTCTCGACTAACCTCGATTCCCGTGACCGAGAACAGTAGATTGTCCGCCGGCGACGTCGCGCCGGATTTCACGCTCCCAGACGCCGACGGCAACGAGGTTTCGCTTCACGATTACCGCGGCCGCAAGGTCATCGTGTACTTCTACCCCGCGGCCAGCACCCCGGGGTGCACCAAGCAGGCCTGCGACTTCCGCGACAGCCTCGCCGAATTGAACGGTGCCGGGCTGGAGGTCGTCGGAATCTCGCCGGACAAGCCAGCAAAACTCGCGAAGTTCCGCGATACCGAAGAGCTGACCTTCCCGCTGCTCTCCGACCCCGAGAAGGCGACGCTCGAAGCCTGGGGCGCATTCGGTGAGAAGAAGATGTACGGCAAGACGGTCCAGGGCGTCATCCGCTCGACGTTCCTCGTCGACGAGGAAGGCAAGATCGAGGTGGCCCAGTACAACGTCCGGGCCACCGGCCACGTCGCCAAGCTACGACGCGATCTGTCGGTCTAACTCCCGTACCTGCTCAAGAACAGCGCCTCCGCGAAAGCGAGATTCTCGATCTCCGACGGGTCGACGCTTTCGTCAGGTGCATGAATGCGGCACTGCGGTTCCTCGACGCCGATCAACGCGACCTCCGCGTCGGGGAACTGCTCGGCCAACGCACTGCACAGCGGAATCGATCCCCCTTGGCCGGCAAACCCCACTTCGCGGCCGTAGGCATCGGTCAGCGCAGACTTCAGCTGCGCGAATCCCGTTCCTTCCGTCGAGGACGAGAACGGTGATCCCGTCGATTCCGGTACGACCTCGATGTGGACGCCCCACGGCGCCGCTGCGCGGAGGTGGTCAGTCAACAACTTCTGTGCCTGCGCCGGATCCGTGCCAGGCGGGACACGAAGATTCAGGCGTGCGGATGCACGGGGCGTGATTGCCGCCGCAGAACCCACGACCGGCGGGCAGTCGATACCCAGGATGGTCAGCGCCGGACGAGCCCACACCTGCTCGGCGACCGAACCGGAACCAGTCAGCTGTACCCCTTCGAGTACCCCGGCGTCGGAGCGGAACTGATCGCCGTCGTAACTGACTCCCTCCCACTCCTGGTCGTTGGTCAAGCCTTCGACAGTGGTGTTTCCGGCGCCGTCGTGCAGCGTCGAGAGAATGTGCACCAGCGCGGTGATCGCATCGGGTGCCGGTCCACCGAAGACACCGGAGTGAATCTCACCCTCGAGCGTCGACACGTGGACCACCACGTTGGCGATCCCGCGCAGTGATGTCGTGATCGTCGGCTCCCCCACCTCGGTGTTGCCGGTATCGGCGATCAGGATCATGTCGGCCGCAAAAAGTTCGGGCCGCTCTCGCACCAGATCCTCGAGACCGCCAGTGCCCATCTCCTCGGATCCTTCGGCGACGATCGTCAGATGGGCGCTCGGATCCACACCGGCAGCGGCGAGCGCTCGCAGAGCTGTCAGATGCATGACGACGTTGCCCTTGCAGTCGGAAGCGCCGCGTCCGTACCACCGTCCACCCCGCTCGGTGAGTGTGAAAGGCGGCGAGCCCCAGAGCTCTTCGTTTCCCGGCGGCTGAACGTCGTAGTGGCAGTACAGCAGAACGGTCGGAGCACCGACCGGACCTGGTCGACGACCGACGACGGCGGCCGAGCCGTCGGAGGTCTCGATCGCCTCGATATCGGCGAAACCTTGATCCCGGAATGCCTCCAGGACCCAATGTGCCGCGGCCGCGCACTCTTCCGGCGGGTACTGCCGTGCATCTGCGACGGACTTCATCGCCACAAGTGCACTGAGATCTTCACGGGCACGCGGCATGAGTTCACGTACCGCGGTTCGCAGTTCTTCCGTCATCGTCTCCCTCTCCTCGGCATCGAACCTCGGTGTGCCCGAAGAATCTCAGTGTGCCCGAATCGGGCGTAGGGAGTCGGCAGGATCGCCGTTGCGCCACACCGCGCAGCAACCTCTTCAGCTACTGGACAGGTGGTCACCTAGTATCGAGGTGTGGCAACAGCATCGGGACTCGTGTGCGCGCACCTGCGCGGTGCGTTTCGACCGATCACGACCGCCGAAGTAGGTGGCCGATGACACCGGATAATGCACAAGTCCCAAATTCGACAGAAAACACCGATAGCCTGGAAGACGTGCAGCCCACGACTCGTAACCGCGCGCGGCGACGAGTCGACCCAGCACTGGAGAATCCTCAGAGCCTCGAAGAACCGCAGGAACTGCTGCCGCGCAAGCGTCCGACGCAAGAGCGCAGCCAGCGTAAATTCGACGCACTCCTGGCAGCGTCACGGGAACTCCTCACCGATGTCGGTTTCGAATCGTTCACCTGCGAAGAGGTCGCGGCACGTGCTGACGTCCCGATCGGGACGCTCTACCAATTCTTCGCGAACAAGTACGTCATCGTGTGCGAATTGAACCGCCAGGACCTCGTCGGGGTCCAGCACGAGCTTGCGCAGTTCGGCGGCGAAGTACCCTCGCTCGACTGGTTGCGGTTCCTGAACAGTTTCGTCGATCACATGGCCGGACTGTGGACGTCCGATCCATCGCGCCGCGAGGTCTGGCTGGCGATGCAGTCGACGCCGTCCACGCGGGCCACCGGAGTCATTCACGAAAAGCAATTCGCCGAGACCGTAGCGAAAATGCTCGGTCCGTTGACGCCTCGTACGCGGCGAGATCGTCGCCTGATGATGGCGGAAGTTCTTGTCCACGTGGTGTATTCGATGCTCAATTTCTCGGTTCAGGACGGTCAGTCGCATGCCGACGCCGTCGCCGAACTGAAAAGGTTGATGATCGCGTATCTCCTCGTCGCCGAGAAGGAATCCCGCACGAAGGACTAGTCGAACGACAAAGAGCCGGTCTCCCCTTGGGAGACCGGCTCTTTCGTGTCGGGCAGTGTTACTCCGGGTCGGATTCGATGACCGCGAAAGCGCCCGCCATGTCCCCGTCGTGGGTGAGCGAGATATGAATCTTCACTCCGGTGAGGTGTTTGGCCACGTCACCGCGAAGCCGTATGCCCGGGCGACCCCAGGCGTCCGAGACGACTTCGATCTGATTGTGGATCATCTCCCCCAGCACCGGTGGGCTGGCGAAGAGAGCAGTTGACCATGCCTTGATCACTGCTTCCTTCGCTGCCCACCGGACGGCGAAATGTCGTGCCGGTTCGGAGCTCCGGGTAGCAGCGTCTCGACGCTCGCCCGGTGTGAAGTTGTCGAGCATTGCCGTTCCCGGCCTGTTCAATTGCTCGGCGAACTCCGACACCGTCACGAGGTCGAAGCCGATACCCAGAACTCCCATACCGTGATTATTACTTGCAGCCGGGCAGATTCGAGCGGTACACCAGATCTGCGCCGAGTCGTGCGTCCTCGCTCAGCAGCATGTCCGCTTCGAGCTGACGCGACGCCTTGGCCGGCGTTCCGTCGGCACCGAGGCGACGATCCGCCGGGCGCTCGTAGAGGCTGTCGCCACCGCACATCGCCTTGGCGAGGCGGCGCTGACCGTCGATCGTCCGCTGCTGCGCCGCAGCAACATAGTCGGCGCGCTTGTCGGCCGGAACCGACTCGACGAATGCCTGCGGGTGAACGACTGCGATCAGGCCGGAGACGTGACCGAAGCCGAGGCTGGTCAGCAGGCCGGCACGCAGCGGAAGCTGATCACCGAACTTGAGCGGCTGACGTGCCCACACGAGGTGCTCGAACTCGGCCATCTTGTCGTCGACGCAGTCGAGGCTGCGGTTCGGCGGGACGATGCCCTGGCTCAGTACCTGGCAGAGCCCGATCAGCTGGAAGGCTGCGGCACCACCCTTGGCGTGACCGGTCAGGCTCTTCTGCGATACCACGAACATCGGCGCACCTTCACTGCGTCCCAATGCCCCGGCGAGGCGCTCGTGCAGCTCTGCCTCGTTCGGATCGTTGGCGGCAGTGGAGGTGTCGTGCTTGGAGATCACGGCGATGTCGTCGGCGCTCACGCCGAGAGCGTTGAGCGAGAGTGCGAGCTGCGAATCCGCTCCCCCACGTCCGGCGCCCAGTGCTCCGAGTCCCGGTGCCGGGATCGAGGTGTGGACACCGTCGGCGAACGATCCGGCCCAGGCGACCACACCGAGGACGGGCAGGCCCATCTCGAGTGCCAGGTCTCCGCGAGCGAGGAGAATCGTTCCGCCACCGGCCGACTCGACGAATCCGCCGCGGCGACGATCGTTGGCCCGCGAGAAGCGGCGATCCTCGATGCCCTTGGCGTGCATGTCCTCGGTCTTGGCAGTGGCCGACATGTCACCGAAGCCGATGATGCCTTCCGTGCTCAGATCGTCGAACCCGCCGGCAACAACCAACTGCGCCTTGCCGAGTCGGATCTTGTCGACGCCTTCTTCGACGGATACCGCTGCCGTGGCGCAGGCGGCGACGGGGTGAACCATCGCGCCGTAACCGCCGACGTACGACTGAACGACGTGCGCTGCAATGACGTTCGGCAGCGCTTCCTGCAGGATGTCGTTCGGACGGTTCTCGCCGAGCAGCGTGTCGATGTACAGGCTCCGCATGGAGGTCATGCCGCCCATGCCGGTGCCCTGCGTGTTGGCGACCAGGCTCGGGTGTACCCAGCGGAGCAGTTCGCTCGGAGTGAAGCCGCCGGTGAGGAAGGCGTCCACCGTTGCGACGATGTTCCAGAGTCCGACGCGGTCGACCGAATCTGCCATGTCGGCGGGGATGCCCCACTTGGTGACGTCGAAGTTGGTCGGGATCTGGCCGCCGACACTACGGGTCAGCTTCATCTTGCGCGGGACGCGGATCTCGGTGCCTGCGCGGCGAGTGACTGTCCAGTCTCCGGACTCGGCGGAAACCGTCGCCGTCGTGTTCTCCGGATCGGATTCGACGAAGGCCTGAGCCTCTGCCTCACTGCCGACCACGAAGCTCAGATCCTTGTCCAGGAACACGGAGGTGAGCAGCGGAGCGGTGTTGTCGATCATCGCGCCCTCGTCGACGTAGCGACGGATGCCGCAACGCTCGACGACTGCGTCGTGGTACTTGTCGGCGATTTCCGCCTCGGGTACCAGGTCACCGGATTCGACGTCGTACCAGCCCGGCTTGGGGTCGTTCTCCCAGACGATGAGTCCGGTGTTCCACGCCAATTCGAGAACGCCTGCGGCAGAGAGCTGCTCGTCGACCTCCATCTCGAAGCGGGTACGCGAGGAACCGTAGGGTCCGAGCTCTCCGGCACCCACGATGACCACGAGGTCCGCGGGGGTGACGTCCAGTTCGGGCCAGCTCGGAGCCTTGACCGAGTCGTCGATGCGAGCCGGCGTGGGCAGCGCCAGGATGCTGGACTCGTCCACTGCTTCATCGACAGCCTCGGCGATCTCGGCAACCTCGGCAGCTTCCTTGGCCAAAGCACCCAGATCCAGGTTGGCCTCGGACAGTCCGCCGGTCAGGTCGACCTCGAGCGGAGCCTCTGCTGCAGCGCGCCGCGACTCGCGGGTTGCCGTCTTCAGCAGTTGGGTCGCCATCTCCTGGGTGGACCAGGTGCGGACGCCCGCAGCTTCGACCGCGTCGACGATCGGATCGTTGTGGCCCATGAGTCCGGTTCCGCGAACCCAACCGATGACCGCGTGTGCCAACGTGACCCGCTCGGCCCAGTTCCGCTCGGCCTTCCAGCGGTTGACCACGGCGATCAGCGAAGCCTTGGCCTCACCGTAAGCACCGTCGCCGCCGAACGTTCCGCGGTTCGGCGAACCGGGCAGCACTACGTGCAGGTGCGTGTCGACATCGCTGTCGTAACCGATCTTCGACAGACCGCCGATGAGGCGCTCCACCGACCAGAGCAGCACGCGCATTTCCATTTCGGCGCGAGCGCCGGCGTCGGAGAGTTCGCCGCCGACACGCGGAGCTGCGAACGGGAAGAGCATCGTCGGCGTCATGGCCGGCTTGATGAGCTTCTTTGCGCCGCCTGCGTTCTCGGTGGCCTCGTTGCCGATCCAGTCGATCAGTGCGTCGACGTCGGTGTACGACGCCATGTTCGCGGGAACCACCCAGAGGGCGGCACCGGCGCGAGCGTTCTCGCGGTACAGGTCGCGGTAGAAGCCCAGACGCTGACCGTCGAGTCGTGAGGTGGTCACGAATACCGTTGCGCCACCGGCAAGGAGCTTGCCCGTGACCGCTGCCGCGATGGAACCCTTGCTGGCGCCGGTCACTACTGCGACCTCGCCTGCCCACTCGGGTGCGTCGGATTCTGTCGTCACGGCCGCATCAGCGATGCGGGTGTAGACCTCGGCGACCGCGGTGCGGCCTTCGTCGGTTGCACGGGTGGCCCACCACTTCGCCTGTGCGGCGACGGTGGAACCGGCACCGATGAAGTTCTCGACCGACAACGCGGTGTCACCGAGCCAAATACGAGCGAGATCCTCACGCGCACTTGCCCAACGGTCGTCGAGCAGCACGGCTTTCTGTGCGTCGAATGCCGGAGCAACCAGACGCGGCCAGTCGGAGCCGAGTTCAGCCGAGACCAGGTCGACCAGTTCGGTGTCCTCGACCGTCGCGACTGCCGTTTCTTCGTTCAGTCCGAGCTGCTCGAGTACCAGGCGTGCAGCCGAGGCCAGAACGCCGTTGCGTCCGGTGATGTTCTCGGTGAACTCACCCAGGGCGGCTGCGTCGACGGTTCCGCCGCTTCCGCCGCCGGTAGCCGGCAACGAGACGCTGACTCCGCGTGCAGAGCCGACCGAGGCAACTGCGCTGTCGATGACTGCGTCGACCGCTGCGGCGTCGGCCAGTGCGCCGGAGCTCAGGCCACCGAGGTCGCCGCCGCGGATGCTGGCGCCGTCACGGGTGCCGAGAGCCACTGCTGCGGTGACGTGGTGCGCCCAGCCGTCGCCCAGTTCCCAGACCTTCTTGACGCGGTCGGCGATGTAGCCGGGACGCTTGCCCGAGGGGCCGAAGACCTTGCGCAGGTGATCGTTGATCGAATCGGAGAGCACCGGTCCGAACGGCTTGTACGTACGGGCGAGCTTGTCGACGGTTGCTCCCAAGGAGCCCATGTCGGCATCCGCGGCACCGTCGATGGCGCCGAGGGACAGCTCGGAGCCGAGGTCGACCAGAAGCTGGTTACGACGCGAGGAGACGCCGTCGCACAGTGCCTCGATCGTGTCGGCGGGGCCGACCTGATCGGGACGGAGCTTGGTCCACAGGCTGATCAGGACCTTCGTGGCGTCGGGCGCCTTGAAGGTGAGGTCGTCCGGACGCGGTCCACCCGAGGGTGCAGCCGGCGCAGCAGCTGCAACCGGAGCAGCGGCCGCGGCAACCGGTGCAGCCTGCGCAGCAGGCGCTTCGATCTCGTCGTCGTCATCGACGGCGGGGTCGACGTCGGTGCCGTAGACGATCGCAGCTTCGCGCTCGACGTTGAGAACCTCGACCGGGTAGCCGAAGCGGCCCGGCAGCTTGAGGGTCTGCGACGCGAGGTTTGCAACGGTCGGAGCAGCGCCGAGACCGATCTCGACGAAGCGTTCGACCCCGAGTCCACCTTCGGACTCGTCACCGAAGAGCAGGTCCTGCGTCTCGATCCAACGGACCGGGCTGGCGAACTGCCAAGCCAGCAGCTCGATCAGGATGATGCGGGACAACTCGTGAGTGCGCGTTGCGTAGCTGTCGAAGTCTGCAAGGACTTCCTGCAGCGGCTCGGACGGCACCAGGTCGGCGATTTCCTGAACGAAGTCACGACGCAGCGAGAACGGCTTCGGAACCAGGTTCGGGATGTAGCGGCCGATCAGGATGTCCGGATCGATGTCGTGCGGGAGCAAGTCCTGCAGGCACACGCGGAAGTCCGCCACGCCGCCACGAAGGACGGTGGAGTGGAACGGCACGTCGATGCCGGGAACCTGGATGTATGCCCGCTTGCCACCGAATTCTGCTCGGCGACGATCGATTTCGACCTCGAGTGCGTCGAGACCGGCTACCGAACCGGCGATGGCGTACTGGCTGCCGCGCAGGTTCAGGTTGACGATTTCGAGGAACTCACCGGAGGTCTCGGCGACACCGGCGACGAAGCCCTGCACGTCGTCGTCGGAAACACCGATCTGCGACGGGCGAATAGCAGCCATGCGGTAGTCGGAGCGACCGGCTTCGTCACGGGGAACGAGCTGGTGCATGGCGGAGCCACGCTGGAAGACGACCTCGAGAAGTGCTTCGAGCGGGAAAACCTCGGCGACAGCAGCGAGTGCGTTGTACTCACCGACCGAGTGACCGGCCAGAAGGGAATCCTCGATGAATGTTCCGGACTCGCGCAGCTCGGCAACCTGGGCAACACCGAGAACGGCCATGGCCACCTGGGTGAACTGAGTCAGGTGCAGGACACCGTCAGGATGCTTGTGCTCGACACCGCGCGCCTTGACGGTCACCGGGTTGTCGCGCACGACAGCGAGAATCGAGAATCCGAGTGCCTTGCGGGTGTGCTTGTCCGCACGCTCCCAGACGTCGCGGGCGGCCTTGGAGCGTGCACGAGCGTCGAGGCCCATGCCCGGGCGCTGGATGCCCTGGCCGGGGAAGGCGTAGACGGTCTTCGGTGCGGCAGTGCGGCCGGTGGCGACCATCACCAGTTCGCCGTCGATGCGGCAGCCGACCTCGACGATTTCTGCGCCCTGGTCGATGCCGACACGGTCGACGCGGACGTCGATCTCGGCGCCGGGGCGAACCATCCCGAGGAAGCGGGCGGTCCAGGCGGTCAGGCGGCGCGGCGGGACGCGGGTCTCGGCCGGGTCGACTGCGGTGACTACCTGCTGCGCTGCGGCGGAGAGCCACATGCCGTGCACGATCGGGGTTCCGAGGCCGGCCAGCAGAGCGGCGTTGTCGGAGGTGTGAATCGGGTTGTGGTCACCGGAAACCTGAGCGAACGCGCCCATGCTGACCGGCGCGAGGATCTTCGCGTCACGGCGACGACGACGCGAGGTGTCGACAGCCGCATCGCTGATCGATCCACCGGCGCGAGCCGGGTCGGCGAGTTCGCCAGCGCCCGTGCGTCCGCGGATCGCGAAACGCTCGGTCATGGTGACGACTGCGGGGGCGTCGAGGCCCTCGCCGAGCATGGCACCGACCTCGACCTTGACCTCGACGACGCGACCGAGGTCGGTGTCGAGAACCGAGGCGACCTCGGCATTGACCACGAGAATGCTTGTCTCGGAGGGAAGTTCACCGACGAAGTCGACGGTGTGGTCGAGGTGGACCAGGTCGAGCATGCCTTCGATGACTGAAAGACTGTCGAGCTTGGCTGCGCCGAGGACTGCGAACACTGCAGGCCAGCATGCTCCGACGACGACGTCCGGAACAGCCTTGCCGCTGACACTGAGCGTGGCGGGCAGACCGGAACCGGTGACACCGGCGTGATCGGCGATGCGATCGGGAACCCACGCGACGTTGAGGCGAGCCTTTCCGTTCTTGACTGTCGGAAGTTCTTGTCCGGCAGCAACTGCCAGGAGCGCGGACATCGCACCTTCGGCGTCGGCTTCGGTGACAACCGGAGCGCCGCCGTCGACGACGGACTCGGGGATGGTGATCGTGATGTCGACCGACTTGTCTGCTACCAAGGGAACCGAGAGCAGCACGTGCGAGGAATCGACGACGGTCAAGCTGGACCCCGTGGTGCCGTGAACTGCCTTGTCGGCAGACTCTGCACTCCACTCGTCGAGGTCACCGAGACGACGGACGGGGTTCTGGGTCAGGCGGCCGGCCCACTGGAGGTCGGGAGCCGAGAGGACGGCGTCGAGAAGTCCGGGTGCGGAATCCTGGTGGCGGCGGCTCGCGAGTGCAACCGGAGCGGTTCCGGCAGCAACCAATTCGTCGTAGGTCGCCTTCTCGAAGCGATCGAGCAGGTCACCGACCGGCTCGTCGACACGGGTGATGCCCGCGACGGCGACGGTGCCGGGGATGACACAAACCTGATCGGCGGTGTAGCGGGGATCGTGTGCCTGCCACAGGGAGTCGCTGCGCCACCAACGGCGAACGTCACCGTCGACGACGGGAACGAAGTTGACCGGCTTGCCCGGCGTCTTGCACAACGAGGTGAAGAACGAGACGTCTGCGGGATGCAGAACCGTCGTCGAGTAGTCCGGGTACGACGCCTGCAGTGCGCAGATCGCAGCCTCGGGGCGCTCGAGAGTCTCGGCGTCGCCGAACAGTGTGGGGATCGGGCCACGGTCGACCGGGTGCAGACGCGCCTCGGTGCGCTGGAGCATCTCGCCGAAGCGAGCGCGCCAGGTGATGTCGAGCCACGGGCTCGAAGTCGCCTCGACGATGGCGTCCTGAAGATCTGCGCCGCAATCGAATTCCTTCGCCGCGTCGATACCGACGGTCAGCTCGAGGTAGCGGCGCAGCCACTGTGCGTACGTCATGGTCTCGACGTCGCCGAAGTACGGCTTGGCGGTGACGTCGAGGGCGGCGATGATCTCGTCGCGGCGCTCTGCCACTGCCTCGGAATCGCCGGCAACCTCGTCGAGGAGGCGTCCGGTGCGCGAAGCCGCGTTGTCGATCTCGTGAATGTCGGCACCGAGCTGGCTACGGCCAGAGGCCATTCCGCCTTCGGCGGTACCGGCACCGACCCAATCCGGTGTTCCGGGCGTGTCGACGAGGAGCTGCTTGACCTCGGGCGAGGTGGTGGCCTCGAGGGTCGCCATGGCTGCCGTGCCGACCAGGATGCCGTCGACGGGCATGGCCGGGAAACCGGCTGCGGCAGACCAGCGACCGGTGAGGTAATCGGCTGCTCGCTCGGGTGTTCCGATGCCGCCGCCGACGCAGATGACCAAGTTCGGACGTGTACGCAGCTCGGCGTACGTGTCGAGGAGCAGGTCGTCGAGGTCTTCCCACGAGTGGTGTCCGCCGGCGCGGCCGCCTTCGATGTGGACGATGACCGGGAAGTTCGGAACCTCGTTGGCGATGCGGATCACGGAGCGGATCTGCGCCACGGTGCCGGGCTTGAACGCGATGTTGGTGATGCCGATCTCGGACAGCTCGTCGATGAGGGCAACGGCCTCTTCGAGTTCCGGGATACCGGCGGTGACGATGACGCCGTCGATGGGAGCGCCGGCAGTACGGGCACGCTGCACCAGGCGCTTGCCACCGAGCTGCAGCTTCCACAGGTACGGGTCGAGGAACAGGGAGTTGAACTGGACCGCGCGGCCCGGCTCGAGCAGCATCTTCAGCTCTGCGACACGGTCTTCGAAGATTTCCTCGGTGACCTGTCCGCCACCGGCGAGCTCAGCCCAGTGACCGGCATTGGCTGCCGCGGCAACGATCTTGGCGTCGACCGTCGTCGGCGTCATGCCTGCGAGCAGGATGGGTGAACGACCGGTCAGCTTCGTGAACGCCGTCTCGACGCCGATGCGGCCACCGGGAAGCGAAACAGGCTTCGGCGCGAATTCGCTCCACGAACGTGAGACCTCAGGCGCAGCACCGGGGGTGAGCAGATTGCGGTGTCCGCCGCGGGTGGCGGCGGCGATGATGCCGATGCCCTGCCCACGCAGCGAAGAGGACGTCATACGGGTCAGCTGATCGCTGGGCCCGAGATCGAGAATCCACTTGGCGCCGGCGGAGATTGCGCCGTCGACAGCCTCGACCCAGTCGACCGGATCGACGAGGACACCCTGTGCAAGTTCACGCGCACGGTCGGCATCGAGACCGCAACGGGTTGCCCAGCTGCCGACAAGTTCGACGGCCTCGGCCAATGCTGGGTGATGGAAGCCGATTTCGGTGTCGAGCGGATCGAAGGACGGAGCGAAGACGGAACCGCCACGCTTCTTGCCCTCTCGCTCGCGAGCTTCTTCGGCTTCGATCTGCTCGCAACGCTCTTGCACGCGTGCCAGCTGAGCGGGCGGTCCGGCGAGAACGACGCGGCGACGGCCGTTGCGAATGGCGAGAACAGCCGCGCGTTCGGGGGCAACACCCTCGGCAAGCTCGGCGACGATGGCGGCGAGACGCTCGGGATCGACGCCCGAGACCGCAACCATCGGCTTCGCGGAGGCGCCGGCGATGACGCCGCGGCGACGGCCGACCAGGCTGGCAGCAGCACCGACGAGCTGTGCGACGGCGAGGAGTTCACCGTCGTCGTTGCCCTGCGCGGCTACGGCAGCGGTGGCCAGCAGGCCCTGCGAGTGGCCGATGACGGCAGCAGGCGGGTTGCCGGCTACATCCAGACCCTGAGCGGAGAGTGCACGCAACGCCGCAAGCTGCGTGAGGAAGACGCCGGGGAGTGACACCGGAGCCGCGGTGAGCGCGGCAGCGGAAGGCCCGGCCGACTTCTCACCTTCTTCTTCGTCGACGATCTCGGCTTCGAGCATCCACGCGATCGGATCGAATCCGACCGGGCGAACCACGAGGAGATCCTGTGCGACGGGCGCGAGGCGTGCGGCTGCGTCATTGACCAGATCGGTCAGAACGGGCTCCAGGCCGTGGTCACGGCTGAGCTCCTCGAGCGAGGTGAGCCAGGGAGCGCCCTGTCCACCGAAAGCGATTGCGTAGGAAACGCCGTTGTTCAGCGAATCGACGAGGGCACCTTTGCTGGTCGTGCGGGACTGTCCCCCATCGACGCCGAAACGGCGTCCACCCTTCGAGTCGCGTCCGTTTCCTGTAGGTGTCGTGTCATCGATCGTCACGCGTACGTCCTCTCCTGGTCACCTCTGCGGCGAGGTGGGATTTGCGGTGTGCTGCCCGGCTGAAGTGCTCGCGAATTCGTCGAGAGAATCGACGGAGTCAGGGCGTTCGTGCAAGACAAGGTTTACACAGAATCATGAGGATTTCCTCACGTTTGTCGGCACCCTGGAAATCTGGACTTTCGAGGCCGTGATCTTCCTCACGAGACTTCGAGAAAGTGACTCGCGAGTAGGTCGCGAACGCCCTGCCTGGGACTGTTACCGGGATTTTCAGAAACCTGAGGAACCCCTCATATTTATTGTTACCAATTCGTGACCTCCTTGACGGACGGTCGATCCCGTGCGTTCCGGGCCACCATCTGTCGGACCCCCTCGCTACGTTCAGCGCGTCCACACCGGACGACTTCTCGGGGGGAGAAATCATGAAAGACACAGACGTAGTCAGAGCGGCCGAATTCATCGGCGCTGAGCTTCCGCGCGAGGCGTGGCCGCATTGGAATCAGGGATGGCCGCGCGAGTCCGAAGCCGCCCTTCTCGATGCGATCTTCTCGTCGCGCGCCGCCTACGGAACACCGAAGACCGGAGTCCGCGCCGTCGTCGACCGTTGGCGCACACACCGCTCGGTAGCCGCAGGCGATCGCCTCGACAGCTTGTCCGCTCTCGCCGCCTTCACCGACCGTGGCGACGAGCTCGCAACGATTCTCGGCAATCGCCAGCGCGTGCCGGGCAACTACTTCACCAAAGCCGAGGGTGCGGCTCGTGCGGCCAAAGCGCTCGCCGACGCCGGTTGCCGGTGCGGTGCCGACGTCGAGGACACCGAAGGCCTCCGTTCGGCAGTCGTCTCCGTTCCAGGCCTGGGCCCCAGGACCTTCGAGACGCTGGTGTTCCTGTCCGGGAAGTTGACGGCAACTTCGATAGATCTACTTGCACGGTTCGCCACCGAAGCAAGCAGTAGCGAGGAATTGTTGTCGAGCACCGACGCAGCCGAGTTGCTAGTTGCGGTTGCCGAACATCTCGATGTCGATGTTCCAACACTCACCCACGCTGCGTGGCGGTATCAACGCACGGCCGAGCAACCGCGCCGGTCGAAGAAATCCACCACGCCGCCCGCAGCGGATCCACTCGCCGAAACGGCCTGAGAGCGGGCGGGCGCATCCCGACCAGGGTGGTGTGCCCGCGAGCGATTCCACTCGCGTATCCTTTGAATTCCGCGCGCGAGTGGCGGAATTGGCAGACGCGCTGGATTTAGGTTCCAGTGTCTCAGGACGTGGGGGTTCAAGTCCCCCCTCGCGCACAACGAAAAAGCCCCGCCGGATCAGATCCGGCGGGGCTTTTTCGGTTCTAGATCAGGCTCAGCGCTTTCGAGCCTTGACCGGCGGGGTCATGTACGTCGTCCGGCTCGGCGTCAGCCCCAGACGGACCGAGCTCTCCAACCACGTGATCGCCGACGCCGTCGGATCCACAACCGGAACGTGAATCCCTTTGCCATGCAGCCTGTCTCGGACTGCACTGGTCACACCGAGCATCCCGGTGCAACCGAGAACGACGGAATCGGCCTCGCCGTTCTGCACTGCCGCAGACGCCTGAGCGGCCAGTCGATCGATCAGTTCCTCCCGATCGGTGAGGCCCAGCACCGGCATGTCCACGACTCGAATACTGCCCAGCCGACTATCGAGCGCATACCGCCGAGTGAGCGATCGGAGCATCGGCACGACGTTCGGCAGGATGGTCACGACACCGACGCGATCGCCCAGACTCATCGCTGTCAGAAATGACGGCTCGAAGCCGCCGACCACCGGTGCGTCGATGATCTCTCGGGCGGCATGCACTCCGGGATCGGCGAAACACGTGATGAATACACCGTCGACGCCTTCGACTGCCGCCTCTTCGACCCGCTGCACGATCCCGGGGCCGGCCAGTGCCTCGTCGTACTCGGACTCGATGCTCGCCGTGCCAGAGAGCAGTGACACGACATCGACCGTCGTGCCGGGCGCCGCCCAGTGCTCCACCTCGTCTGTCACCGCCGGAGTCAGTGTGGTGTCGATGACCGGGCGAATCACTCTGATGTGCATGAAACACTCCCCTGCTTTCGGATACGCCCGAGGTTATCGATGCAGCACAGCTGGGAAAATGTGTTCAGTGCCTGGCGTTGCGGGTGAGGATGGGCATAGCGCACAGGCGCTGTGGCACGGCCTCTACGACACGCCGTGGCACGGCTTCTACGACACGCCGTGGCACGGCCTCTACGACACGCCGTGGCACGGCCTCTACGACACGCCGTGGCACGGCTTCTACGACACGCCGTGGCACGGCTTCTACGACACCGTGTCGGAGATCGCAGGGCGAGGCACTATAGCTCTCAGGTACCGTCTTAGTGTGTCCAAGAACGCTACTAAACGCCGACCTGCGCTGATTCTGCTGGTCATCGTGTCAGCTGCCGGCTGCCTCGCGCTCGGCTGGTGGCAGTGGGAGCGCTTCGAAGCCGTCGGAGGCTCGGGACAGAATCTCGGGTACGCGTTCCAGTGGCCGCTGTTCGCGGCGTTTGTCGTGTACGCGTATCGCAAGTTCGTTCAGCTCGAAGACGTGGACCCCGAAGAGGCCGAAGCCGAGGAAGCCGCCGCGGAGCCGCGTGAGATTCCCGCCGACCTCTTGCCGCAACGCCCGCAGGCCGAGTTCGACGATGTGAACCTCGACGTCGACGACCCTGAAGCCCGCCAAATGCTGGAATACAACGACTACCTTGCGCAGCTCGCCGCTCGCGAGTCCGATAGGAGCACGACGTGAGTACCGGTTCGGAAGCGAGCATCGCTACCCCCGCAGTCAACGCAGAAAAGCAGAAGAAGGTTGCGTCGGCGCTCGTCCGATACCGCGTTCTCGCCTGGATCACCGGCCTCTGGCTGCTGTTCCTGACCGGTGAGATGGTCTACAAGTACCTGATTCTCGACAATTCGGCGGACGCACCGTCGTGGTTGTTCTACATCGGTCAGATCCACGGCCTGTTCTACATGCTCTATCTCGTGTTCACGATCGACTTGGCGATCAAGGCCCGGTGGAAGCCCGGTACGACGGTTGCCACCGCGCTCGCCGGCACGATCCCGTTCCTGTCGTTCGTGTTCGAGCACAAGCGAACCGCCCAGGTGAAGCAGGCTTATCAGCTCTGAGAGTTTCGAAAAGTAGAGCCCTGAACGCAGACGCGTTCAGGGCTCTACTTTTCGGATTCGGTTCAGCCGGCCAGTGCGGACAATGCCGGAACGAGCTGTACGAGCGCGCGCCCTCGATGTGACGCCGCATCCTTCTCGGCCGGGGTGAGTTCTGCGGCAGAGCGGGCGTCGCCGTCCGGACGGAAGATGGGGTCGTATCCGAAACCCCCGTCGCCGGCTGGTTCTCGGCCGATCACCCCGCGCCATTCGCCGCGCACGACAGTCTCGTCGCCGCCGGGGATCACCAGTGCACAGGCGGAGACGAATGCCGCGCCGCGCCGCTCGTCTGGCACGTCTCCCAGCTGAGCCAGGACAAGCGCCGTGTTGGCGCCGTCGTTTCCGTGAGTGCCCGACCATCGCGCGGACAGCACGCCGGGCATACCGTTGAGTGCATCGATCTCGACACCGGAATCATCTGCGATGCAAGGCATTCCGGTTGCCGCCGCGCCGTCACGTGCCTTGGCGAGTGCATTCTCCTCGAACGTCGCACCGGTCTCGGGGGCTTCGGGGAACGGCGGCACCTCGTCGAGCCCGACCAGTTCGATTCCGTTCACTCCAGCGGCGTCGAGCACCCGGTGAAGTTCCTTCAGTTTCTTGGCATTTCGGCTGGCAACCAATACTCGTACGCTCACAGCTCAGGCACCGAACTTCTTCTTGGGTTCCGGATTCTTCGGTTCGGGTAGCACCCCGGGATACGGCTCGGCCAACGCTTGACGCTGGATCTCGAAAAGTTGCTCACAACCAGCCAGAGCGGAGTCGAGCAGCTTGTCCAGCGTCGAGCGCGGGAACGTGGCGCCCTCACCGGTTCCCTGGATTTCCACCAGCGTGCCGGTATCGGTGGCCACGACATTCATGTCGACCTCGGCGCGCGAATCCTCTTCGTACGGAAGATCGAGGCGCACTCGTCCGTCCACGACGCCGACGCTGACGGCCGCTATGCCACACGAGATGGGCTGAGGGTCGGAGAGCAGGTCGGCTGCGCGCAGGTACGTCACGGCGTCGACCAGGGCCACATACGCCCCCGTCACTGCCGCGGTGCGGGTACCGCCGTCGGCCTGGAGGACATCACAGTCCAGGGCGATGGTGTTCTCGCCGATCGCAGCGAGATCGATGCAGGCCCGAAGTGATCGGCCGATGAGTCGACTGATCTCCTGCGTACGGCCGCCGACCTTGCCCTTGACCGATTCGCGGCCACTGCGTGTGTGCGTGGCGGCGGGAAGCATCGCGTATTCGGCTGTCAGCCAACCCAAGCCGGAGCCCTTGCGCCAGCGGGGTACACCCTCTTCGACGCTGGCCGTGCACATGACGCGAGTGTTCCCGAACTCGACCAGAACGGATCCGGCCGGATGACTGGTGAACCCCCGGGTGATCTTGACCGTGCGGAGCTCGTCGTCCGCCCTACCGTCTTCTCGTGTAGTCACCTTCGTGAGCCTAGCGGTCGCCCGGTCGGCACTGCATCGAATGTGAGGGGAATCAGATGTCGTAGACGCTTCCGGCGGAGACGGCATGGACTGGTCCGGAGAATTCGGATTTCGCTTCGGCGATCACGTCTTCGCGGGAGGTCCACGGCGGGATGTGCGTGAGGAGAAGTTCCTTGACGCCGGCGAGGGCAGCCACACGGCCGGCTTCCTTACCGGAGAGGTGAACTCCCTCGGGGCGATCCGGACTGTCGGTCCACGAAGCTTCGGAGAGCAACACGTCCGCTCCACGGGCGAGTTCGACGACGTTGTCACACATACCCGTGTCGCCGGTGTAGACGAGCACGCGGCCGTCGGCGCCGGTGATCCGGAAACCGTAAGCCTCGGGAGGATGATTCATCCGACGGGCGACGACGCTCAGTTCTCCGAACGTCACCGGCTCGTTCTCGGCCCAGAGCCGGACGTCGATGGTGTCGGAGATGTCATCCATCTCGCCGGCACACTCGGCGGAGGACACTCCGATGCGGCAGGCCGTGTCGGTGGGGCCGTAAACCAGAGCCCGCCCGACCGGTGGGTTGGGGTGATAGCGACGCCAGACGAGCAGGCCGGGCATGTCGAGACAGTGGTCCGCATGAAGGTGCGAAAGCAGGATCGTCACCTCGCCCGGATCGGCGTATCGCTGCAACGCCCCAAGAACTCCCGGGCCGAAGTCGATCACGAGCGGCGGAGTTCCCGGTGCCGTGAGCAGGTATCCCGAAGCCGGTGAATCCGGACCCGTGACGCTGCCGGAACACCCCAGGACGGTCATGCGCATACCGGTCATGCTGCCACGTCTACCCGTCTGGAAAAAAGCTCTTGGTGGTTTTGGCGCGTCGAAGTCACACCGCAGCGAGGGTGTGACCCACGTCCGTTCAGAAACTCGGTGGTCGAACGGCCGGCGCCGACCCTGCGCGCTTGGCCCTCTCCCCCGACGTCAGCGCCCAGGCTGCCACCACGCCGCCGATCGCTCCGAACAGATGTCCTTGCCAGGAAACCCGTGGATCGCTCGGGAGAACGCCCCACAGCACTCCGCCGTACACGACGAAGACGGCAACGCCGATCAGGATCTGTGTGAAGCTCCGCGTGAAGAACCCGCGCACCAGCAAGTAGGTGACCCAGCCGAAGATCAGCACGGACGCACCGACGTGATTCGAGTTCGAGCCGGCGAACAACCAGGTCCCGACACCGCCGATCACCCAGATGATGCCGGTCGCCGCGAGTCCGCGCGCAATTCCCGACACCAGCACGAGGAACCCGAGGATCAGGACCGGAATGGTGTTGGCAATCAGGTGAGCCCAGTCGTCGTGCAGGACCGGGGCGAACAGGATTCCCCACAGGCCGTCGAGCGTGCGCGGGGTGACGCCGGCGTTCTGGACGTTCTGACCGGAGATGACATCCACGATCTCGATCACGTAGAGCAGGATCGCGAAGCCGCCCACCAACACGGCCGACTGCTTCCACACCGAGGGCGGACCGGATTTCGGTGCCGGCGTCCGGGTGCCGAAGTCCGGATTGTTGAAATCCATCGTCATCGTGTGCGTCCTCCACCGTCGATCCGGTTTTCTGATTCGGTCACTCGCGACCAGACTCAATTCGAGATTACCGCCGATTCCAGGAGTGCTGCCTAGAGAAATGCCGACGGAAAGAGTTCGCGGTAGCTCGGGATTCCGGCTACCGACGTGGCGTCGAGAATCGCTGTGACGATCGCACGTTCGACAACCTGCGCCGAGGCGGCACACACCGCGTCGAGTATCGGCAGATCGTTCGGGAAAGCGGCCGGAACCGCGATCTCCGAAATCGGAGTGTGATCGCCGGTGGCGAGTGCAAAGATCGTGTCGCCGTCGAGCGGCGAATGCGCGGGCCGAATCGCACGAGCCAGACCGTCATGCCCTGCGACGGCGACGCGTCGGCACCCGGCTTTTGTCAAGGCGGCGTCAGTGGCGACCACACCGATCGTGGTGTTGAGGACTGTTCCCTTGGCTGCAACGGCGTTGGCCGCCGCGAGTTCGGACGCGTCGGGAAGCCTGAGCCCGAACGACTCCGCCCCGTCCGAGCCGACGCCCCACGGCAAGCCAGTTCTGGGATCGAAGACCGAACCCACCGGGTTCGCCACGATCAACGCGGAGACCGTCGTACCCTCGGCCGGGCCGTCGGCGATCACGACGCTGGCCGTTCCCACCCCACCCTTGAGCGCTCCGGCTCTGGCACCTACCCCGGCGCCGACCGTGCCCGTGGCGAATTCGCGCGAAGCGGTGTCGGCAGCGAGGAATCCGAAGTCTCCGGTCGGACGAACGGTCCAGTCCCCCACCGGCAGATCGAAGATCACGGCGCCGGGCACGATCGGTACCACCTGACCAGGAGCACCCATCGCGATCCCGCGATCGTGTTCCTCGAGCCAGCGCATCACTCCATCGGCCGCGGCAAGTCCGTAGGCACTACCGCCGGTCAACAGCACGGCATTGACCTGCTGGACCGAATGGCTCGGGTCGAGTAGGTCGGTCTCGCGGGTACCCGGACCGCCGCCGCGGACGTCGACGCCGGCAACCACACCGGCCGACGCGAGCACGACCGTGCAGCCGGTGGCCGCGCCGCTTCCGAGAGTGGCTCCCTCGTCGAGCTTGTGGTGATGACCGACAGCGAGGCCGGCGACATCTGTCAGTGAATCAGTGGGCCCGGTCCGCGTCGTGGTCATGGCATGAGCGCCTGGACGAGGGAGTCCTGCATCCACGTCAACCAGTGATAGACGTCGAGATGCGGGGCGCGCGGGTCGTCGGGTTCGAGGCTCTCCGGGGTGTCGGCGTCGATGCCGAGATTGGTTCCGAGCGCGAGACGGACGTCGTTGAGCGAGGACAGCCACGCATCGGCCTGTTCCTGCGTGAGAACGACCTTGCCGCCGGCCTCCGGAAGCGAAGCCAACAACATGCGAGCGGACTCACGCTTGGCATCGATGATCTCGGGCTCGTGCAAACTGCGCAGCGCGCCGTTGACATTGGCGCCGGCGTCGTCGAGATCGTCACTGTCCGGAGCGACCTTGTCCGGATCGGTGCGCTGGAAGTCGGGAAGCAAACGCGCCAACACCGGATTGTCGGGCGTCTCCGAATTTCCGGTACGAAGGCCCGTCAGCGCGGCGAGCTCGTCTTGCGGCGCCGAAGACGCGCGCTCGTCGAGAAGCCCGGCCACCGACTCCACGAGCGAGCGCAGAACCGCCGCCTCGTGGCCGTCCATCTCGGACTTGAACTTCACTCCGCCGAGTGAACTCTTCCTACTCCACGTCCGCACGCGTCGGACTCCCGTCTACGAGTTAGGCGAACAAATCGGTCGAAAAGTGCTTTTCTCAGGGCTTTTCTCAGGTGTCGTCGCGTTGCATCGTGGCCCAGAGACCGGCAGCGTGGAGGCGACGAACATCGGCCTCCATCTTGTCGCGCGAACCGCTCGAGACCACGGCCTTGCCCTCCGAATGGACCTGCATCATCAGGTCGGTGGCCTTGGCTTTGCTGTAACCGAACAACTTCTGGAACACGTAAGTCACGTAATGCATGAGATTGACCGGGTCGTCCCAGACGATGGTCACCCAGGGCCGATCTGCGGCTTCGATGGTCGCAACAGCCTCCGACTGCTCGGGCGTGGCTTGAGGAGAAGAAGCCGTAGCGCCTCTCATCGTTACGTTCGCCGAGTAAGTGCCGGACACGGTCGCGCCGCCGAAAACCATGTATCCAGGGTACGGCGCGACGAGAGGCGACAACACCCACCCACGTCGTCTCGCGCATAGAGTTGTGTGCGTGCCTACGCAAATTTCCGACATCCGCGACGCCGGTGCCAGCACCGCACTGCTCACCGATCAGTACGAACTGACCATGCTCTCGGCGGCTCTCGCCGACGGATCTGCCTTCCGCAACTGCAGTTTCGAGGTATTCGCACGGCGGCTGCCAGACGGTCGTCGCTACGGCGTCGTCGCCGGTACCGAACGCCTTCTCGACGCACTCGAGCAGTTCCGGTTCGGTGAACCGGAACTGGCGATCGTTGCGAGATTCCTCGACGACACGACCGTCGAGTGGCTGCGCAACTATCGATTCACCGGTGACATCGACGGCTACCGCGAGGGCGACTTCTACTTCCCCGGCTCACCGATCCTCTCGGTCCGCGGAACGTTCGCCGAGTGCGTCATCCTCGAAACCTTGATTCTCTCGATCCTCAACCACGACAGCGCGATCGCTTCGGCCGCAGCCCGCATGGTGAGCGCAGCGGGCGGTCGACGGATGATCGAGATGGGCTCGCGTCGCACACACGAACAGGCCGCCGTCGCCGCTTCACGTGCCGCGTATCTCGCCGGCTTCGACGCCACCTCCAACCTCGAAGCCGCGCGGCGTCACGACGTACCCAGCGCGGGTACCAGTGCACACGCCTTCACTCTCCTGCACACCACCGAAGACGGTCCGGACGAGGCAGCGGCATTCCGCGGTCAGGTCGCGGCACTCGGCGTATCCACCACGTTGCTCGTCGATACCTACGACATCACCGAGGGTGTGAAAACGGCTGTCGCCGTTGCCGGTCCCGAGCTGGGCGGGGTTCGCATCGACTCCGGCGATCTTGGCGTTCTTGCTCGTCAGGTACGCCAACAACTCGACGATCTCGGTGCTACCAAGACACGCATCGTCGTCTCCGGCGACCTGGACGAGTACGCGATCGCGGCTCTGCGCGCCGAACCCGTCGACTCGTACGGCGTCGGTACTTCACTGGTCACCGGATCAGGCGCACCCACCGCAGGCATGGTTTACAAGCTGGTCGAGGTCGACGGAATCGCGGTCGAGAAGAGAAGCACCAACAAGGCATCTCGCGGCGGCGCCAAGAAGGCACTGCGCGTGGTTCGCCCGACCGGAACGATCGTCGAAGAAGTCATCTACCCTGCCGGCTCGCCCGCTCCGGTTTCCGAGGCGGACGGCGCGACCGAACTGCTGATCCCGTTGGTTCGCGAAGGCAAGGTCGTCGAGAGCGCACCGACGCTCGAAGAGAGCCGCGCAGTTCTGAAGGCCGGGCTCGTGAGCCTGCCGTGGGAAGGACTCAAGCTCTCGCGCGGAGACTCGGCTGTGCCCGTTCGATTCTCCGGAGGTGAGCACCAGTGAGTGCAAAAGCACTGATCGTCGTCGACGTTCAGAACGATTTCTGTGAAGGTGGCGCTCTCGCGGTCGACGGCGGCGCTGCGGTTGCGGCGGCCGTCAACGATTTCGTCAACTCCCACGAGTACGACGCCGTAGTCGCGACTCGCGATTTCCACATCGATCCTGGGGCGCATTTCTCCGAGACCCCAGACTTCGTCGACAGTTGGCCGATTCACTGCGTCGTCGGGACGGCCGGCGCCGAGTTCCACCCGGCGTTCGACGCTTCCGTCGCCGGTTCGGCGATCTTCTCCAAGGGCGCCTACAGCGCGGCCTATTCCGGTTTCGAAGGAGCAGCCGAGGACGGCACGACGCTCGAGGACTGGCTCCGCGCCCACAAGATCACCGACGTCGACGTGATCGGCATTGCCACAGATCACTGTGTCAAGGCCACCGCCATCGACGCGGCGCGCGCGGGATTCGCCACGACGGTCCTTCTCCCCTTCACCGCAGGTGTGTCGACTGCCACGATCGAGTCGGCATTGGTACAGATGCAGGAGGCGGGAGTGCAGCTGATCGGGCGAGACGAGGCGTCGTCGGAAGAAGACTCGAATGCCGGGGAACTACCCCGGGAATCATCCGTGGACGTTTCTGACGTAGGGATCCATTAACCTTCGTGGGTGGCCGATCAACTCCCGAACGTTCCCGAACTGCTCCAGACAGCGGTGCGGTCGCTCGGCGGTGCCGAACGAACCAGTCAGCTGACGATGGCGTCGGCCGTGGCGCACTCGATCGACACGGGCGAGCATCTGGCCGTCCAGGCCGGCACCGGTACCGGTAAGTCACTCGCCTACCTCGTTCCGAGCCTGCGCCATGCGGTCGAGTCTGGGCGCACTGTGGTCGTGTCCACCGCCACCATCGCGCTTCAGCGCCAGCTCGTCGATCGAGATCTGCCACGGCTGGCCGATGCACTGAAGAAGCCACTCGGCCGGCGCGCCGAGTTCGCAATCCTCAAGGGCCGCAACAACTACCTGTGCATGAACAAGATCCACACCGGCGCGTCCGAACAGCCACCCGAGGACGAGTTGTTCGATCCGTTCACGGTCTCGCGTCTCGGCCGGGAGGTCGTCCGCCTCACCGAATGGTCCTCCGACACCGAAACCGGTGATCGTGACGAATTGGTACCGGGCGTATCCGATCAGGCGTGGCGGCAGGTCAGCGTCACCTCCCGCGAGTGCATCGGAAAGAACCAGTGCCCGGTCGGTGAGGACTGCTTCGCCGAGCGCGCCCGCGTCGAGGCGTCTAAGGCCGACGTCGTCGTCACCAACCACGCACTGCTCGCTATCGACGCGATCACCGGCATCCAGATCCTCCCTGACCATGACGTCGTGGTGATCGACGAAGCCCACGAGTTGGTCGACCGCGTCACCGGCGTTGCCACGGCCGATCTCACAGCTTCGTCGATCAGTGCCGCGGCCAGGCGTTGCGGCAAGATCGCCGAAGAGCAGGACGCCGACCGACTCGAAGCTGCCGGCGAGGGTTGGGCGGGACTCCTCGAGGAATTGCGTCCAGGTCGATGGGAAGGCCTCCCGGACGGGGCAGCCCCCGCACTGGCCGCGATACGCGATGCGGCCTGGTCGCTGCGCACCGCGATCGGTCCGGCCAAACCGGGCATGGCAGCCGCAGACCCCGAAGCCGCTGCAGCCCGCAACGCTGCGCTCTCGTCCGTCGACGACGTCCACGACAGTGCCGTGCGTATTCTCACCGCCTTCGACGAACCAGACCCGGCCAAGCGCAAGGACGTCGTCTGGCTGTCCTCGGACGAGTTCCGCGGATCGGTTCGGCGCTCCGTCCGGATGGCTCCGCTCTCCGTCGGTGGATTGCTGCGCTCGCGACTGTTCGCCGAATCCACCGTCGTTCTCACCTCCGCGACGCTGACCGTCGGCGGATCGTTCGACGGTCTCGCCGTCAACTGGGGCCTTCCTGCGGAATCGTCGGTGCGCCCTGACTCGGGTACGGCCATCGGCACCGAAGCACCTTCTGACGCTTCGGCTTTCCGCTGGAACTCACTCGACGTCGGGTCGCCCTTCGACCATGCCAAGGCCGGCATCATCTACATCGCCCGCCACCTGCCCACGCCCGGCCGAGACGGCCTCTCCCCGGTCTATCTCGACGAGATCGCCGAACTCGTCGAGGCCGCCGGCGGACGCACCCTCGGCTTGTTCTCCTCGATGCGCGCCGCCAAAGCCGCGTCGGAGGCGATGCGCGAACGCCTCGACACCCCGATCCTGTGCCAGGGCGACGACGCCACCGGCACCCTCGTCAAGGCCTTCGCCAAGGACGAACCCACGTCACTGTTCGGCACGTTGTCCCTGTGGCAGGGCGTCGATGTCCCTGGCCCATCGCTGAGCCTCGTCATCTTGGACCGGATTCCGTTCCCGCGCCCGGACGATCCACTGTTGATGGCTCGCCAACAAGCCATCGAATCCCATGGCGGTAACGGCTTTCTCAGCGTCTCGGCCAATCACGCGGCGCTGCTCCTGGCACAGGGCGTGGGTCGCCTGCTTCGCAGCACCGACGACAAGGGCGTGGTGGCCGTGCTCGATCCGCGTCTGGCCACGGCGAGATACGCGGGTTACCTTCGCGCATCGCTGCCGCCCTTCTGGGAGACGACCAACCCCGAAGTCGTCCGCAAGGCGCTCACCCGCATCCGCGACTCACGTCCCTGAGCCAGTTCTCACGCGGACACAATTCTGCCCCGGTACCGACCGAACGGACCGGGGCAGAATGCAATACGTCAGACGCTCGGAGTGGTCACCAACCCGAGTTCGGACGCATCGACCAACAACCGGTGATGCGGCAGCACCCGCACGGTGTATCCCACGGAACCGGAGACCGGAAGCGCAACCTCGGCTTCGAAGATCTCGGTTTCTTCCTCGGCGCCGAAGTGTGTCATCGGGAACGTCACCACGTCGGTGAGTTCCTCGCCCGGACTGACGCGTCCCAGGACTGCCTGGACCTGGACATCCGAGACCGACAAGCCGCCGAGGCGGACCTTGGCCTTCAACGAGATGGTCGCACCGATCTCCGGAGTGTCCGGCAAGCCGGAACCGTCCACCTGCTCGACGGCGACCGACGGCCACTGCGATTCGATGCGACGACGGAACTCGGCCACCTCACGCGCGCCGGCAAAATCGTCCGCCACTACCGCTCGAGCTGATTCCGCCGAAGGGGCGTAGTAGTCGACGGCGTAGTCACGAACCATGCGTGATGCCAACACCTTCGGGCCCAGATTCTCGAGGGTGTGGCGAACCCTCTCGACCCAGCGTGTCGGCAGATCGGCTGCATCACGGTCGTAGAACGTCGGCAGTACCGCGTGCTCGAGAAGTTCGTAGAGCGCGCTGGCTTCCAGATCGTCACGCCGCACGTCGTCGAGAACACCGTCGGCCGTCGGAATGGCCCACCCGTTCTCGCCGTCGTACATCTCGTCCCACCATCCGTCGCGAATGGAGAGGTTGAGTCCACCGTTGAGCGCGGACTTCATGCCGGAAGTGCCGCACGCCTCGAGTGGGCGAAGTGGGTTGTTGAGCCACACGTCGCAGCCCCAGTAGAGGTAGCGGGCCATCGACATGTCGTAGTCGGGCAGGAAGACGATGCGGTGACGCACATCCGCTTCGTCGGCGAACCGTACGACCTGCTGGATGAGTGCCTTACCGCCGTCGTCGGCGGGGTGCGACTTACCGGCCACCACCAACTGCACCGGACGCTTCTCGTCGAGCAACATCGCACGCAGACGCTCGGGATCACGGAGCATCAGCGTCAACCGCTTGTACGTAGGCACGCGCCTGGCGAATCCGACAGTCAAGACGTTGGGATCGAAAACTCCAGTAGTCCAGCCGAGTTCAGCTTCGGTCGCGCCGCGTTCGAGCCACGACGCTCGGACGCGACGACGGACTTCGTCGACCAACTTGCCGCGCAACGCATTACGTGTCTCCCACAGTTCGGTGGCCGACAACTCGTGTAGGCGCTCCCAACCGCGCGCTTCTTCGAGTTGCTCCTGCCCCACGATCCGCCTGGCCACGTCCATCCACTCCGGCGCAGCCCACGTCGGAGCGTGGACACCGTTGGTGACCGATCCGATCGGCACCTCGTCGGCGTCGAATCCCGGCCAGAGACCGTTGAACATGTCGCGACTGACGATGCCGTGCAACTTCGAGACGCCATTGGCTCGCTGGCCCAGGCGAAGACCCATGTGCGCCATGTTGAAGATCGACGGATCGGATTCGCGCCCCATCCCGACTATGCGGTCGACGGTCAGACCGGGAAGCAAACTCGATTCGTTCTCGCCGTTCGCTCCGCCGAAGTAGTGACGGACCAGATCCGCCGGGAAGCGGTCGATTCCGGCGGGAACCGGAGTATGCGTCGTGAAGACCGTTCCGGCGCGGACCGCGGCCAGAGCCGAATCGAAGTCCAGACCGCTGGTGGTCACAAGTTCCCGAATCCGTTCGATGCCGAGGAATCCGGCATGCCCCTCGTTCATGTGGAAAACCTCGGGATCGGGCAATCCGTACGCCGCGGTGTAGGCACGCACCGCACGGACGCCGCCGATACCTGCGAGGATCTCCTGCTTGATGCGGTGATCCTGGTCCCCACCGTAGAGACGGTCAGTGACGCCGCGCAGATCCGCGTCGTTCTCGGCGATGTCGGAATCGAGCAGCAGCAACGGCACTCGTCCGACCTGAGCGATCCACACTCGCGCACGCAGCACTCGTCCACCGGGCATGGCGACGTGAATGACGACCGGTGATCCGTCGTCGGAAGTCGGGCCTGCGTCCGTCAGCAAACGAAGAGGCAACCCTTGAGGGTCGTGCGGCGGGTAGTGCTCGGCCTGCCAACCGTCGGCAGTCAGTGACTGGCGGAAGTAGCCGGATCGGTAGAGCAGTCCGACGCCGATGAGCGGCAGCCCGAGGTCGGACGCGGCCTTGAGGTGATCGCCCGCGAGGATGCCCAATCCACCGGAGTAGTTGGGCAGAACTTCGCTGACTCCGAACTCCATGGAGAAGTACGCAATTCCGCCGGCCAACGATGTGCCCTTGGCCTGCTGGGACTGATACCAGCGCGGCGTGCTCAGATAGGCATCGAGATCGGCTGCTGCAGTGTCGAGGTCACCGAGAAATGCCTCGTCACTGCTGAGTTCGTCGAGACGGGTGGGGTTGACTTCCCCGAGCATGCGGACCGGATCGAACTGGACTGCTTGCCAGAGTTCGGGGTCGAGTCGCGAGAACAGATCCTGTGTCTCGGGATGCCACGACCACCGAAGGTTGGTGGACAGGGGGCCGAGCGCGGCGAGGCGCTCCGGAATGTGGGCTCGGACAGTGAACCGACGCAAGGCTTTCACCCCGCGAACCCTAGTCGAGTTCCTTGCACTCTGTCCGGTGGAACCGAACGCCCGAGCCGACCTGACCACCGACAGACCCGAATTCGTCGTTATCAGCACTCCAGCGTCGCACCCACTACGGTTGAACCCGGCGAAAGAAAGTTTTACCGCGATCCATCATCAGAAATGGAGCTTCCCGTGTCAGGACGCCTCGGTATCGACGACGTGGTACCCGAGATCTCGGGTAACTATCCGGCAAAGGCCGTGGTCGGTGAAGTCTTCCCGGTGCACGCCACGGTGTGGCGAGAAGGCCACGACGCCATTTCCGCCACTCTTGTCGTGCGTGGTCCGCGCGGTACCAAGCCGCTGCGCATTCCGATGGATCCCGGGACCGAACCGGACACCGTCGACGCGGTGTTCACGCCGTCCGCCGAAGGTATGTGGTCGTTCCGGATCGAGGCGTGGAGCGATCCCATCGCCACCTGGAAGCACGCCGTGGAAGCAAAGCTCGCCGTCGGGCAGGGGGCGGCCGAGTTGGCCAACGACTTGGAAATCGGTGCGCGCCTGTTCGAACAGGCCGCGCACGAAGTGCCGCGGGGCAACAGGTCCAGACTCGAGGCCGTCACGGCGTCGCTGCGCAGCGATCAGGCGCTGACTGCTCGCGTCGCTCCGGCCTTCGCCTCCGACGTCGCCGAACTGCTCCGCGCTACTCCGCTTCGCGAGCTGGTCACCAAGGGCGAGTCCCACCCTGTCGTCGTCGATCGCAGCCGTGCACTGTTCGGCTCCTGGTACGAGTTCTTCCCCCGTTCGACCGGTGGATGGGACGAGAACGGAGTACCGCAGCACGGCACGTTCCGTACCTCTGCCGAAGACCTGCCCCGCATCGCCGCAATGGGTTTCGACGTCGTCTACCTTCCGCCGATCCATCCCATCGGCGAGATCAACCGCAAGGGTCGCAACAACACCCTCACCCCCGAACCCGGCGACGTTGGTTCGCCGTGGGCGATCGGCTCTGCCGACGGCGGGCACGACGCTGTTCACCCCCAACTCGGCACGCTCAAGGACTTCAAGGCCTTCGTCGCTGCGGCCCGCAAGCTGGATCTCGAAGTGGCACTGGATCTCGCGCTGCAGTGCGCCCCGGATCATCCATGGGCTCAGAAGCATCCGGAGTGGTTCAACGTCCTTCCCGACGGCACCATCGCCTACGCCGAGAACCCGCCCAAGAAGTATCAGGACATCTACCCGATCAACTTCGACACCGATCCTCGCGGTCTGGACAAGGAAATCCTGCGCGTGGTCCGCCACTGGATCAACGCCGGAGTCAAGATCTTTCGTGTCGACAACCCGCACACCAAGCCGCCCAACTTCTGGGAAACACTCATCTCGGAAGTCAAGAAAACCGACCCCGACGTCTTGTTCCTCGCCGAGGCTTTCACTCGTCCGGCCCGCATGTACGGCCTTGCCCGGCGCGGGTTCACGCAGTCGTACACGTACTTCACCTGGCGAGTTGCGAAGTGGGAGCTCACCGAATTCGGTAACGAGCTGGCGGCAAAGGCCGACGAAGCCCGACCGAACCTTTTCGTGAACACACCGGACATCCTGCACGAGTCCCTCCAGCACGGTGGGCCCGGAATGTTTGCACTGCGAGCAGCTCTCGCCGCCACCCTGGCGCCGACGTGGGGCGTCTACTCCGGTTACGAACTCTACGAACACCAAGCCGTTCGCCCCGGCAGCGAGGAATACCTCGACTCCGAGAAATACGAACTTCGGCCGCGCCGTTTCGCCGAAGCAGCCGCGCGAGGCGAATCTCTCGAGCCGTGGATCACCGCTCTCAACCGCATCCGGCGTGCACACCCGGCCCTGCAGCAGTTGCGGAACCTGCACTTTCACCACATCGACAACGACGCGTTGATCGCCTACTCGAAGTTCGACGCCTCGACCGGTGACGCCGTCCTGACGGTGATCAACCTCAACCCGTTCGCGGCAGAAGAGGGCACCGTCTGGTTGGACATGCCGGCGCTCGGACGCGAATGGCACGACCACATGACCGTGCTCGACGAGGTTACCGGCGAGCAGTTCAATTGGGGCCAGGCCAATTTCGTCCGGCTCGAGCCCTGGCGTTCGGTGGCGCACATCCTCGCGCTCCCACCCGTTCCGTATCCGGCCCGGATCTCTCTGGCCTACCAAGCTCGCAATGCGCACCGCGCAGGTGGAGGCAAGTGATGCCAACCGAAAAGTCCCCTTCGGGTATCGCGCCGGACAATCACGATCTGGAACTGTTGGCGCGCGGTGAACATCACGATCCGCACAGTGTCCTCGGCGCCCATCCCCACGCCGACGGCACCGTTCTTCGAGCGTTGCGTCCCAACGCCGAGTCCGTCAGCGCCGTCATCGGCGGCAAAACCTTTCCTCTCGAACATGTTTCGAACGGAATATTCGCGGCCCTGGTCCCCTACCCCGACCTGATCGACTATCGCTATTCCGTGACGTACCCGGGTGGCCACACGGTTCTCGCAGCCGACCCTTACCGATTCCTGCCGACTCTCGGTGAACTCGACCTTCACCTGTTCGGCGAAGGTCGGCACGAACGACTGTGGGACATCCTCGGCGCACATCCGCGTTCGTACGAGACACCGGACGGACCCGTCGACGGCACCTCGTTCGCCGTCTGGGCTCCGGCCGCCCGCGGCGTGACCGTCGTCGGCGACTTCGACGGGTGGAGTGGGCAATTCGCCCCCATGCGAGTCCTCGGCTCCACCGGGGTCTGGGAACTCTTCCTGCCCGACATCGCAGTCGGTTCGCTGTACAAGTTCCGGGTCCACGGCCACGACGGCTCGGTTCGCGACAAGGCCGATCCCATGGCATTCGGTACCGAGGTACCGCCGGCGACGGCGTCGCGAGTGACCACCAGTTCGCACGAATGGAACGACGCGGCCTGGCTGGAAACCCGCGCTGGTGTCGACCCTTCGCAGTCCCCGATGAGCGTGTACGAGGTGCACCTCGGATCGTGGCGTCCGGGACTCGACTACCGGCAGATGGCCGAGCAACTCGCCGTATACGTCACCGAAACCGGATTCACCCACGTCGAACTGCTGCCCGTCTCCGAGCATCCGTTCGGTGGATCGTGGGGGTACCAGGTCACCTCGTACTACGCACCGACCTCCCGCTTCGGCACCCCGGATGACTTCCGGTGGTTCGTCGACCACCTGCATGCCGCAGGGATAGGCGTCATCGTCGACTGGGTGCCTGCACACTTCCCCAAAGACGAATGGGCGCTTGCCCGTTTCGACGGAACGCCGTTGTACGAGCACGCCGATCCGCGTCGCGGCGAGCAGTTGGACTGGGGCACATACGTATTCGACTTCGGTCGCCGCGAGGTCCGGAACTTCCTCGTCGCCAACGCGCTCTTCTGGCTCGAGGAGTTCCACATCGACGGACTGCGCGTCGACGCCGTCGCATCGATGCTGTACCTGGACTACTCACGTCCGGAAGGTGGATGGACTCCCAACATTCACGGTGGCCGCGAGAATCTCGAAGCTGTTGCGTTCCTGCAGGAGATGAACGCCACCGTCCACAAGAACCACCGAGGAGTCGTCACCGTCGCCGAGGAGTCGACGGCGTGGCCCGGAGTCACTCGGGCGACCAATGTCGGTGGCCTCGGGTTCAACATGAAGTGGAACATGGGGTGGATGCACGACACCCTCGGGTTCCTCGGTCACGACCCGGTGCACCGGACTTACCACCATCACGAGATCACTTTCTCGCTGATGTACGCGTGGAGTGAGAACTACCTGCTACCGATCAGCCATGACGAAGTGGTGCACGGCAAGGGAACTCTGTGGACCCGGATGCCCGGCAACGACTTCGCCAAGGCTTCCGGCCTGCGCTCACTGCTTGCGTACATGTGGGCGCATCCGGGCAAGCAACTGCTGTTCATGGGACAGGAGTTCGGTCAGAGCGCGGAATGGTCCGAAGAACGCGGCCTCGACTGGTGGCAACTCGACGATCAGTACACCGGCACTCTCCACCGCGGCGTCCAGCGACTGGTCGGAGATCTCAACTCCGCGTACCGACGCCATCCGGCGATGTGGACCCTCGACACCTCCCCCGGCGGATACTCCTGGATCGACGCCAACGACACCGAGAACAACGTCCTCAGTTTTCTGCGTTACGGTACTGACGGTTCGATTGTCGCCTGCCTGTTCAACTTTTCGGGCAGTGAGCACTCGAGCTACCGCGTCGGGCTACCAGAGCCCGGCCGATGGGTGGAAATTCTCAACACCGATGCCGAGGTGTATGGCGGCTCCGGAGTCGGGAACCTCGGAGCGGTCACGGCAACGTCGCGTTCGTGGCACGGTCGGCCAGCCTCCGCACAGGTGGCGCTGCCAGCTGCTGGAGCGATTTGGATAAGTCTGGAGCGTTGATGGTCGGCCGGCGAGTAGTCATTGTCACGTCGTCACTGTTCGCAGTGGCCGCACTGCTCGCCGGTTGTGCCAGCGGAACGAACGGGCACGCCGTCTCGATCTATCACGATCCGTTCCGCGTCGCCGGACTCGACGCAACAGCAGGCCCCAGCGGATTGCGCCCGGGAGCCCCCAATGCGGACCGAGCAATCACCGGTACCGACGGCGGGGACATCGACGCCCTGGCGGCCAACGCCATCACCGACATCGAAACTTACTGGGCCGCCGAGTACCCGGCTCTGTTCGACAAGCCCTTCGAGCCGGTTGACGAGCTGATCTCGTGGGACCCCACCGAATCGAACGGACCGGACTTCTGCGAAGAGACCACCGAAGAACTCATCAACGCCGGGTACTGCAGCATCGATCACACCATCGGTTGGGATCGCGAACTGCTACTGCCCGAGGTACGCGAGAAGTTCGGCGAAGTGGCCGTCGCCTTCATTTTCGCGCACGAGTACGGCCACGCCGTTCAACGCAAAGCCGGGATCGTCGGCGGCAAACGAGATGCGGCCCTGGTGCGAGAACAGCAAGCCGACTGTTTCGGTGGCGCCTTCTTGCGGCACGTCGCCGAGGACAAGGCCGCACACTTCACGATGAACACCTCCGATGGCCTCAACAAGGTGTTGGCCTCGGCGGTCGCCATCCGCGACGAAGACCCTAATGATCCTGAGAGCCACCATGGTTCGGCGTTCGAGCGCGTCACCGCCACTCAGATCGGCTTCACCGACGGCGCCGGCGCCTGCGCGAAGATGGACGCCGACGAAATCGAGTCACGACGCGCAGACCTCCCGCAGCAGTTCGCCGAAGGCAACGACTCCGGAGAACTGCCTGTCACCGAGGCAACGCTCGACGAGTTCGTGAAGACATTCCAAGCGATCTTCGATCTACCCGAGCCGCCGAAGGTCGTGTTCACCGGCGCAGACACCGGGTGCAGCGACGCCGTTGCGACCGAGCCCGTCTCGTACTGCCCGTCGACGAACACCATCGGAATCAGCGTCGACGACCTGGCCGAGCGCGGCACGCCGGGTCGCGTCGGACGACGTGAGTTGATCCAGACCAACATCACCGGTGACTACAACGCCTACGTCCTGCTCGCGTCGAGGTACACCCTCGCGATGCAGAAGGAGAACGGCCAATCGCTCGACACTCCGCAGACTGCCTTGCGCGCCGCCTGCCTGTCAGGCGTCATCACCGCAGCGCTCAGTCCCACCAACGCCGCGGCGTCCGGAGCTCAGGTCACACTCTCCCCCGGCGACCTCGACGAAGCCGTATCGGGGCTGCTGACTGACGGCCTCGCCGCCAGTGACGTCAACGGTGAGACGGTGCCGAGCGGGTTTGCACGCGTAGACGCGTTCCGGACCGGTGTACTGGGTGGCCGGGAAGTGTGCGACAGCCGCTACACGGAGTAGCGGCTGCCGGTCCACACGTCAGTAGAGAGCGGAAGCCAACTTACGCCGGGCCGCGATGACGATCGGTTCTGCCGGGTCGAACAGTTCGAACAGTTCGAGCAGGCGCGTCCGCGCTGCGGCCTTGTCGTCGCCGGCGGTTCGCGATACCACCGAGATCAAGCGAGCGAACGCAGCCTCGGGTTGCTGGGCGAACATTTCCAGGTCGGCTGCAGCGAACTGCAGTTCGAGATTGGACGGATCAGCATCCGCGGCCGCAATCGACTCGGGATCGACGCCCTGAACCCGAGCCATGAACTTCACCTGGCGGACAGCGCTCTTGGCCTCCGCATTGTTGGGTTCGGCGTCGAGAATCACCTGGTAAGCAGCGATGGCGGCGTCGAGATCACCCTCGTCCAGCGCGGTTTCAGCGGCCACGAAGCGTGGATCCTCGACCTCCTCCACCGCTTCGTCCCCGTCGGACACCGGCCCACTCAACTTGCCCTCGACAGCTTGGAGCACTGCGTCGAACCACTGACTGAGCTGCGCCTCTGGCTGAGCGCCCTGAAAATCGGCCAACGGCTGACCAGCTGCGACGGCAACAACCGTCGGCACCGACTGGACACCGAATGCCTGCGCGATGCGAGGACTCACGTCGACGTCGACGTTGGCAAGAATCCACTTGCCGCCGGCGCGCGCCGCCAATGATTCGAGAACTTCGGTGAACACGACCGAGGGCTCGTATGCGCGGCCACCGATATTGACGATGACCGGCACCTGGCTCGACTTGAGCAGGACTTCGCTTTCGAAGTTCTCCTCGGTCACCTCGATCACTGCCTCGGAGACAGCAGAAACGGCCCCGTCGCCGCTGGTGTTACGCGGCGGTGGTGGGGCCGTGGCCCGCTCTTTGAAGGCGGACAAGTCGACTGCGCCGCTCATGGCGGCAGCAACTGCGGACGAACGCGCGGGGGGCCTGGAACCTGGTCGAGTCACGACTCCCAGTTTGTCACGAGTTGCGCGAAGCTACGTAGAGGGATGCAGCACTCAGACGAGCGCCGCGTTGCCCTTGGACGCCTCGAACTCCGTGGACAGCTCGCCGAGCTTGCCGTTTCGCACTGCCCAGCGTTCGAATATGACGGTGCCGAACGGGGGAACGCTCGAGATCAGCGCAAGGATCGTGGTCTTGATGTCCCACTTGAGCGACCACGCGGTCAGCAGAGCAACAACGATGAACACCAGGAAGCCCGCGGTGCCGTGGACCATTCCGGGGATGCGAATCGCTTCTTCGTGTCCGAGGACCCACTTGAAGAACATGGCAACCAGCAAGGCCGCCCAGGTCACAGCTTCCCACCACGCCACCAGACGGAAGCGTTTCGCGGGAGTGGATACGTCAAAGATGTTCGCCATGAGGCCATTGTGCCCGAACAACTACGACGCCCCGTAGTTGTGTGAGCAAAACCACGGGGCGTCGCAGAGCGAGAGCGCTCGTTCAGGTGTATTTAGACACTCAAGCCTTGGGGACGCGGATGATGAGTGCGTCGCCTTGTCCGCCGCCGCCGCAGAGTGCGGCTGCGCCGATGCCGCCGCCGCGGCGTTGCAGTTCGAGGGCGAGGTGCAGGGCGATGCGGGCGCCGGACA
>NZ_LEKE01000067.1:0-70166 GCF_001029585.1 Rhodococcus sp. ARP2 | reverse complement strand
GGGGAACTTCTGGTACCAGGGGCGTGCCGATGACGTCATTTCGTCCGCGGGGTACCGGATCGGCCCCGGCGAGATCGAAGAGTGCCTGCTCTCGCGCGACGAGGTAGCTATGGCCGGCGTCATCGGTGTTCCGGATCCGTTGCGCGGGGAAGCCGTTCACGCTTTTGTCGTTCTGTCCGAAGGAACGAACTCTTCGGAAGAGCTTCGCCAGGAGTTGCAGACCCACGTGAAAAGCCGCCTTGCTTTCTACCAGTACCCCAGGCAGATCACCTTCATCGACAGCTTGCCGCTCACCACCACGGGCAAGATCCTACGACGGGAACTCCGAACATTGGCCACTGACGCGAACGGCCTTGGCTAGCAGACGCCTACATGTTGGGTAGGACCACGACGAAGAACCAACCGCTCAGGGCAAGACCGATGACGCCGGTGAAGAGGCCGACTATTGCATCCCACGGCAGCTGGCGGGCATTCGAGAGCAGATGCCCGCCAGACTTCTTCGGGCGACGTCGGAGCGCAAAGATTCCTGTTGTAATCGCGCCCGCACCCAGAAGGATGCCGAAGCCGAAAGCCCAGAACAGGAGTACCGACAGCGCGCCGAGCATCTCCGACCTCTCACTCCAGCGTGCGACGCGCTGTGTTTCGGTCGGGGGAGGCCACTTGTGAGAAGGCGACAGAGCTGCACCGAAACGGCGGGTGTGATGACGAATTGACTGGTCGCTGAGAAACATTGTCCACCACGCCTGGAGTTGAGTCGATGTGCCGCCGGTATCTACTCGTCTACCCCTTCTCCGTGGATATATGCCGCTGAAGTCGGGGCTAGCTGGTTGCGTCGCGCAGCGGAATCTCGATCAGAAGCTCACTGGAACCCCGTACCTCTCGGGTCGATTGATTCTCATAGGCGTGCAACAGCTCTCGCGGTTTCGAATTGCAGGAATGTCATTCGATGTGAACAAGACCTCCCAGGGCGTCGAGGACCCGGTCCAGCCCGAATTTCCACGCTGCCTCGGGGCTGTACGGGGTGTTCTTGGCTTCGCCGGCCGCTCCTCCGACTCGCTGCGCCAGCGGGAAGTTGTCGCCGAGGTAAGCAGCCAGGCGCTGGTTCCAGGACGACCACACCTCGGCCATGTCGGCCGCTCGGGGGTCGGGGCGCCGTGCTTGCGCCGAGGACCGGGCGAAGTCGGCGACAAACGTCAGCGCGGAATCCCGCTCGATGTCGCTCAGCCCGGTGTCGTCGAACGCATGTAGTTCGTGGTCGTACTTCGCGATAGTTCCCGGACCCAACGCGGAGCGCTGATCGGTGATGTCCAGGAGCCACCAGTGCTCCGAGTAGAGGGCAAGTTCCTCCTCGGCTACCCGTCGCACGCGCTTGCGCCACGTCATGTTCCCGTACGACAGGCGCGGACTGTTGCCGCGCACGGTGTCGACCATGAGCACCAGGAGATCGTCACGGGACCCGACGTGGGTGTACACCGCCATGCCCGAGATTCCGAGCTCGGCGGCCAATCGGCGCACCGTCACCGCGTCCAGCCCTTCCACGTCCGCGAGGGCGAGAGCGACGTCGACCGCCTGTGAAGTGGTGACCTTCGCGCGAGGGCCGCGGGCTCCACCCTTCGGTGCGAGGGGGTGATCGCGCCACAGTAGGTCGATCAGTTCGCGTGCCATCAGCCGTCTCCAGAAATCGGGAATACCTCAACAGTGGTATACCTTATACGGTGCATACTGTATGCACTGCACAAGGTTTATGATCATGGAGGCCACGATGAAAATCACCAGCACTGCTCTGTCCTTGAACGTTGCCGACACGGACGCGTCGGCCCACTTCGCGAAAACCCATTTCGGCTTCACCGAGGCCATGTCCGACGATGGATTCGTTTCTCTGAATCATCCGGATGCCGGGGTCAACGTGGTCTTCCTGCGCACCGGTCTCGGTACGTTCAAGCCGGACTTCGTCGCAGGTTCGGCCGGGCAAGGCATGCTCATCGCATTCGTGGTCGATGACATCGACGCCGAGTTCGCCCGCATCGCTGCCGAAGGTGCCTCCGTCGTCACAGAGCCGGAGACCGAACCGTGGGGCGAGCGCTACTGCCAGTTCGTCGATCCCAACGGCATTGTGTGGCAGCTCGTTCAGTGGGTGTGAAGAACCCGAGCGCTCGGCTCGGCGGCGCGCGGCACAGAACGTAACCAGAGGGCGCGTTCGACGGACTGAGCTTGGAAGCGCTGCGGTGAGATCCCGTGCGCAGTGCGAAACGCTCGGCTGAATGCGGGCAGGTGCGCGTAACCCAGGTTCCTCGACACCGTTCCGGGTGCAACCCCGAGTTGGAGTTGGGTGCGTGCCTGGGTCATCCGTGAAAGCGATCGCCATTGCGGATACGTAGTGCCGGTCTCGATACGGAACTCCCGGCGCAGCCTGGCCGCGTCGGTACCGAACTCTTGCGCCCACTCGTCCAGAGTGCGAGGGTCGGCCGGTCGGGCGGCGATTGTCGCTGCCAGTCGTGTGGCAATCGAATCGGTGGCAGACCCGTTCGAAACCGATTGTGCGAGAGGGCCGGTGGCGATGATGTCGAATGCTGTGGCGCTGTCGTGGCCACGCGGGCGCAAGGGTGTGTAGGCGGCGACGAAAGTGTGCAGCAATGCCAATTCGTCATCGGGGGAGAACTGCACGGTCTCGAGGGCGTCGGCAGATACGGTCGACCCGTTCGAGGAGCGGAAGCCGAGCGGTAGCAGCAGTGAACCCGTCGGAACCGTGACGGTATTGAGGACGCCTGCAGGCAGAATCATGGCCTCGCCGGTGCGCAGTTCCCAGCTGCGGTCCGCGACGTCCACCCGGGCTTGGCCTCGGTAGACCCACACTGCGACGTGGGCGCCGTTGACGCGCGGCCACGTCGCGTTGGCCGGTATCGGCGGCGCAGTTTCTCCGGGCTGCCTGGGCTCTGCGAGCATGCGGACCAATGCTTGATCGTTGTCGGTGTCCACGCTGCGATCGGTTGGACCGGAGAGGGCCCGTCGACGGTAGTCGCTCGGGCTCTCTCCCATCTGGGCCCGGAACGCGCGGGTGAATCCGCTTCCTGTTTCGAAGCCGACTTCGTTTGCAATCCAACCGATCTCGCGGTCCTGCTTCAGATACTCCAGCGAGGCGGCGATCCGAGTTCGTAGCCGCCAGCGCGTGAAGGTGAGGCCGGTTTCTTCCACGAAGTACCGCTGGAGCGTTCGAATGCTGATCCCGGCACGCTTCGCGAATTGTCCCTCGGTGTCGTCGGTGCCAGGCGTTCGCAAAAGGGCGTGCGCGATCTCGAACGCTTCCCGTGACTGCGGCAATCGCGGCAGCGAGGTGGCCCCGTCGTCAGCCCGGGCGATCATCTCGAACAAGGACGACGGGTGTGCAGCGTCGCCGCGCAGATAGCCCAGGTTGTGAACGAACTCGTGGATCAGTCTGTCTTCCCATCCAGGCGGAACGCGCAGGCGCGTCACGGTAGCCGGCCCGGCGCTGACGCCGTTCGAGGGCGGAAGCAGGATGGGAAACGCGACGGAATCCGAGTCCGTCTCCATTGCGTATCGCGCACCCGCCGGGATCCACAGCGATTCGCCAGCTGGTATCTCGTGGACCGTCGATCCGACTCTGACGCGTCCGCTGCCTGCAAGAACCCAGAACAACAGCGGCGAGCGGGCGGTGCTGGGCTCGGTGGCGCTCGCACGGACCGGCGGCAAACCGATCGCGTCCGGCTCAGATAGTGGTAACACGTTGGCGCTCCTGGACAACCCTTGCTACTTAAGTATGGCTAACTTTACCTCTGCTGTCTGCGTTCGCAGCGGCGCACTCTCGTACCTTCAGAAAGCCATACTCATGCGCAGATCACTTCGCCCGACGGCGGCAATACTCGCCGCGGTCGTCGCCCTCGCTCTTGCCGGCTGCTCCAGCTCGTCAGATAGCGATGCCGGAACCGAGGGCACCCAGAAAACCTCAGGTTCTGCCGAGGGATGGCCGCGCACCGTCGATCACGGCGACCGCAGTACCGAGATCACCTCGAAGCCGACCCGAATTGTGTCCACCTCGCCGTCGTTGACCGGCACGCTGCTTGCAATCGGTGCGCCGGTCGTCGCCAGCGCGGCAACGACGCCGTCGGGAATGACCGATGACCAGGGGTTCTTCTCCCAGTGGTCGGAGGTGGCAGCTGATCGTGGAGTAGAGGTTCTCTACCGAAATCTCGAGCTGAACCTCGACGCGATCGAGACGTTCGAACCCGATCTGATCATTGGGTCCGCCAACGGAGGTGACTCGACGCTCGACGCCTACGCGCAGCTGAGCGACATCGCACCCACCGTTCTTCTCGACTACGGCGCCAGCTCCTGGGAGGAGCTCGCAGATCAGCTGGGGACTGTCACCGGACTCGAGAGCGAGGCAGACAAGACCGTCGACGAGTACGACAGCTGGGTGACGACGCAGGCCGGGAAGATCAAACTTCCCGAGCAGCCGGTGACGGCGCTGGTCTACATGGGTGCCGACGGTGTCTGGACGTTCCGAGCCGACAGCCCACAGGGCAATCTGCTGACCTCGCTCGGCTTCACCTATGCCGAGCCCGCTGAGCAGTTTGTCGCCCCGGACAAGCGGGGTGCCTCCGGCGTCGCGATCGTCAGCTCCGAGAACATGTCTGCCGCCCTTGACGGCTCGCAGACGCTGTTTGCCGTCTCGATGGGACCCAAGGATGTGGAGAAGCAACTTGCCGCCGATCCGCTTCTCGCGAATCAACCTGCTGTCAAGGGTGATCGGGTCTACGCAATGGGAACGGCGGCTTTCCGCCTCGACTACTTCAGTGCCAAGCAGACAGTCGAGTCGCTGGTGTCCACGTTCGGTGAATGACGGCGTGAGCGCTTCTTCACAGTCCCGGACCGAAGCACCGCTGCGGTCCGGGACAGCCGCGCGTGCGGGGTTGTTGGTCGTGGCCTCCGTGGTCGTGATCGTGCTGGCGTCCGTTGGTGGGCTGGTACTCGGCTCTCGCAACATCCCCGTCGCCACCGTGCTCGACGCGATCCTTTCCTACGACGCCGGCAACAACGAACACCTCGTTGTGATCGGATCACGCTTGCCCCGAACAATTCTCGGGCTGGTGGTCGGGGCTGCGCTCGGACTGGCCAGCGCGCTGATGCAGTCGATCACCCGCAACCCACTGGCCGATCCGGGGCTACTGGGTGTGAACGCCGGAGCATCAGCGGCAGTCGTGATTGCGATTGCCTATCTGGGGGTGACTTCGGTCGGCGGTTATCTGTGGTTCGCGCTCGCCGGCGCGGCCGTTGCCTCGGTGGGTGTGTACATGTTGGGGTCTGTGCATCGCAGCGCCGCGACCCCAGCGCGCATGGCGCTCGCCGGTGCCGCTGTGGCAACGGCGATCACGGCGCTCACCAGCATGGTTCTCATCAGCAATGAGGCTGCCTTCAATCAGTTCCGATTCTGGGCAGTGGGTTCGTTGCAGGGGCGCGGCGGAGACGTGATCGTCACCGTTCTTCCCTTCATCGCGATCGGTATCGTGTTGTCGTTGTTGCTGATTCGTCCACTCAATGCGATTGCTCTTGGTGAGGACGTCGCCAAAGGGCTCGGCGCCCGCACTGGTCCCGCCCGGGCCGGATCCGCTGTAGCAGTCATCCTGCTCGCGGGGGCGGCCACCGCGGCGGCCGGCCCACTCGGATTCGTGGGGCTGGCTGCGCCGCACATCGTGCGCGGCGTCGTCGGACCGGATCTGCGTCTTCTTCTGCCGTGCGTGCTCGTCGTCGCGCCGGCGTTTCTGCTCTTGGCCGACGTGCTCGGTCGCGTTGTCACCGCGCCGGGAGATCTGCAGACGGGGATCGCGGTGGCTGTGCTCGGCGGACCGTTGTTTGTCGCGCTCGTTCGCTCACGGCGAGTGGCGTCACTGTGAACATGATTGCCGCGCAGCCGGTCCCACCGCTTTTTCGCGGTTGGGTGGTTCGAATCGGGTCGTGGTCGTGGCGAATAGTCCCGCGGGTGCTGTTCGTAGCCATCTCAATCAGCGCGGCGTTGGCGGCGCTCTCGTTTGCCACGCTGATGTACGGAACCTTGGACCTGTCCTTGGGTGAGGTGTGGCGCGCTCTGAACGGCGAAGGCACCCCAGCGGCGGTTCGGTCCGTCCAGAATCGCCGTCTTCCACGGCTGATCACCGCGATCGGGGTGGGTGGAAGCCTCGGTGTGGCCGGCGCGGTTTTCCAGACGCTTTCGCGCAATGTTCTCGGCTCGCCGGACATTATCGGTTTCACCACCGGTGCTGCGACGGCGGTGGTGGTGCAGGTCGTGTTCTTCGGCGGCGGGGTACTCCAGACCGCGGGCGCTGCTGTTCTCGGCGGCATGCTGACTGCATTGCTCGTGTACGCGCTGGCACGCAAAGACGGAGTCAGCGGCGGTCTTCGACTCGTCCTGGTCGGCATCGGAGTTGGGGCGATGCTGAGCGCCGTGATGTCGTTCCTGGTGGTACGCGCGGATATCGACGACGCCACCGTGGTGCAGCAGTGGACGGCCGGTTCGCTGACCGGGCGCGGTTGGCCACACGCGATCAGCGTTGCGATCGCCGTCGGTGTTCTCGTTCCTGCTCTCGTCGTGGTGTCCAGGCGCGTCACCATGATGGAAATGGGCGACGACGCAGCGTCTTCGCTCGGAATCTCCGTGGAGCGATACCGATTCGCCGGCATCCTGCTTGCGGTCGCGCTCACCGGAGCAGCAACTGCAGCTACCGGTCCCATCGCCTTTGTGGCGCTCGCAGCTCCCCAGATCGCACGACGGTTGGCTCGGCGCAGCGGTGTTCTTGTCGCGACCTCCTTCCTGCTCGGCGCGGTTCTGTTGGCGGGCGCCGACTTGATTGCCCAAGCGGTCGAGGTCGGTCTCCGAACTCCGGTCGGTCTTGTCACCAGTCTGCTCGGCGGCGCCTATCTGATCTGGTTGCTGGCCCGTCAGGCCTGAAAACCTTGCTACGAAAGAGATTCATGACTACAGCTACTCCGGTATCGCGGCTACACGCCGAGAAGATCGAGCTCCGGTACGCCGATCGAACCATCGTGGACGAGTTGAGTCTCGAGATCCCCGACGGCGGTTTCACCGTGGTCGTCGGACCGAACGGGTGCGGCAAGTCGACGTTGTTGCGTGCGCTCGGCAGAATGCTCGCGCCGCGATCGGGTCGGGTTCTGCTCGACGGTAACGACATTCGGTCCTATCGCACCAAGGTAGTGGCTCGGCGCATCGCTCTGCTGCCGCAGTCTCCGCTCTCACCCGGAGCGATCACCGTGGCAGACCTCGTGGCTCGCGGCCGATACCCGTACCAGAGCATGCTGCGCCAATGGTCACCCGAAGACGAGCGTGTTGTCGCCGAAGCGCTCACTGAGGTCGGAATGCGCGATGCAGCAGATCAATTGGTGGACGAACTGAGCGGTGGACAACGGCAGCGGGTATGGATCGCCATGACACTCGCGCAGCGCACCCCGGTGTTGTTGCTCGACGAACCGACCACCTTTCTCGACATCGCCCACCAGATCGAGGTTCTCGACCTGTGTTCCCAACTGCACCAGTCCGGTCGAACGTTGGTCGCGGTCCTGCACGACCTGAACCTCGCGGCTCGATATGCCACGCACGTAGTTGCCATGCGGTCCGGAAAAATCGTCATGCAGGGCAGTGCCTCGGACGTCTTCACCCCTGAGTTGCTGCGTGAAGTGTTCGACCTCGAGGCTCTGGTCCTCGAAGACCCCGAAACCGGACGGCCACTTGTTGTTCCGCGTGATCGAAGACCTGCCAGCCAGCTACCCGTCCACAACTGAACCATCGATCAGGAGATATCAATGACTAGCGCATCTCGACCTGAAGAAACTGAAACCTCTGCGTCGGCAAAGGCGCCACGCGGCGAAGATCACGACCGCGGTCTCAACGACGTGGTTGCCGTCGTCGAACGCGTCGAACGTCCGACCGAGAGCATCTTGCGCATCACCGCCCAGCTGACTTCATCGGCGGACGACCCGAATTGGTTGCGTCCCAACGTCGCATTCCGCATCCAGTTGGGCCCGCAGTACGACGACGTCTCGCGTGTCTACACGGTGCGCACATTCGATGCGTCGAGCGGTTTGATGACCTTCGACGTCGTGCTGCACGGTCACACCAGCCCGATGATGCGGTGGGCCGACGACCGTCGTGTGGGTGACACGTTCTCGCTCACCGGCCCTCGCCCGCACTTCCTCGTTCCCGAGATCGCTGGTCGCCGCGTCGCACTGTTTGCCGACGACACCGCGATACCTGCCCTCTATTCGATTCTGCTTCAGTGGCCCGAGGGTGTGACCGGTGTTGGTTGGGTCGCCACCGGTGACGCCGAGGCTTTCGCGGAACTGCCCGTGATCCCCGGCCTCGAATTGCATCATGTCGAGGATCGCCTTGCCGAGTATGCCCTCGAGCTCGAGAACCCAGGAGACTATGCGGTGTGGGGTGCCGGTGAGCGAGACGAGATGCGCTCCATCCGAGCGCATTTCCGTAAGACAGTCGGCCTGGCGAAGGACGACGTGGTTGTCTTCGGCTACTGGAAGCGCGGAGTCAGCACTACCGAGATAGATCAGAACAGACTTCGGAACTACACGAGCATCCTCGAAAACGGCGGCACCCTCGCAGACATCGACGATCTGGCAATCGGTATCTGACGCTATCACCGGGCGCTAGTGCCGGCGGGAGGTTCGGGAACGTCGTGCCTCATCGCCTGTGAGACGTACCCCGTGCCGATTCTGACGCCGCCCAGCCACTCGGTGAGGCGCGCCGCCTCGGCATCGAAAGAACGTCGCGCAGACGCTGACACGGTCTCGAGCAATCGAACGTGGACCACACCGGTTTCGTCTTGGATCCAGCACCCTACGACACGACCGTCGACCCAAGCCGTGGTGCCGGCATTACCGCGGGTGTCGAAGAGTTGGTTGCGGTGCGGGCCGAGGTAGAAGTCACGGTTCTTCCACCCCATGATCGTCGGGTCGAGTACCGGTAGGAGTGCCACCCAAGGACCTGAATCAGGCACCGTGGCGACGTCATCCGGTAGTAACCAGCCCGTGTCGCCTCCGTCGAGTGAGACTGCAACGGCTTCGAGTTCGGCGAGGGCGGCCCGGACGACCGTCTTGGTCGAGCCCAGCCACCAGACGATGTCGTCTTCCGTCCCCGGTCCGAAGGAGTGGAGCCAGCGTCGGACTATTTCTCTGTATCCGTCTGCAGATTCGAGATCGGTGGGGGCGTCGTCGAGCCAGTGTCGAGTGAGAGTCCACAGTGGGCGTGAGACGGGGAATCGGGCGGTGTTGGCGCCGCGCATGATGTCTGCGGTCGCCCCGAGGTGGGTGAGAACCCTGGGTGCCGACCAGATTTCGCCTGCCGAACCCTCGACCTTGACGTCGATCATCGGTACTGCCTGACGGACCTCGAGTGCGGAAAGGCCTTCAGGGGCTCAGAACCTCCGCCCGCGCGCGATCGAGCCAGTCGTTGCCGTCGACGGCGATTCCGGCCTTGACGACATCCTTGGCCATTCGTGCGCGCTCGGTGTTCGCGACGCGGGCGGACGCGCTCGACCACGCGGCCGGCAGCAAGTCTCGGGGAAAGGTGAAGAGCGTGCGGCGCATAGCCAATTGCTTCACGAGACTGCGTTGGTCGTACAAGGCGTTGTCGACGTCAGTGGCGTCCAATGACCGAACCCTCGCCCAGCAAGACAGATAGACAGTCGCTGATTCGGTGGCGTGCAGTACCGTCATCGCCTGCGTTGCAGCTTCCGGAGAATCGACGCGGAACGAAGGCGCCAGCGCATGACGTACTCCTATGCGTGCACGGCGTTCGTCGTCGGAAACATGGCGCATCAGGCCATCGTGCCACAGGCCAAGTGCGTCGTATCGGCTAGTTGCGCGAGAGTTCGATTGCGCCAGTAGTCGTCGTGTTGGAGATGTGTGATGGCCCCGGGCGTGGTCGCGAAGTTCGCAAACCCTGTGGCTTCGACGGGGATCTGCAGCCAGGCGGAGACGACGAATGTGTGTGCAAATCCGTGTGTTACGACCACGTGATCGTGGTCGAGATCGGTCATCAGTTCGCGAATGCACTTGCCGACCCTTGATGCGATGTCGCGGCGGGTTTCGGCACCGGCAACGGGGCCACGGTGATCGAGGCGGTTGTCGTCAGGAGCCGGAACCTGCCGCTGGGCCAGCCACGAGTTCGGGCGCCCTTCGGCTTCTCCGAAGCTGATTTCGCGCAATCGAGAGTCTGTTGTCGCCGGAACATCGAGTGTCCGGGCGATGATCGCGGATGTCTCGGCGCACCGTTCGAGGTCGGAAGAGGTGATGCGGATCGGGCGCGAAGTTCCTGCGCGTCGACGTTTCAACTCTTCGGCGATCAATTCTGCATCGCGCCTGCCTGCGGGCGTGAGAACCGAATTGTGCCAACCTCCGACGATGTCCTGTGCTGTGTGTTCGGCATGAGGATGAGTGACGACGTAAAGATCCTGCACGAGACCCCTTTTGTTACCCGACCGTTTCGGGCAACAGTATTCCAGGATTGAGGATTCCACGCGGATCCCAGGACGATTTGATCAGCTTCATGGCGGCGATGTCGGTTTCCGTGCGCCCCAGCGCTATCCACGGTGACTTCGCGCGACCGATCCCGTGCTCGGCGCTGATACTTCCGTGATGGGCGGAGACGAGTTCGAAGACCGTATCGGTCAGTTCGTGGGCGATGTTCGGTTCGGCGTCAAGAAGATTCACATGGATATTCCCGTCGGCGAAGTGTCCGAACAACATTGGACGCACATGGACGAATCGTTCGGTGAGTACTTCGCGGAGTCTCTCGATGAACATGCCCATCACGGACAAGGGGACGGAGATGTCGAGTTTGACCACCGGAGTCGTCGATGAAGCGCTGATGCTTTCGGTATGGCTTTCTCGCAGAGTCCACAGCTTTCGAGCGGGGCCAGGCTCGACTGTCGCGTCCTCGATGAGATCGGCAGAGGCAGAGAGAACTTCCAGGAGTGACTCTTCCGTCTCGCGCGGCGATGACACCTCGATCAGGGTGTACATCGGTGACGGTGTGCCGAACGGGCGACGGGCATCAGTGTGCGCGCAGACGAGGGAGATGCCGTCGTCGGTCATGATCTCGGCGGCCTCCACGGTCAACCCGCTCTGGCGCACGCGATTACACAGATGCAGCGCTTGATCGACGTCGCGCACACCCGCGAGCACGACCTGGGTGTCGGTCGCCGGGGTGACCAACTTCATCAGGACCTTGGTGACAATCGCGAGCGTTCCCTCACTGCCCGCAAGAAGCCCTGGGATGTCGTATCCGACATTGTCTTTGACAAGTGGAGTCCACCTGCTCAAGACGGAACCATCGGCGAGTACTGCCTCGATCCCGAGTATCTGTGCCCGTGTATTTCCGTATCGGACCATGCGGGTACCGCCGGCGTTGGTTGCGACGATGCCGCCGAGAGTCGCGGATTCCTTTGATGCCAAATCGATTCCGAATCGGAGGCCATGTGCGGAGGCCGCCAGGTCGGCGCGAGCGACGGTCACTCCCGCACCGGCCGCGATTGTCCGGCCGATGGGGTCGACGGTCTCGATCGAATCCAAACGCCTGGTGCTCAGCACCACTGATCCAGCCGATGGTATTCCGCCACCGACAAGTCCTGTATTTCCACCTTGCGGGGTGATGGGAATCCCGGCCTCGAAGCAGGTCGTGACGACGGCGGACACTTCGGCGGTGTCGGCCGGACGGACCACAGCTATTGCGTCACCGATCCAACGTCCCGTCCAGTCGCGTGTGTAACCCTCGATCAGCTCTGGATCGGTGAGAACATGCGCTTCGCCGACGATCTCTGCGAGGGCGCCGACGATCTCTGCGAGGGCGCCGAGGAACCTCGCGTCCGTTGCAGGTTCGCGTGCTTCGACGAGTGTTCGGGGGCTCATGTTCAACCTTGTGATCGTTCGGGGACAGTTTTTTCGGGAGGCGAGCGGTGGAACAACCTGCACTCGATCCTCCGACCTCAGGTGATGCGCTGTCCAAGACCAAGTAGTGACACCACCATCTGTTCTTCTTATAATCGCCGTATGAACCTGCAGCGCGCACGCTATCTGATTGCTCTGTCGGATCACGGCAGCTTCACTCGCGCCGCCGCGAACGTCCACGTGGCGCAATCTGCACTCAGTCAGCAGATCAAGGTTCTCGAGCGCGAACTCGGAGTTCCTCTGGTGGACCGCCGAGGTCCGCAGTTCACTTTCACCGACGCGGGGCGGGTAGCGGTACGAGAGGCACGCTTCTTGCTCGGGTGCGCAGACCGGGCGGTCGAACGAATTCGATTGGCTGCACGCGGTGTGGACGGGGAACTGCGCATCGCGTACACCCGGTCGTGGGCGGGTGGCGCCGTCGGGGATCTGGTCAGCACTTATCGCAAGCTCTATCCAGGCGTCGAAGTTGTCGTGCACCGGGGCACTTCGGCGCAGACTGTCGACCTCGTCCGAACCGGAGCCGTCGACATCGCGGTTGTGCGACCGCCGCTCGATGACGACGATCGTGAACTTCCCCTGATCGTCCTCGACACCGAACCTATCCTGGTCGCCGTTCCCGTGGATCATCCGTTCGGGGATCGAACGACACTCGAACTCGGAGATCTGGTGGACATCCCCGTCGTATTCTGGCCCGAGGCGAATGCGCCCGGGATGTATTCGCGTACGCTCGAACAACTTTGGCCCGACAGCACTCCCAATATCGTTCGATTCGAGGCTGACGACGAGCAGGTTTTGCACGCCGTCTCGGACGGGGTGGGAATTGCGCCGATCCCGCAGGGGCGGGCCCGGATGCTCCGAATCCCGGGTATTCATCTGTGTGAGATCGCCGGTATGCAGCCGACTCTCGAAGTTGCCGTGACCTACCGTCCGGACAACCCGAATCCCGCGCTTGCACCCTTCGTTGCGCTCGCCGAACGCGAAAGATCGTCAACCACTGTGTAGCACAAGTGATGCGCGGTGGGCCCTATCCGCCATCGAGGACCAGCATCATGGCCGTTGCGCGTGCCCGGTTCTCGATGGTGTCGACGTGGAATCCGACGTGCTGGGACAGCTTCGCCAATCGGTGCGCAACGCTGCTGTGATGAAGATGCATGGAATCGGCTGCGGCCCTCAATGTTCCGGATTGCAGGTATGCCCTCAAGGTTTCGAGTAGTTCTAATCCCTGTTTGGTATCGCCGATCTCTTCGGCAAGAACCAGATCCGGTATTCGCGAGTGATCGATGTGTGATCCCGGTGCCAGGAGGTTGAGGGCGCCGAGATCGTCGGCGTTCACGATCGGTGTTGTTGCTGACGCCTGTGCACGAGCGAATCGTGCAGTGGTGAGTATTGTATTCACTTCGGAAGCGGAAGCAGCCAAAGATATTCCGGCGCGAATGGATGACGACAGTGCTGACTCGGACAGCTCGGGTGTCGGTGCGAACGAACCCGCCACGAGATTCAGATACTCGCCATCAGCTTCTATCCCAACGGCTTTGCCAGGTGTGCAATCTTGCGAAATAACAAGGTGTGCAGTGCCGCCGGCCGTGTCTGAGACTGCCTTGATTGCCATGACGCGGACTGGGGTTTGGGGTTCGATACCGAGACCGGCGCAGGAGGTGAGCACCGCGAGTTCATCCATCGGGAACAACAGATTTCGAGTGTGCTCGGCTTCGGTAGGCAAGCGTCGGGGTTGCAGGATTATCGCTGCGGTCAGGGCCATTCGGTCGACGAGCATTTCGTCGAGCGGCAAGTGCGCACCAGGACGCTCGATCCATACCTTCCCGAGAACCTCGTCGTCTACAGCGATGTCCCTGGCCATGCTCGGAGGGAACTGGGGTTCGGGTGACCATCGGCCGCGTGGGTCACATCGGCGCAAATTCTTCTTGCTTCTACCGTGTTCCACGATCTCGATACCTACAACGCAGTCCGCCAACTGCGCGCTCGCGCGAAGCAGAGATGCGGTGTCGGAGCCGTGCCGCACGAGCGTGTCGAAGTAATCGATGACACGTACCAGGCCTGCCGAGTCTGCATCGAGCTCGGCAAGCCGGTACATCAGTCCTTGCATCTCGCAACGCTACGAGACAGGCGACAGCGAACGCAACCCTCTCCGGAGCGCAGTGAGGGCTTCGGCGGCACTTCTTTCGCTGACTGCTGCGGTCGCCACTAGTGCCGACCCGTGAAAGGTTCCGGGGAAGGAGTGCAATTCGACGCTGACTCCCGCATGCAGCAGTCGAAGGGCGTATTCGATTCCTTCGTCGCGAAGAGGGTCGAGTTCCATGGTGGACAGGTAGGTCGGCGGCAGACCGGTGAGGTCGGTCGCCCGGGACGGCGAAGCGTAAATGGAGACGTCAGGATCTTCGGGACCTGAATACGACTCGCCGAGGTAGTACTTCCACGACAGGATGGCGTTGGGGCGGTGCCACAACGGTGTGTCGACGAAGTTCGTCATCGAGACAGTCGCCAGACGGTCGTCGAGTTCAGGAATTTCGAGGAATTGGAATGCCACGGGCACAACGCCCTCGTCGCGGGCTTTGAGGACAGTGCCTGCGGCCAATCCGCCGCCTGCACTCTGCCCGCCCACTGCGATGCGACTGGGATCGACCCCCAGTTCCTCTGCATGGGCGTGGATGTAGAGGAGTGCGGCGTAGCAGTCGTTGACGGGGCCGGGAAAGGAGGTTTCGGGGGCGAGGCGGTACTCCACGTTTGCAACGGCGAATCCGAGTTCGCGCGCTACCTCGACACAAAATGGATCGCTGGACTCAGCGGTGCCGATTGCAAATCCGCCGCCGTGGATCCAGAGCAGAACGGGGACAGGGCCGGCGGTGTTGTCCGGGGTGAAGAAACGAATCGTGACTTCCGGATCGCCGTCCAGGCCAGGAGCGGACAGTTCACGAAGCGAGACTCCGTCGAATGACAGGTCAGCCAACATGGCGCCGATCAGAGCGTCGTAGGTGGCCCGCGCGTTGGGGAGGTCAGCGAAGTCCACCTTCGGGAGCATGGTGAGTGCTGCGGCGAGTTCGGGGTCGAGAGTGGGGAATGTTGTCATGCACTCATCATCGATCCTGAATGTGGCCTACGTCACCAGTGGTTTGTAGGAAATCGGAGAGTCTTCTTCCGACGCCCGTCGGATCTCCCTAGGATGACGCCGGTGGACAGAGTACATCTCGGGGTGGGTTCGAGCGATTCGGAAGTTGGGTCCAGGATTGGTGGACTCCCGCCGCAGGTTTTCGCTGGTCAGCCGATTTTGCAGACGCATGAGTATCTTTTGACGCTCGCGGCGCACACGGCTCCGTGGCTCGGTGCGCGAGAGCTTTCCGTCTTCATCCGTCGGAGATTCTCCATCGGCGACGACGACCTCGAATACCCGGACATCGGGTTCAGGGCAGTCCTGCACCCGCCGTCATCACGAAGTGCGGAATCGGCCGGCACTCACGAGGGCCTGGGGAGCGCGGCGTTGGTCAATCTTCCCGCAGACGACGAAGTGATGCCGTTGGTGTTGATCGCGCCGCAACCGGTACTCATACAAAATGAACCGTCCTACGCCGATGCCGTCGAGGCGGACGGGCATCGCTTCCTGTTCCAGATCAATGAAGAGGGGTGGCCGGTGGTTGCCGAGCCGCAACCCGAGTTCGTCGAGGAATACCTGTTTGGCTACGGCTCGGTGTATTTCTACGGGAGCGCTGACGCGGCCGGGCTCGCCGTTGAAGTCGTGCCGGGATTTCTCGATTTCTGAGCTGCCAGACGACCCTTCTGCCGATACCGTGGGCAACGTATTCGACCGGCGGATTTGTCCTTCGAAAATTAGTTTCGGAAGTTTGTCGATCGGCGTCTTTGCCGTTCGACGTGTAGGCAGAGGGACCGAATGAGCGGTCCACAAACGAAGGAGATTCTCATGAAGTACATGCTGATCATGCGTTCCACCGACGAAGCCATCGAAGCATCCAAGGACATGGACTTCGACGAGATCATCGCCGCGATGGGGCAATACAACGAATCCTTGATCAAGGCCGGTGTGCTGCTGGCGGGTGAGGGATTGGCGATGGAGGAGGGATTCATCGTCGATTTCGAGTCCGATCCGCCGCTGGTTTCCGACGGCCCGTACGGCGAGACGAAGGAGTTGTTCTCGGGATTCTGGATCATTCAGACGTCGACCAAAGACGAAGCCTTGGAATGGGCGAAGCGCTGCCCGCTCGGGCCGGGAAGCAAGCTCGAGGTGCGCCGCGTGAGCGAGATGTCGGACTTCGATCAGGACAACGAGTACATCCAGAAGGAAGCCGGCTGGCGCGAAGAGCTCGGTACCGATCGTCCGGTCGCAGGCTGAACCATGACCGACGAGGCGGTGCGAGAAGAAACGAGAAAGGCTGTCGACGCGGTCTGGCGAATCGAATCCGCGAAGATCGTCGCCACGTTGACTCGCACCGTCGGAGATCTTGATCTCGCCGAAGACCTGGCAGCGCAGGCTCTGCTCGAAGCCGTCGAGCAGTGGCCTGCCACCGGAGTTCCCCGAAATCCCGCTGCCTGGCTGACTTCCGTTGCGACGCGTCGAGCAATCGACGGGTGGCGACGACGTGAGAGGCTGGACGAGCGCTACGCCCACTTTGCGCGTGAACTCGAGAACGACGCTTCGCATTTCGACGACGTCAGCTGGGATCCGGATCGGATCGACGACGATGTCCTTCGCCTGATGTTTATCGCCTGTCACCCGGTGTTGAATCGAAAAGCGCAGGTGGCCTTGACTCTTCGGGTTGTGGGCGGGTTGACCACCGAAGAAATTGCGAAGGCGTTCCTGACGCCGACCGCGACAGTTCAACAGCGGATAGTCCGTGCGAAGAAGGCGTTGACCGCTTCGAAAGCGGTTTTCGAAGTTCCAGGACGAGAAGAGTTTTCGAGCAGGTTGAGCGCCGTCCTCGGAGTCCTGTACCTGGTGTTCAACGAAGGTTATGCAGCCAGCTCGGGGGACGAGTGGATGCGAGCGGACCTCAGTGCTGAAGCTCTGCGGCTCGCGCGAATACTCGCCGAATTGGTCCCCGGGGAATCCGAGGTACACGGCCTTGTCGCGTTGATGGAGCTGACAGCCTCGAGATTCGGCGCTCGGACAACCTCGACAGGTGAGCCCATCCTGCTGGCGGACCAGGACCGGACTAGGTGGGACCGCCTACAGATCTCGCGCGGGCTTGCGGCGCTGGAACGAGCTGACGCCGTCGGGCGTGGACGTGGCCCGTACGGTTTGCAGGCAGCGATAGCCGAATGTCATGCGCGAGCAGCAACTTTCGATGACACCGATTGGAAGAAGATAGTCATCCTCTACGAGGCTCTGGCGCAACTGGCCCCGTCGCCCGTGGTCGACCTCAATCATGCGGCGGCGGTATCCATGGCATACGGTCCTGGCCCTGCGCTCGAATTCGTCGACAAGCTTGTCGCTTCAGGTGAATTGACGGGCTACCACCTGCTTCCCAGTGTTCGGGGGGAGTTGCTCAGTCAGCTCGGCCGATCCGAGGAGGCTAGAACCGAACTCCTCGAGGCAGCGAGGCTGGCCGGAAACGAGCGTGAGCGTGCAGTATTGGTCGCGAAAGCAGATGCGCTGCTGTCGGATCAGTAGTCACGCGATTGGTAGTCAGGGCTGAGTCGGATCATCATTCGGCACCATGGGCGGCATCCCGACTCCGTACGGATCGAGCATGTCCGATACACGTCGACCCCACCGTTCATGCGCGGACTGACGGGTCATTCCGGCAGCGCGGCCGATGGTTGCCCATGTCGCGCCGAATCTTCGCAGGCTCATGACGCTTGCCGTCGAATCGATGCCTGCGGCGAGCTGGATCCGGAAACTTGCCAACTGCCAAGCCATCTGACGCTGCGCCGGGATGTCGGTGTCCTGTTCTGCCTCCCATTCGGGGCTGCCAGGTAATGGATCCGTTCCGACAATCTTGTCCGCCTGCGCGCCGGCCTCGGCGATTGCGACGTTGGCCGTCGAAGTTGCGGCGGTCTCGATCTTTGCGGTCAGGGCGGTCTCGATCAGATCTTGCATAAGAAGTTCTCCATTCGTCAGGTTTAGCCTGACAGTTTCAATCGAATGTTGTCAAGAGGTACCTGACTGATTCCATTTGATTAATGCACGATCTATTTGTGTACTATCTAAATGGCCTTCGGTTCTGTTGGCCGACGTCGAAGGGGTTGCTGGTGAAGATCGTGGTTCTGTCATTCCTGATGGCGCTGACCTTGATGACGGTCGGGATCATCGCGGCGCGCAACTGCAGCACTCGACCTGCCGTGACCGGGGCAGTTACTGCGGCGTCGACGGTTCTTGCTGCCGCCTGGACACTTTTTGCCGTGGCCTTCGTACTGACCTGATCGCACTGTTCGCCCCAAATATCCGAGCTGGAATGTGGGTATGACGGGTTGTATGCCCCGTTGGTGAGAAGTCGCACTGGAACGGCCGATGCGGAATTCCCTCCGGTTGAGTGCGTTTCATCCAAGGGAGCGTTCGCCGGGGTTCCGTGTCTCGGGGTTCCTGGCTACGACGGTTCCTGACTACGACGGTTCCTGGCTACGACGAAAGGTTGCGCGATGACAAAGCTGTTGTTTGCAGTCACTTCTGCAGATCACTGGACGCTGAACGACGGGACAGCCCACCCAACCGGATACTGGGCGGAAGAACTGGTCGAGGCGCATCGCGTTTTCGTCGAGGCCGGCTACGACATCGTGATCGCGACGCCTGGCGGTAAAGCCCCCGTTGTGGATGAGGGAAGCCTGGCGCCCGAGGTCAACGGCGGGCAAGAAGGCGCTGATCGTATGCGCAAGTACATCGCCGATCTGCAGCCGGTGCTGGATTCGCCGGAGATTCTGGAAAACGCCGATGCTGCCGACTACGACGTGGTCTTTGTGCCAGGTGGACATGGACCGATGGAAGATCTTGCGGTGTCGGCATCCTTCGGTGAGCTTCTGGTGAAGTTCTTGGACGCCGACAAGGTGGTTTCGGCGGTCTGTCACGCACCGGCGGCACTTCTGCCCGCCCAGAGATCCGATGGAAGCTGGCTGTTCGACGGCTATCAGCTGACGGCGTTCACCAATGAAGAGGAGACGCAGGCTGGTCTGGCGGACAAGGCTCCGTGGCTGCTCGAAACTCGGCTAAGCGAGTTGGGCGGCAAATTCTCGAAGGCTGAGGCGTGGTCGCCTTATGTCGTGGTGGACCGGAAGCTGTACACCGGCCAGAATCCGGCTTCGTCGAAGCCGCTCGCCGAGCGGATCGTCGCCGACTTGGGCTGAACGATCACCGGCTAGGCCTGAGCACGGCTTTCGGCACCGCATCGAGGACTCCTTCGATGGGGTGCTGGGCCGTGTTCTGTTGTGCCTGAGGTTCTTCTCAGGTTTTGAAGGTGGTGTTCGCCGGTCGCGGGTGCTGTTGCGGGTCGATCGAGGGTGGTGGGATGAACCACGGTTTGTTGTCGACGCCGATGCGGATCACCCACTTCCCGACGAACCCGGCTTTGCGGTGCATCAATCGATGATGTGAACGGCACAGCAGGACAAGGTTGTTCATCACCGTCGGGCCACCGTTGGCCCAGTGCCGGATGTGGTGCGCGTCGGTCCACGCGGGCACGCATGTGCAGCCCGGGAAAGCGCAGCCTTTGTCTCGGGCGATCAACGCCACTCGCTGCTCGGCGGACACCAACCGTTTCCCGGGTTTCGCATCCAAAGGCGCCCCGTGACCGTCGAGCAGCACCGTGGACAGGAAACAATCACACCCGAGAAGCCTTGTCTGCGACACCGACAGCGGCCCCAGCCAGGGCATGTGACCGACATCAAGATCCGACACAGCCACAGCAACACCATCGGGCGAGGGTGCGGCGGCGCAGTCACGATGCTCCGCAAGATCACGGGCATTGATGTGCACGTTCACGTGCGGGCGCTGACCACCATCGACACCGGTCTTCGCGCAGTCGAGGTAGCGGCGAATCAGTTCGGTGAACCCATCCGCCGTCCGCTTCGCCGCCGACCGAGAATCCGGAGTTCCATCCGGTGCCGGGGTCGGCATCGTCAGATTCGACAATGCCGACAACAACATTTCCCCGGTGAGAGCATCGAAATCCCCGCGCACCACCACCCGACCATTCAACGTCGACGCGATCCGCAACTCATTCCGATCCACATCTTCGGCGGGCGGAATCTCATCCGATTCGAAGATTCGCTCCAAGGTCGCGATAACGTTCCGGACTTTCGTGGTCGTCGCTTCCACTCCGGACGCGGCCGCCAACAGTAGGTCGATACAGCGAGGGAGCGCTTCGTCCGGCATTCCCTTCGGTGGTGATTCGCAGAACGCCACGATCAGCACGGCGTGCTCGAAGGAGCAGTCCCCGTCATCGAACCGTGCCGCCACCGCGGGAAACGGTCGTAGCGCTGCACCGAGGGCGGCGATCTTCTTCCCGTCCCGGATTTGCAGCATCGTGTTCGCCGCCAACCAGCACCCCACCCCGCGGCTGGCAATTACCTGATCATCGGGACGCATCGACAACTCGTCCACCACGGCCACTCGAACAGCCTCGAGGCGAAGAATCTCCGCACTCGCCTCGATAGCGGCAGCACGCAACTCAGAAGCAGACAACCGCCACAGACGTCCGCGCAACCCCACCGCAGAACCCGACACCACGTCCGACAACAGAACACTCATTGAATCCCCCGATCCCCACCCCCAACAATACTCGAACATCAGTTCGAGTCAAGAGGTTATGTGAGGGCGCGAATGAGTGGAGTGGGGTCTGCGACTACGAACAGATGACCGCCCCCGCTGACCTCTTCGAAGCGAGAGTGGGGGATCATCGAGTGGGCCCAGCGGGCAACTTCGATGGGTACGTTCCTGTCGTCGGTTCCGTGCAGGAAAACCGTTGGTACCGAGATGGATTGAAGCAACCCTGGCATCTCGTGGCGATACCTCGCCAAGTCGACAACCCCTGCGGATCCGCCCTGTGCGATCCCTTCGGATGAATCCAGTTGGAGAGCAGGGCGATGCGACTCGTCGGTCATGACGGCCTGATCGGCGGCCGGCCAGATCGAGACGGAGTCGCTGCGCAACTTGGAGAACACTCCGGTTCCCGCAAGCATTGCACCAGCCATGCGGGGAGCCCAGTTGGCGGCAAAGTACAGCGCGGATACCAGTTTTATCCTGCGCCGCAAAGTATCTCGTGGGGCTCCGGGAATCATGGCGCACGCCAGCACCAATTTCGAGACTCGTTCGGGTACGGCCGCAGCGACTGCGAGCGCGTAACCGCCGCCTCCGGAGAAACCCATCAGTGTGGCCGAGTCCAACTCGAGATGATCGATCAGAGTGACGTAGTCGTCGTCCCAGGAATGAAATCCCCTGTCCGCGTGTGGATCTGTGCGCCCGAAACTGGGACGATCGGGGACGATCAGCCGTAGACCCGCCGTCGCAGCCGCGTTGTCGAGCGAGAGCCCCTCGTATCGGCTGCCAGGTGATCCATGAACCACGACTACCGGCCGGCCAGTCGGATCGCCGTACTCGCAGAACGCGATACGGCGCCCCGAGGTGCCACGAATTTCGGTTGTCGTCACGCTACTTGTCATGTTGTGCTTCCTCGCTGCGCGATCGACGCCACGCCATCCAGAATGAGCGTGACTCCGAATTCGAACCTTCGGGCGGGATCGTGATGAAGCGCGAACACCGATGCCTCGCGTCGATCGGCGGGTGCACTGTCGAAAGCTCCGCGTCCCAATTGAATTGCGACGTGTCCGGTCACGAAATCATGCACGGCGCCGTACGCGTAAGTGGCCTGTTCGTCATCGAGGCCGGCCTGCGAAAGCGCTCGCACGACTCGGTGGGCGGTATCGTCGGCGCCGGGCGCTTCCAGTGATGCCTGCCGATGGGCTTCCAGAACGAGAGGATGCCTCATCAGAAGGTCATGTAGACCGTAGGCGAACGTGCGGGCAACCCCGCGCCAGTCGGTCGGCCAGTCGATCGACGAGACGGCTTCTCCCACGAGGGTGGAAATCAGGTCTCGCCTCAACGCGTCGATGCCGCCGGTAGTGCGGTGGACGGACATCGGCGATATGCCCAGTCGCTCGGCGAGCACTCGAAATGAGACCGCGTCCAGGCCGTCCGTATCGGCGATCTCGGCCGCAGCATCGAGTATCTGTCTGTGACTCAATGCTTTTGGTCGACCGGCCCTTGCGGAGCCGGCGGATTCGGATACCATGCTGACAACAATAGCGATACGCGTATCGAAATTACAAGTGCCGATTGACCTACAAGGAGTGCTGCCCCATGACTGATCTCCATCAATTGTCCGCTGTCGAACTCGCCGCAGTGATCGCCGCGAAGCAGGTCTCGATCCCCGAGGTGGCACGGTACTTCGTCGATCGTGCGACCACTTCCGATGACGTGGGTGCATTCACGACGATCGCCGGGGAACATGCGATCGAACTCGCCGAGCAGGCCCAGCGCAGGTTGGACGCGCGGGACGCCGGACCGCTTCCGCGCCTGTTCGGCGTCCCGACGGCTATCAAGGACCTCGACGCGACTCGCGGCATCCGCACGACCTTCGGATCGGCGCTCTTTCGGGACTTCGTGCCGGACGCCGATGACGAGATCGTCGAGGCGATCCGAGAAGGTGGTCTGATCGACATCGGCAAGACGACGGTGCCCGAGTTCGGGGCAGCGTGTTACACCGAGCCGGAAGTTGCTCCGCCCGCGCGCAGTCCGTTCGATCGCACACGCAGTGCTGCCGGTAGCAGTGGTGGCGCCGCGGCCGCCGTCGGCGCTGGTCTGGTGCCGTTTGCTCAGGGAAGTGACACCGCCGGTTCGTTGCGTTCACCGGCAAGTACGTGCGGAGTCGTGGGCCTCAAGCCGAGTCGCGGTCTGATCACGATGGGGGTGGCAGGTCACGACAACTTCGGTTTTGCGAGCAAGGGGCCGATCGCCCGAACGGTTCGCGATACCGCTGCACTGCTGGATGTTCTGGCGACGCGACCTGGCGCCGGGACGATTCACCCGCCCCGGCCGAAGTCGTTCGAAGAGTTTGTCGTCCAGGCAGAAGGGTCGCACTCTCGCCCCCTGACCGTCGCCCTCGCTCATGGCTCGGTATCCGGCGGCACGGTGGACCCACGAGTCTCCGAGGCGGTATCGAGGGTGGGCGTCGTTCTCGAGAGCCTGGGACACAACGTGTTCGAACGACCTCAGGTCCGAGACGACGCCTTCGTCGATGCCTTCACCACGATGTTCTTGTCCTTGGCCGGCACCAAGCCCATTCCAGAAGAGTACGAACACCTTCTCCGTCCGATAGTGCAGCACTTACGTGTTCGAGCGAACGAAGTGCCGTCGGGCGATCTGGCCGCGGCAATCGGAGTTGTTCAGGCATGGGCGCGGCGGTGGAGCCTGGATTACGCCGACGCCGATCTTGTTGTCACCCCGACGGTGACAACACCGCCGTTGGCAGTCGGTGAGCTACGTAATGACGAAGACCCCGCGACCGAACTGATCGACATGGTCGCTTTCACGGGAAACACCATCGTCGCCAACGCAACTGGATTCCCGTCGATCAGCTTGCCACTCGGTTGGACGGAAGACGGTGTTCCACTCGGCGTGATGATCTCGGCGAAATGGGGTTGCGACGCAGAATTGCTCTCTGCCGCTGCAATGCTGGAGAACGCGATGCCGTGGAAGGATCGATACCGATTCGACCGCGCAACCGTGCTCTAACCCGGGAGCGACGTCCGCCCGCCGGCCGATGCAAACCCCAACCACGTGTGGCGGTTACCCCACCAACACCACCCGACTTTCGGGGCGTTGCGGTTGTCTTTGCCGTCCCGGCCGGTTCCGTTGCTGATCCACACAGCCGGGGTTCTGGTGTCGAAAGATCCGTCAGGCTTACGCAATCGGGAGCCGATCGTCATGAAGCACTTTCCGCGTTCGAGGACGTCGGGGCGCTGCAACAGCCAGTGAATGCCTTCGGTGAGGGTCAGCGGCGTACGGTCGGCATCAACGATCGCGGGAAGTGCTTCGTCCGGGCTCCAATTGGCCAGGTGATCCCCGCGGTCGACTTCACCGAGCAGATACATCGCGGTATCAGGCAACGCGGCCGGCTCGGTAGGAGCGAACAGATCGACGTCGGCCATGTCGACGACAACGAAGCCCCGCTTGTTCTTGTGCTCGAGCAGGGGAGTCAAAATGGAAGCTGGAGCGAGTTTTTCGTGCACGGTAAGCAGTCCCACCTCACCTTGTCCGGCTGCGGCGGCTGCCCTGACGTCGCCGGCAGAAAGCCCGGCCATCTCGTGTACCCCGAGTTCGATCAATCGTTCGGCCTGCTGATCGATGGGCGGGAGGTCGAAGTGCATACCTGCGATCCTACCGATCGTGAGCAGGCCGATCGGTGGGATCGGCGGTGAGGGAAGTCGGCCACGAGACGCCCAACGCGCGCATGATGAACGGGACGGTGGTCGCCACGACGGTGTCCACTCGGTCGCCGGCCATGAGCATCGGGCGTCGGCTTTCCACGCAGGCGAGGATGAGTTGCGCGGACGCGGCAGCATCGGAATCGACAAAGACGCCGGCGTCGACACCTTCCTGGACGAGCTGTTCTACCAGAACCGACAGCGGGACAATATGTTCGAGGAAACTTTCGCGATCTTGCGCGGACAGCAATTCGACCAACGCGATTCCCGTGAATCGCTGCAGTGAGAACTCGACGAGCGTCAGTTTGACGAGGATTTCGATTCGGTCGACAGGATTCTCGCGATCCGCGAGTTCACGCTCGGCCAGGAGCAGGAATCTGTCCATCTCGCGGGTGGACCAGGCAAGCAGTAACGCAGATTTGTCGGGGAAGTAGTTGTACACCGCTGTCCGTGAGACACCGGCTGCCTGGGCCACAGTCTGCAGCTTCACGTTTTGCCAGCCCTGCTCGTGAAGTTCGCGAATGAACGCGTCCAACATGGCTTCTCGGGTCGCGATCTTGTGTTCTGCGGTTGTCGCGCCACCGGTCAGCTTCGGCATGGTCGATCCTCCTGTGTCTGATTCATGGTCACGGGGAGGTCGAACAGATCCGCAACAAGGCGTGGATCACCCTGCCACATCGAGACGGGTACAAGCATCATCTGCTGCGCGATCGAGCGTACGGATCGGCAGACTTCCTGCGCTTCGGCGGCGGTGAGCGTCGTGCGTTTGCGCAATCGCTCCATCTCCGCGGCAGTCAGATCGGTGATCCATTCTTCGGCCGCAAGCGAGAGGGGTGAATCCGGTGTCACGGCCGATCCAACTCGGCACTGGAGAACCTCGAAGTCATCACGGACAGCATGATGACGGCGACGACCGAAACGGCGTGTGCCGCCGCCAGCCAGAGCGACTCGGGTGCATGTTTGTGGAGGGTCGGCGCCATCAGCATGGCCATGAGGAGGGCGAGACCCGACAACATCGCGGGGCCGTTGGGTCGGCCGACAAGCAGGCTGACCAGGAGAACGAGCGCGACAACGCTGCAGGCCACGTCTACAGGCGGGTACGTGGTCGGGACGATTCCGTGGACGGTGTCGGTCAGGTTCAGCCCGATCGACACCAATTGTGCGAGGCCTGTCGCGCCGGCCAGCCAGGCCGTCCACCGCAGTCCGTGAAGACCGGCTTTCCGCACCACGGTCAGAGGCTCCTCCGAAGATCCCCATGCTGCGGACGTCGGTGTTGTCACGGGCCTTCTCCTTTTTATGACGAGGTGTCGTCATAAAGTATCAGCGCTGGAAAAGTGGGTTTCCGAGGGTAGGTAATTGGCTAGTCCTGAGGAGACAGACACGGCAATATCAACAGTTGAATATCCGACGAGGCGAACTGCGGGAGGTGGCTCGATGACGACCCCTGTCCGCACGGATCGGCCCTCGTCGAAACAGAGTTGGTTGGCGCGCGCGGCATTTGCTGCGCTGGTTCTTGCCGTCGTGGTGCTCCTGATTTTCGCCGGACTGAAAACCTTGACCATGCTGATCCTGGGGATCGGTGGGGTGGTCGTGTGCGTCGTAGCGGTGTACTGGTTTCTGACCACCCGCGGATTCCTCCGCTGGATCTCGTTGGCTGTGGCGGCTCTGACGCCGATCGTGGTGCTCGCCTTCCTGATCCGAGAACGCCTCTTGTGGGTGGTGCTGCTCTCGATCGGATTGTTCGTCATAGCCGGTATCTGCGCCCGCGCCGCTTTGGAGGGGGAGGAGAAGGAACTGCCGGTGGTCGAGCGACCGGCGCCGCCGCCCGCCAAACCGTTCTTCGTGATGAATCCGAACTCCGGCGGTGGCAAGGTCGAGAAGTTCGACTTGAAACGCAAGGCCGAGGAACGAGGGGCCACGGTCGTACTGCTCCAGGGGCCGGAGAAGATCGACGTGACGGCCTTGGCCAGGCAGGCGGTCGCGGACGGCGCCGACTTACTCGGTGTTGCCGGTGGCGACGGAACTCAGGCGTTGGTTGCCGCTGTCGCGGCAGAACACGACCTGCCCTTCCTCGTCGTCAGCGCCGGGACGCGCAATCACTTCGCCGCGGATCTGGGTCTCGACCTCGACGATCCGTCACGGTGCCTCGACGCTCTTGTCGACGGCGTCGAGGTGACGGTGGATCTGGGTAATGTCGGCGGTCGAACCTTCGTCAACAACGCATCGTTCGGGGCATACGCCGAAGTTGTCCAGAGTCCGGAGTACCGCGACGCCAAAACCAGCACCTTCCTGCAGAAACTCCCGGATCTGCTCGCCGGACGCGCCGGAGCGGTGCTGACCGCGCGCTCCCCGAGCGTGTCCGCGGTGGGTCCACAGGCGGTTCTGGTCAGCAACGGACCGTACGAGATGAACGACTTGGCGGGGCTCGGTCATCGCCCGCGATTGGACCGGGGCACTCTCGGGATCGTGGCGATCTCCGTCGGCAGCGCCCGTCAGGCCGTCGGGTTACTCCATCGGGCGCATCAACGAGGCCTGGCTCAGGGCACCGGATTCGAGGTGATCATCGACGCCGACACCGACGAGATTCCGGTCGGCGTCGACGGTGAGGCTCTGGTGATGCCGACTCCCGTCAGGTGCACGGTCAGCCCGCAGGCACTGAGAGTCAGAGTCCCCCGAGACCGTCCGGGCGTCCGTAGGCCCAGGCATGCCTGGGATCTGGTCCGATTGCGAGAGTTGGCTAAGTTCACGAAATCCGGCGCATGACCTGGCGATAGCCTTGCATGACTGCCAGCAGAGTGAATCCGGCAAACATGTCCGATTTGCACCGGATGCTGGCAGCATTGAGGGCCGGTACGGATCCTCGAGGAGCAATCGAATGACGATCACACCCAGCGAAGCGCCGGTAGTCGAGACAACGTACGGGCCGGTTCGTGGATCCACGGAAGGTGCGGTATCGAGTTGGAAGGGGATCCGCTACGCGGCACCTCCGGTCGGGTCGTTGCGTTTCCGCGCACCCGTTCCGCCACAGCCGTGGACCGAGATTCAAGACGCAACAGAATTCGGTCCGTGTGAACCGCAAAGTCGACTTGCGATGATCCCGCTCGGTGAGAACGTTCCGATGGATGAAGACTGCCTGTTTCTCAACGTATGGGCGCCGGGCCCCGTCGGCTCTGATGCGCCGGGTAAACCGGTCATGGTCTGGATTCACGGCGGTGCGTACTTTCGCGGAGCATCCAGCCAACCACTTTTCGACGCAACCACATTGGCTGAGAACGGTGACGTTGTCGTCGTCTCGATCAACTACCGCATCGGTGTGTTCGGCTTCGTCGATTTCTCGTCCTTCAACTCGGAAGAACACACCTTCGAACCCAATGTCGCTCTCCGCGACATGATTGCAGCGCTGCAATGGGTTCAAGGCAACATCGCGGCCTTCGGTGGTGATCCGAATCGGGTGACGTTGTTCGGCGAGTCGGCAGGTGGCGGCGCTGTGACGACGCTGATGACCGTGCCGTCCGCCCGTGGCCTGTTTCATCGCGCTATCGCCGAGAGTTCCCCCGCCACTTCGGTGTACGGGAGTGAACGTGGCGAGATCGTCGCGAAGCTGTTTCTGGAGATCTTCAGCGGCGGTGGCGATCTGGGTCTATTGCGGTCCACGTCTGCCGAAGACATGATCGGGCCGTCAGACGAACTGTTTGCTCGCGTCCCTCAGGAGACGCCCGGCACTTTGGCGTTCGCGCCGATCGTCGACGGTGATCTGCTCCCTGATTACCCGGTGCGCGCGTTCCGTCACGGCAGTGCACACCCGATTCCGCTGATCATCGGAACCAACAAAGACGAATCTTCGCTCTTCCGGATGATGAAATCGCCGTTGATGCCGATCGATCCCGTCGTGATCACGTCGATGTTCGCGGAGATCGCCGACGAGCACCCTGGGCTCGAGCTACCCGATCATTCGCAGATCGAAGGCGCGTATTCGGGGCTGTCCAAGCTGGGCGCTGGTCTCGGGCTGACCCGTGACTTCGGATTTCGTTTGCCCACGCTGTGGATTGCCGAGGCGCACAGCAAGATTGCACCGACCTGGTTGTACCGATTCGACTACGCGCCGCCGATGCTCAAGGCGCTGAAAATTGGTGCGACCCACGGGACCGAACTTGCCTACGTCTTCGGCAACATCAATCACGGAGCGCGGGACATCACCTACAAATTGGGTGGGCTGAGCGCGGCGCGTCACGTGTCAGAGCGCATGCAGGCGAGGTGGCTGGATTTCGCCAGAGCTGCAGGTGATTACGGCACCGGGGCCGATCGTGAACTGGGTGCGGACCCGGGATGGCCAACTTACGACACCGACACACGCTCGACACTGTTGATCGACAAGCACGATGCCGTCGTCGCTGATCTGGATTGCGAAATCCGGGAGGCGTGGGGCGACACGGTGATTGCATTCACCTGATGGTTCCGGTCTACTGCAGTGTGGCGAGATAGTGCGAGACGGGTCCCGCTGTGAGCATTCCGCTTCCGGCGCCGGCAATTTCGGCGGCGGCAGGTAAGAGCGCCGCTCGAGCACGCTCCTTGACTCGACTGTCGCCGACTGCAGTGGCCGCCGCGGCAGTCAAGCACCACAGTGCCTCGGAGAGTAGGTCTTTGGGCGGGTCCGGCAATGCCTCGACGGCCTTCGCAGCTTCGTTCGCCTGCCCCTGTGCGATGAGCAGGTGTGGCCGGGCCCAGGGTTCGTACGGGCCCCACTGCGTAGCCGGGTCGAAAATTGCCGGCAGTCCCCGCCACACACGGAGGGCGAGAATTGCGAGAGGGAGTATGCCGTCCTCGAGACCCGGCATGCCGGAACCGGAAAGGTTCACCGCCGCAGCTTCGTACAGCTTCTCGCAGTGCGCCGCTTCTGCGCCGGTAGTGGCCGTTCGCATAGCGCGAAACCAGGTGGTGAACACCGCTGCCAACGGCCGTTCGTGACGTCCGGCCAATCGATCAACTGTCTCGGCGTGTAGCTCGGCTGCGTCGAATTGCCCCAGTGCGCTGAGGGCTTGCATACGGATGAGATGTCCGAGAATCTCGAAGGTGGACAGTCCGTGTCGAGCGGAGAGGTCGACCAGTTCACGGCCGATGCCGTCGCGCTCGGAGGCCAGACCGGTAGTCCAGAACGTCTGCATGAACAATCCGTTCAGAGCGAAAGCCAGGAGACCTGGATCGTCGAGAGAACGACTGATCTGCACTGCAGCGCGGGCACATTCGAGCCCACGATGACCGGACAGTCCGCGCGATTCGAGTGCAATTGTCGCCAACAGTCTGGCCCGAGCGGGTTCGTTGCCGACCGGAAGTCGATCGAGGGTGCGCTGAGCGGCCGCGACGATCTGCGCAGCCTGCCGAGGATCGTCGGATCGTGTCCAGATTCCGGGCACGTCGTAGTTGCCGATGATCCGTGCGGTGAGTTCGACATCGTCCAATTGTTCAGCGGCACCGATGATTGTCAGTCGTTGGTTTCGGGCAGTCTCGAGTCCGCTTCCGCCCGTAACTGCCAAACTTCGGAGGAGACCGACGGTTGACTCCAATCTCGATTTCGATCCTGCCGCTACGGTCCGGTCGTACGCTGCCGAAACCTGAGTGAAGATCTGTTCTGCCGCTACAGGATCCAGGTGGTTTTCGCGGCGGAGAATGTCGGACTCGAGGTCGGTCAGTCGTGGCCCGGGGTCGATGCCCAACTCTTCGGCGAGTAGCTCGCGTGCGCGACGTAGGACTGCCAGAGCATCGCCTTGACGGTTGGACCGGTACAGCGCGAGAGCGAGTAGTCGCCAACCGTCCTCGCGCCAAGGGTGTTCCGTGACGTGGGCGTCCAGATCGGGAATCGCTTCGGCAGTTCGCCCGAGATCGAGTTGCGCGGATGCGAAGCGTTCGACGGCAGTCAGACGCAGTTCCTCGAGGCGTGACCGCTCAGATCGAGCCCACGGTTCTTCGGCGAACTCCGCGTAGGCCGGCCCTCTCCACAGTTGGAGCGCGGTTCGGAGCAGTTCGAGTGATTGCGCCGGCGTCGAATCGGCGGCTTCACGTACCAGTCTTTCGAATTCCCAAGCGTCGACCGCGTCGGGTGCAGCGCGAAAGGCGTAGCCAGGCCCTTCGGTGACAATGACTTTCGGCTTCGTTCGCGGGGCACGATCCGGTTCGAGCGCGCGCCTCAGTGCGGAAACGAACGTACGTATTGCACTGGTAGCCCCGGCCGGAGGATCGACCCAGAAGTCGTCGACAATCACGTCCACCGGAACAACACGTCCTCGGGCAATGATCAGACGAGCGAGGACCGCTCGGTGTCGTGGACCTTTCAGATCGATCAACCCTGACGAATCGTTCCACGCGACCACGGGTCCGAGAACTCCGAAAAATGTGTGGTCTCGCATTTCCCCACGTTATCGCGCTCATCGAATGCTCATCGACTACGGCGAGGCTGATTGGCATCACCCCAACTATTGCCATCACCCCAACTATTGCCATCACCCCGACAAACGAGAGCGACCGATGACGATCACCATTCCAGGCTTCGACTATCAGCAGATTTCCACAACAGACGGGGTGCGGCTCAACGTCGCGGTCGGCGGAACCGGAACACCACTCGTCCTTCTTCACGGTTTCCCCCAGACGCACCTCATGTGGCGTCACGTCGCCACTGCGCTGGCGTCGGATCACACCGTCATCTGCCCGGATCTCCGCGGATACGGAGCCAGCGACAAACCGGTCGAGGAAAACCCGGACACCTACTCCAAACGAACAATGGCTGCCGACATCGTCGAGGTGGCCAGGAAATTGGGACACGAGAAGTTTGCCCTCGTCGGCCACGATCGTGGCGCACTGGTTGCCGTCAGAGCGGGGCTGGATCATCCGAATGTGATCACGCAACTCGGCTCGCTGGACGTGCTCCCCACCCTGGATATGTGGGACATCCTGCATGGATCGAATGCTGCTGTGGCGTTCCATCTCTATCTCATGGCTCAGCCACCTGGTCTTCCCGAGCAGATGATCAGCGCCAGCGCCGACGCGTTCTTCGAGCACTTTCTCGACGTGTGGACGCAGAACCGCGAAGCGATTCCGGTAGACGTGCGGGCGGAATACCTGCGCGCCTCACGGGAGGCGGTGCCGTCGATCGTTGCCGATTACCGGGCGTCGGCAGGCATCGACATCGAACACGATCGGGCCGATCGCGATGCGGGTAACCAACTGCATATGCCGGTCACGGTCATTCAGCAGGACTGGGGTTCGATGCTCGGCTACGACGCCGAGGCCCTGTGGAAAGCGTGGGCGCCCGATCTCGAGCACCGCACGCTGTCCGCAGGTCACTTCATGGCAGAAGAGGCGCCTGCCGAAGTGGTCGAGGCGATCCGCACTCTGCTGAAAAGGTAGTTCTAGCGCTTGACCCCGGCCGCCAAGTCGTCGACCAGGACCTTGGCGGTCAAGGCGTATCCCGCGGCCTTGTAGTAGTCGAACGGAATTACGCGACCGGCCTGTGCGGCGGGCAGGCGCTGCCACGTCGGCGAGGTGTACACGCTGCCGGAGGCGCTGCGATCCAAGGCGAAGATGACGTCGGCTTCTTCGAGACGGTTGAACTGCTCCGACCCGAGCATCACGCGAAGGTCGGGGCCTTCACGGAGCACCTCGAACCCGAGGTCCTCGGCGACGGCGGTGCGGAAATCGTTCTGGAACCACGCGATCTGATCCTCGGCGGCGGCAACGAAGGCAACCTTCTTGCCGGCCATCAGCGGTTCGACGGTCGGGCGGACCTGAGCTACATGGGCGTCGTACTCGGCGAGTACTTCTTCGGCGCGATCGCTGCGCCCGATGCCGGTGAGGAAGTCCGACATGACCTTCCGCCATTCCGGGGTGAAGTCCTTGCCGACGGGCAGTACCGGTGCAATCTGCTGCATCCGGTCGTTGCCGTACGACCCGGTGTCCCACCAGCCGGCGCTGAGGACGAGAAGGTCCGCGCCGAGGGTCGAGATGTATTCGAAGTTGGGATCCGAAGCACCTTCGGCGAAAATCTCGACACCGGTGGCATCCGGGACCTCGCGGCGCAGGTGTTCGGCTGCGCCGGTCGGGTAGGCGGTCACCGGGTATCCGGCGAGGATCGACAATTCGAGGCCGTCGCGTGGATCGAGGGCAACGACGTTCTGGGGGTCCGTCGGAATGATCAGCTTCTCGTCGCCGCGTGTGAACTCGAAGGTCTCCGCGTTATCGGGCGTCGAACTTTCCGTGCTGCCGCAGGCGGTGAGAAACGCGGCCGCAGCGACGCCCGCGCCGACGCCGAAGAAACCGCGCCGCGTCAGGTTGTCCACGATCGCCCAGTAGTCGCGATCGGTCGTGGAGGGAGAAAGAAGACGAGTCATGTTTGTTAGGTTAGCCTTAGGGGCTGCCTTCGGGAATGGCGAAACAGCTCCCGCGAGCGCCAAGAAATACGGCGAACACGCCAGCGCAGAGAGTGCTGTCCGCGTCACCGGCAGGACTGATTCACAACCCACTTTCGACCTCTGACGTGCATGACGTCACAACCGACCGCCTCCGCGATCGCAATTTGGCCCTGATCGCGCCGACTATGCTGAGTTGACCAGCAGTACGATTTCGGAGGTTGCAATGCAGATCACCAGTGTCGGCCACGCAGGATTTCACATCCAGACCGAGGCCGGATCCATCCTGTGTGATCCATGGGTGACCCCGACGTATTTCGCGTCCTGGGTGCCGTTCCCCGACAACACCGAGCTGGACTGGGACGCGCTGGGCAACTGCGACTACCTCTACGTTTCGCACCTGCACAAGGATCACTTCGATCCGAAGAACCTGATCGCGCACGTCAACAAGGACGCCACCGTCCTGCTCCCCGATTACCCGGTGCCGGACCTCAAGCGTGAGCTCGAGAAGCTCGGCTTCCACAAGTTCTTCGAGACGGAAGACTCCGTCAAGCACACCGTCAGCGGTCCCAAGGGCGATCTCGACATCATGATCATCGCTCTGCGCGCTCCGGCGGACGGTCCGATCGGTGACTCGGGCCTGGTCGTCTCGGACGGGGAGACCACCTGTTTCAACATGAACGACGCCAGGCCCGTCGACCTGGACCCGCTGACCGACGCCTTCGGGAAGGTCGACATCCATCTGCTGCAGTACTCGGGCGCGATCTGGTACCCGATGGTCTACGACATCCCGAAGGGCACCAAGCGCAACTTCGGCAAGCAGAAGCGTCAGCGCGGCATGGACCGCTGCCGCAACTACATCTCCCAGGTCGACGCTGCCTGGGTTGTCCCGTCGGCCGGCCCGCCGGTCTTCCTCGACGACGACCTGCGTTACCTCAACGACGATCACGGCGACGAGGGAAACATCTTCCCCGACCAGATCACGTTCCTCGAGCAGATGCGCATCAACGGCAACGATCGTGGTCTGCTGATGATCCCCGGCTCGACCGTCGAACTTCGGGGAAGCGAGAAGGTTGCCCTGACGCATCCCATCCCGGACGCGGACGTCGACAAGATCTTCTCGAACAAGGCCGAGTACATCGAGAAGATGGCGCAGAAGATGGCACCGGTCATCGCCGCGCAGAAGGCTACGTGGGCTCCGGCCGAAGGCGAGCCGCTGCTCGACGGTCTGAAGGCCAAGTTCGAGCCGATCATGGCGCAGTCCGATCTGATCTGCGACGGAATCGGCTACCCCGTCGGACTCGTGATGGGAGAGGAGACTGTCGTCCTCGACTTCCCGAAGCGGATCGTTCGCGAGCCCATCGACGGAGAAGGTAAGTACCGCTACGGCTTCCGCATTGCTCCCGAACTGGTTCGCACCGTTCTGCGTGACGACGAGCCAGACTGGGTCAACACCATTTTCCTGTCGACACGCTTCACGGCGTGGCGCATCGGTGGGTACAACGAGTTCCTCTACACGTTTTTCAAGTGCCTCACCGACGAACGCATCGCATACGCCGACGGCTGGTTCGCCGAGGCGCACGACGACAGCGCGTCTATCGAGTTGGGTGGCTACGAGATTCAGCGTCGTTGCCCCCACCTCAAGGCTGACCTGTCGAAGTTCGGTGTCGTCGACGGCACCAACCTCACCTGCGATCTGCACGGCTGGCAGTGGGATCTCGAGACCGGCCGCTGCAAGACGTCCAAGGGCCACGAGCTGCGCACCAGCAAGCTGAGCTGAACCGAGCTCGTCGGGTGACGGGATACAGCAGGTCGCTGATCGGCCTGGCGACAGCGCTCGCCGGGTTGGCCGGTTACGTCGACGCGCTCGGATTCATCACGCTCGGTGGGCCTTTCGTTTCGTTCATGAGCGGCAACATGACGCAGGCGAGCGTCGCATTTGCCGACGGGGTGTGGTCGACCGCGCGGGTGGCAGGCGGCATCATCGTGCTCTTCCTCCTGGGAATCGCGCTGGGAACCGTCGTCACCCACTTCACGGAGCGGTACTCCGTCCGGACGCGCAAGGTCACGGTGCTTGCGGTTGTGGCTGGACTGCTGGCCATCGGTTCGGTGATGAGCAGCCTCGACGTCACCCCAGGCGCGATCTCGGCGATGGCCCTGGCGATGGGAGCCGTCAACTCGGTGTTCCAGCGCGACGGTGAGGTGACGATCGGTGTCACGTACATGACCGGTGCACTGGTCAAGATGGGCCAGCGTCTCACCGGAGCCTTTCTGGGCGGCCCGAAGTGGGCGTGGCTGCAGCACTTCGGGATGTGCGCGGGGTTGATCGCGGGCGCGGTAGTCGGTGCGCTCGTTCATCGGTGGATCGGCCTTCACGCTCTGTGGCCTGCTTCGGCATTCACGGTTCTTCTGATCGCCGTCGCGTGGCGGGTTTCGCCCCCGGCGCCGGCACAGGTGTAAAAAGAGCGGGGTACACAAGCCGGAGTGCGGGGGAACTGTGGATGCGCTGATCATCGTTGTGCTGGGACTACTCGGAATCGTCGCCGCCTCGACGCTCGGGGCGCGGATCGGAGTCGCGGCGCCGCTGATTCTGGTGATGGCCGGGATCGTTGTCAGCCTCCTCCCCTTTGTCCCAGCGGTGGACATCGATCCGGAATGGATTCTCGCGGGTGTGCTTCCGCCGCTGCTGTACTCAGCTTCGGTCTCGATGCCGTCGATGGAGTTTCGGCGTGAATTCGGTGCTATCGGTGGGCTCTCAGTTCTCCTCGTCGTGGTGAGTGCGCTTGTTCTCGGTGTGTTCTTCTCGTGGGTGATACCAGGACTCGGCATCTGGTGGGGCATTGCACTCGGCGCGATCGTGAGCCCGACGGATGCCGTCGCGACGTCCATCGTCAAGAAACTCCCGGTCTCGCCGCGGGTGGTGTCGATCCTCGAAGGCGAAAGCCTGCTCAACGACGCTACCGCTCTGGTCCTGTTGCGTACTGCCATCGCCGGAGCGGCCGCGTCGGTATCGCTGTGGAGTGTGTTGGGCAAGTTCGCTTTTGCCGTCGTCGTGGCCGCGGTCATCGGTGTTGTCGTCGGCAAGGTCAACCTGATGGTTCGTGCCCGTGTCACCGACTCGACGGTCAACACAGTCATCTCGTTCACGGTGCCGTTTCTGGCCGCGATCCCCGCCGAAGAGTTGGGTGCATCGGGTTTGGTTGCTGCCGTCGTGGCCGGGCTCGTCACCGGCTACGACGCTCCTCGGAAGCTCTCGCCGCGTCATCGGTTGTCGGACTCCCAGAACTGGCGCACAGTCGAACTGGTCCTCGAAGGTGCGATCTTCCTGGTGATGGGCCTCGAACTCTCGTCGATAGTCGACGATGTCCGGGTCGACCACGAGGGAATAACCACCGCAGTCTTCGTCGCTGCGGGTGCACTGTTCCTCACGATCTTGGTTCGGGCTCTGTACGTCGCGCCGCTACTGCGAGCACTCCAAGCGCGGGCAAACTTTCGCGAACGCATGAAACCCAGACTCTCCGACATCGCGAATCGTCTCGACAATCCGGAGGATTACCCACCGGACGAAGGGCGGCGTAGCAGGCGCCGGGCGCCTTCGGCGAATCAGATGGAACGGTTCAAGATTCGGGTGCGTCGGACGGTTGCCGATATCGACTACTACCTAGCCGCACCGTTGGGATGGCGTGAAGGGACGATCGTCATCTGGGCCGGTATGCGCGGAGCGGTCACTCTGGCTGCCGCGCAGACTCTTCCGGAAGACACTCCGAGTCGATCGCTTCTGATCTTGGTGGCGTTCCTGGTCGCAGCCGGCTCGTTGATCCTTCAGGGTGGGACGTTGAAGCGCGTCGTAGTGGCGGTCGGTCCGGCAGCGCAGGACCTCACCGATTCCGAACTCGACGAACATCGACGTTTGCTCGCTCTACTCGAGGATGCTTCTGCGAGTTTCGTTCCACCCGAGGGGCAGTCGAAGAAGAAGACCCGGCTCGACGTCATCGACGCGCAGCGCCAAGCGCTACTCGACGCGCGGGACGACGGCCTGTTCGACGCACGGATGCTCGGATCGGCACTGGCCGCGCTGGACGCCGATCAGATCAGCCTCGAACTCAAGGGCGGTCCGGACGGTTGATCACGTGCACAGTCTCTTTCGAGCAGACGTCATCATTGCCCGCGTGATCACGCCGTGCAGTACCTGAACTGGTGCGAAGTAGATTCGGCCCGCGCGGTTCTTCAGCTCCACGGCAGTGACGACGTGCAGGAGACCGGCGTCGTTGTCGGCCTGAACCGAGGCGACGAATCGTAGGTGTTTCTCGTCCGCCTCGATGAGGGCCTCGCCGTCGGCGATCTTGTCGACGGTAAAGGTGTCCGGGCGTCCCTTGGCGATGCCGAGCAGTCCGACTACCCGCTCCCTGAGCCAGAACATCGCGAGGACTGGTGCGGGGACATTCCTGACGTCGAAGACGGCCTGCGCCCACTCCTCGGATGTATGGGTCGGAACAGACGGGATGGTGATCGTGGTGGCTTCTGCCCAGTCCGGTGCAGGCATTGCCTTGAATGCGAGTGTCATTTCATCCTCCGTACGGTGCCGTATGGAACTTACCCATACGGTACCGTACGGAGGTGACGAATGCCCGCGCCCGACTCTCCCGCGATCAGTGGATCGATGCTGCTTTCGAGGCTCTGACCAGCCACGGGCCAGGTGCCGTCGCTGTGGAGAAGGTGGCACGCACGCTGGGATCGACCAAGGGTTCCTTCTATTGGCATTTTGCGAACCGTGACGAATTGCTGCAGGCTGCGCTCGATCGATGGGAAGTTCTGGCAACCGAGCGACTGATCTCTTCCGTCGAGGCCTCCGGCGAACCGGCAGAGGTGAGGTTGCGTCGCCTGGTCGACGCGGTCACAACCGGACTGGCCGGTCGCCGTGCGGAGTTGGAACTGCTTGCCGGGATCGACCATCCTGTGGTTTCGGCGGCGGTTCGACGTGTCACCGAGCGTCGAGTCGCCTACATCGTGACGTTGTTGGTCGATCTGGGGATGGACAGGCAGAAAGCGGAACATCGTGGCGTACTTGCCTATTCGATGTACCTGGGGCAGATGCAATTGGTGCACAGTGCGCCAGATGTGGTTCCTGGCAGCGGTGCGGACGCTCACGCGCTCGCCGACGAGTTCGTGAGCATGGTTCTGGCCGGGTAAGTCCGCCATCGAATGCAGCGTGATCTGCGCATCACCCTGCGCTTTCAGGTGAGGGACCACACATTGCGCGTAACCCATAGTTACAGATACTTTGAGGTCAGCTGAAGTGGGGTGCCGGATATGTCGGCATTTCCCGGAGGCGCAAAACCGTTTCACGACAGGAAGAAAGGTGACTCACCATGAGCGTTGTGCTTATTTCGTTGCTGGTCGCCGCTGGACTCACCGTGCTGGCCACCAGTGACGGTGCCGGTCTGGACTTCGGGAGTCGGCAGCTGAACCGCCAGTTGAAGACCCGCACGCACCGGTAACCCCGGAAATCGGCCGGCTCCACGCGATATTTCGCGGAGCCGGCCTTTTGCGTTGTCCGGTCAGTTCACCCCGAGATCTGCCAGCCAGGCCCGCGTGCTGCGGGCAGTGATACCCAAGGCAGCAGTAGAACCCGTCGCGGAGTCGAACGCGACGCTGTCGGCAGATTCGAGTCCCGTGTAGAGCTGGGAAACCCCGGCTGCTGCACCCGCTCCGATGATCGGCGCAATCGATGCACCGAAGGCATCGGGTGTCACGGCTTCGAAAGTTACCGCGCGCGAGAAGTGTTCGGCGAATGCCTCGGCCAATTCGATACCGGTGATCGCCGGAATCTGTCCGATGTCGACCGCGTCCGGTGCTACGTCGAGAGTCAGGGCCGCGACGGCTGCATCAGCGACGTCGAGATGTGAACTCCATGCGACCGCGAGATCGGCACGCAGTGGGTAACGCAGGACGCCTTCGTCTTTCACTCCCGACAGCACAGTGGGCAGAAGAAGATTCTCGAGGAACAAACGTGGGGTCAGAACGGTCACCGCGATGCCTTCGGCGCGAAGTCCGTCGACGAGCTCGGAGAGAACGGGTGTGTTGGGACCGGCAAGCGGCGAAGTAGCGTCGCCGATCACCGTGCCGCTGGTAGAGATCACGAACCGCGAAGGGCGTGCCGCTCTCGCTGCAGCCAGAACGTTGTGGGCATAACCAGCTAGCGTCTCGGTGTCGCCGGCGAGTGGCAGGTGAAAGAACACCCCGTCCGCCCCGCGATAAGCGTCGGCGAGAGAGTCGACTGACGCATTGTCCGCGACGACGGTGTTCGCACCCTTGAACGTCTGGTCAGGGTTACGGGTAATTGCTCGGACTTCGGCCCCTGCCGATCCGGCGAGAGCCGCGACCAGTCCTGCGAGAACGGGAGAGCCCTGTGCGCCGGTGGCGCCATGCACTGTGTAAGTCATGACGCCTATAGTTCACATCGGGAACCAGTTACTTCAAGTGAACTAATGGGGAATCGATGAGTGAATCAGGTCACGTGCTTCCGGAGTGCGGCGTCGCGCGCTTCCTGCTGGTCCTGGACGGGCCGTGGGCAACGCTGATCGTTCGTGAGCTCACGCACGGCCCCATGCGCTTCACGGAACTACGACGCGCTTTGCCCGGCATCAGTCCAAGGACACTGTCGGCCAGGCTCAAACGTTTCGAGGAGTTCGACCTGGTGACCCGGACTGCTTACGCCGAGGTGCCGCCGCGAGTGGAGTACGAACTCACCGCGACGGGGATGGAACTGCGCTCCGTGCTGGAAGCGATGGTCGAGTGGGCGGATCTGGCACTCCCCGTTTCCTGACGCGCCCTCAGCGCGGGCCCGAAAGTCCAACTCGCAGAGCGCCACAGGCCTCGAACATCGCGTCTTGTCCGGTGTGGCCGACGCCGGTGGTGTTGACGAAGGCGTGGATCAAACCGCTGTGGCGCCTCAGTGCGACCGGGACTCCGGCCTCTCGCAGCCGGTTCGCATACGCTTCGCCCTCGTCGCGTAGTGGGTCGAAACCGGCGACCGCAACGTACGCGGGCGGTAGGCCGGCCAGGTCCGGAGTGAGCAGCGGTGAGACTCGCGGGTCGAGAGCCGAAGTGCCGCCCGACAGGTAATGGGCTGCATACCAGTCGAGTTGGGCGTCGGTGAGAAAGAAGTCGGTGCCGAACATCTTGTGCGACGGGCGCTTCGACGAAAGGTCCACCCAGGGAAAGAAGAGCAGTTGGAATGCGGGTTTGACGTCGTCTTCGGTCGTGGACTGCGCGACGACGGCAGCCAGGTTCCCGCCGGCGCTGTCTCCGCCCACCGCAATGGATTTCGGATCGGCGCCCAGTTCCGCGGCATGTTCGACGCAGTACCGGAATGCGGCGACGGCGTCGTCGATCCCGGCGGGAAAGGGGAACTCCGGTGCCAGCCGGTAGTCCACCGACAGCACACTGACTTCGCCGTGGCGGGCCAGGAAGCGGCACACACTGTCGCCGCTCTCGAGGCTGCCGAGGACGAACCCGCCGCCGTGGAAGTACACCAAAAGTGGAGCGGGCGTGGAGACCCCGGCCGGGCGATACAGCCGAGCGGAAATCGCGTAGTCCCCGGCCGGAATCTCGAGGTCGCGAACCGTTTCGATGTAGATGGGCGTACCGCCGAACAGTCGCGATTCGGCGTCGATCTGAGCTCGTCCCTCTTCGACCGGAAGATGCTCGAAGCTCGTACCTTCCACTGCCGAGAGCAATCGCAGTGCAAGCTGGATCTCGGGGTGCAGAGTCTGTCCGTCGATCTCCTTCGGCTTGCCACCGAGAATGCGCTGCGCGCCGGTCGGTAAGGCGCCAACGACATCGAGCACCGCCCGCGCAACACGATCTTGGACAGACATCTTCTCCGTGGACATACTCGCCTTCCGTCGGCTGATCACCCGTCGCTTGTACGTTACGAAAGAACTGGACAAATATCCAGGAACTTCGACGCTCGCGATCAGCTTGCCGGCGTCACCGTGACTGTGACGGGGCCCGCGTCGTCCGCGGTTTCCACTGTGAGAAGCCGGCTTTGGGGGTTCCAGTTCACGATGTCGGCGCCTGCGACGTCGACGCCGCCGGGAAAGCCGCTCTCGGGTAAGTAGATCTCGGTCGGTGCCGTCACCGCGGGGTTCGGGGTGAACGTCAGCTGAAGGCGGTCGACGGTCGAGGACCATTCGGTGGGTGTGCCAGCGACGGCGCGCGGATACGGCTTGTTCAGGGTGTCGACGAGGAGTGTCTGTGTTCCGTCCGGCAGGTACGGGCCCCAAGGCCCGGGATCACTGGACCAGTAGGAGACGCCCGCGCCGAGTTCTCGGGCGGTCGTGTAGACGCGGTCGATGTAGTCGGTTGCGCCGGGCAGTGTTGTGTCGAGCCCGAATTCGCCGAGAATGACCGGGACGCCGCCGAGTACGTTTCCGGCTATGTGTTCGACGCTGTCGCGCCAGGTGTCGATGGTCGCGTCGGTGAGTGTGCGTGAGAGGCCGGAGTATCCGTCACCGAGGTCGAGGGGCAGTGGGTACAGGTGTGGGCAGTAGGCGATTCGCTGTTCGCCGGCTCGTGGGTCGTTGATCTTCGTCAGTCCGCTGGGGACACCTTGGTTGACGCCGACGGCCTGCGGGGCCACGCACACCCAGCTGTCCTGATCGACTTCCCTGATGGCGTTGGTGGTTCGCTGATACAGGGCAGCGAGGGGCCCGCCTTCGAATGCGGGGCCTTGGAGGGAACCGCCCCACGGCTCGTTCATCAGGTCGTATGCCACGACGGTGTCATTGCCTGCGAAACGTTCGGCCACCGCCTGCCATGCGTTCGCGTAGTGCTCGACCAGTTCGGGGTGTTGGCCGGTGGTGTTCCAGAAGTTGTCGAATGCGCGCATCACGCCGGGTTGGATGTAGTACAGCTCCCAGCGGTCTTGAGGGCTGACCGGAAGGCCGTCCATGTATGTCGCCCAGGCCGGTGCGCCGTTGCCGATGTTGCCTGCGCCGTTGCCGCTGTTGCCCTCTGGTGTGATCGCGCCGGAATAGACGTCTTGATGCATGTCGAGCATGACCTTGTAGCCGCGCTCGGCATACCAGCTGACCCGGTCCTCGACGCGGTCGAGATACTCCTGGTCGTACTGTCCTGGTTCCGGTTCGACCGAACGCCAGGAGATCAGGAACCGCACGAAATTTGTTCCCATGTCTGCATGTTCGCGCTCGAGGTCGTCTTCGGTGAACTTCGGCATGCCGTCGGGTGCGCTTTTTGCGCTCGACGCCGTGTTGAACCCTCGCAGGATCAAGGAGCGGCCGGCGTCATCGGTCAGGTACGACGGCGACATCGAAGTGCCACCGGCGCTCCCCGACGTGGGCAGGCTACCTTCGGCAGCGGCGATTCCGCCGCCCAGTATCAGTGAGCCCGCGACTATCAGTGCTGAGAGCGGGATACGGCGCACGGAAACTCCTCCTGGATGTGTGGATGGATTGACTTGTCCGACTGGGGATTCAGCCCTGGTCTTGATCACTCGGTGTCGATTCACGTCGGTTGGCTTACGCTGGTACGCCCGTTTTCGATGTGTCCGACGAGCACGCGCTTGAATTCAGGATCTTCGTCGACCGTCACGGTGGCCTGATACCAGCCGTCCACCGACGCCACCGCCCACCGGCCGCGTGCGCCGGCAGCGAGCTTCCGTCGGTCTCCGTCGACGTCGACGGAGAGTGCACGACTTCCGGAATTGTTCGCGGTCAGTACAAGCGCGCGCGACCCTGCGTCGATGGTTGTCGAGACGTCGAGCGAAGCTGCCGCACTGTCTGTAGCTCCACTGAACTCGCGCCTGAAACCATTGGGACCCAACAGGGTCAGGCTGTAGACGCGATCACTGAGCGCAACGGTGTCATCGACCTCGCCCAGGAGGTCGTAATGCCGTGGCTCGTCGAACTCACCTGCGTACGGGTACAAGGCCAGGTGAGTTGATGCGGCACCGGCATTGACCAGATGGACCGTCAACGAGCCGGTTTCCGGGTTCACCGTCGTGTAGGCGTCGGGCTGATAGGGAAGGGCCCGTGCTGGTCGAGTGCCGCTTTCCTGCAGGGGCATTCTCTGCTCGGTGGGTGGGGTCGGTGTCCACCGCGGTTCCAGAGGCGGAGTGGGCTGCGGGCGCGCCAAAGTCGGTCGGCTACGCGGGTTGGCGAAGTCGAACGCCGACGTCAGGTCGCCACTCACCGTGCGTCGCCACGGGTCGATTTCCGGCTGCGTGATTCCGAACCGCTTCTCCAGGAATTGCGTGACGGACGTGTGGTCGAACACTTGTGAACAAACGAAACCGCCAACAGTCCACGGCGAGATGATCGTCATCGGCACCCTCGGGCCGAGGCCGAGCGGCTGATTGCCGACCCATTCGGTTTCGACCGAGCGCGGTGGTCGAGGTGGCGGTACATGGTCGAAGTACCCGTCGTTCTCGTCGAAGTTGACGATCACGGCCGTCTTCGCCCACAGATCGGGATCGGAGGCGACGGCGTCGAGCACTTGATAGAGCAGTGTTGCGCTCGCCGCAGGTGACGATCCCGATGGGTGCTCCGAATCCACTTCGGACGGAACGAGATAACTGACTTGCGGCAGTCGGCCCGACTCGACGTCCTTCCTGAACTCGGCGGCCAGTGTGCCGGGCCGGGATCGGTACAGTGCGCGATCGTAGAGTTGGCGATCAGCAGGCGACAGTTGGTCTGCAGCATTCTCGAGGGCCAGTACCGCTGCGTCCTGGACCGGCGCCGGCATCGACGGCAGGGCGAGATAGAACCCGGCCAAGGTCTGCAGTTCGTAGGGGAGCAGGCTTGGCCGACCAAGCAGCCCTGCCGCCACTTTCTTGAAGGCAGTGAAGTATTCGAGGTTGTTGTCTCCGAAGTTGTCCCACTCTTGGTAGGTCTTCCAGGAAATGCCGGCGGACTGCAACCGCTCGGGAACCGTCGTCCATCCGTAGCCGGCGTGCCAGGGGTTGTAGGCCGCATTGGTTACAGCTCTTCCCTCGGGGCCGGGCGGATCCGAAGGCAGGACCGACTCGGTCGGATTCGGCGAAAGTGGCTCGCATCCGGTGTATCCAGAGACCCAATAGTTCCGGTTGGGGCTCGTCGACGTCGGAACGGAGCAGTGGTAGGCGTCGCAGATTGTGAACGAGTCCGCCAGTTCGTAATGAAAGGGAATGTCTTGCCGGTCGTAGTACGCCATCGTCGTACCGGTCTTTGCCGCAATCCAACCGTCGTGCCAGCCGTCGGCGAGTGCGGCATGTCCGCCCGCCCAGCTGTGATCCAGCCCGGTGACGTTCTGGGTGTCCATACTTTGTGCCGCAGCGGAATCGCGGATGGGGAAGGGGAGCACCGGACCGGTAGGTCCGGGTTGTTCGAAGACGCTTTGGCCGCTGCGTAGACGCAACGCATTCGGATCCCCGAAGCCGCGAACACCCCTCAGAGCGCCGTAGTAGTGGTCGAAAGATCTGTTCTCCTGCATGACGAGGACTACATGCTCGATCGAATCGAGCCCGCCGGAGTTCGCGGGTGTCGCCAGTGCACGTTGAAGCGACGGCGGCAGAAGGGAAGCGGCGGCGACTGCAGTCGCGCCGACCCCGGCGGCGAGAAACGACCGTCGAGAAAAGGAATTCCTGGACACTTGTGCTCCATCGATCAATCAATCAGTGCTATGACTACGGCCGCGACATGCTGTTGCCGCTGCTCCGAATCGGTGCAGCGGCAACAGTGTCGAGAGAAATGCGATCAGGAACCGAAGAGACCGCCCAGCGAACCGAGGCTGCCCGAGCCGCCGTTTCCGCCATCATCAGGCGCAGCAGAAACCTTTACGACGGATTCGTCCGACGCAGACTGCGTGAATCCGCTTCGCCCGGCGTATGCCGCCTTGATCGGATGATCGCCCGTCGATGCGAAAGTGTGCGTCAGTCGCGCCACACCGTCGACTCCGACGACAACGGGTTGTCCGATGGGTTGGTCACCGTCGAAGAACTGAACCGAACCCCCGCCCGGATTAGGACTGACCGTTGCGGAAAGTTCTGCCGCGACATTCTGCTTGGCCGTCGCGGGAGCTGCCAGTGAGGTCGAGGTGGTGACATCGGACGGCGCGGGATCAGACACGGTGACGGTTTGGGCCGATGCCATCGACGGCATGAATCCTGTTGCGCCGGAGTAGTAGGCCGACACTGCATGAGATCCGGCCGAGGTGAATGCGTGTTCCAGAGTGGCTTTTCCGTCAGCGCCCACCGGGATCGGGGCACCGATATTTGCAGCGCCATCCTTGAACTGGAGAGTGCCACCAGTGGGGGTCGGCGTGACCTGCGCCCTCAGCGACACCGATACGCCCGTCTTTGCATCGGTAGGAACGTTCACGGCAGTGTCGGTTTGCTTGACGACAGGTGCGGCAGTCACCGTGACCATCGCCTCTGTCGAGTTGGAACTCTGGAATCCGTTGACTCCCTGGAACGTTGCGGAGACCCGCGCGGTTCCGGCGGTGAAGAAGGTATGCGGTAGCCGGGCAGTGCCGTCGGCACCGGGCGTGACAGGTGTACCGACGTCAGCGCCGTCCACCCTGAACTGCACGTTTCCGTTGACCGGCGCCGGATCCACCTTTGCGACAAGCTCTGTCGGTGTGCTGGCTTGGATCGAGTCGGGCATCTGGATTGTGGTGGTTGTCGGTTGGCTGACGTAGATGGTGGTCAGGGCCTGCCCACCGGCGTTGAGGCCGGAGTTCCTGTTGTCCCGCGGGGAGCAGTTGTAGCGCTCCCAGTAGTTGACTGTGAAGACATCCTTCTCGCGCTGGACGAATGTGAGCGCATTTCGGTCGTCGTCGTAGTTGGCGGAGCCGGGATCGGAAACTCGCAGCGAAGGTTTGATCTCGCTACCAGCCGCACCGGCTTTGACTGTGACGTCGACTGCGGGGAGTCGGAACTTGGTGTTGGCGCCGACGATGATGCCGTCACTCGATCGAACCGCGGAGGACGGACCGTTTCCGATGGTCCGATTCGATCCGGAGATACGCAGGTGCGTACCGGATGCCGATGGATTACCGCCGTCGTCGATCTGTGCGACTGTTGGAGTGGCACTGTCGGATCCGAGGCCGTACGCACTGTCCGCCACAAGCTGGGAACTCACGAATTCGACGCCCGACGGGATGTCGAAGTCGTACTTGATCCGGGCCCAATGCACGACTCCACGGCTGGCATGGCCGCCGCTGTTTGCCTTCATCTCGTTCGGCTGCACGCGGTAGGTGACGGTCTCACCTGGTGCCGCGGTGGTCGGTGCGGTGATGGTGACCCCCGAGCCGAGCGTCTCGTTGAATGTGATCGGACTTGCCGCACCGTCCATCTCGCGCACATGGCATGCAGTTGTGAAGGCCACGCTCTTGGTCTCGGGGGCAGCAGAGGCGGTCCCGCCGCCGACGATGGAGAACAGCCCGCCGGCCAGTACCGAGACGGTTGCAATCGCAGAGCCGCGTAGGAGTTTCGAGTTCATCGACGAATCCTGGTTTCTGTTCACAGTTTTCACGACCCGAATCCGGGGGTACCAAGGCTGCCGAGGCTACCGGTGCCAGGCTCGGGCTCGGACGGTTCGACCACGTTGATCGTCACGGCGCCCGACATCGATTCCATGAAACCGGCAGATCCCGTGTAGTACGCCGTGATGTTGTGGTCGCCCGCTGTTGTCATCGTGCGGTTGGCCTTTGCGACACCGTTGACGACGGCCACCGGAGCGCCGAGGTCGACCCCTCCGTCACGGAACTGCACTGTTCCTCCCGACGGCCACGGAGTGACCGTTGCCGTCAGCTCCACGGAGTCACCGACGACAGCTTTACCGGGTGCGTCGATTCGCGTCTGTGTCTGAGCGAGACTGGAGTCGACATTGATCACGGCGAGCGGCTGGCCGCCTGCGTTCAATCCGGCCGAACGATTGTCGCGTGGTGAGCAATTGGTGGTCAGCCAGTATTTGACGCCACCGAGCAGTGTCTCCTGTTGCAGGAAAGTCAGGTAGTTGGCGGCACTGTCGTAGGAACCGGAGTTGGTGTCGGAAACGCGGAGCATGGGCTTGATCTGGGTTCCCACAGCCCCTGACGTGACGGTGACGTCGACTGCCGGGAGCTGGAACGTCTTTCCTCCACCGACCTCGATTCCGCCGCCGCCGTTGTCGTCGGTGTTGGGTCCGTTGCCCGCCGTGATGTTGTTGCCGGAGATACGAAGATGCGTCCCATTCGGATCGGGTGAACCGGCATCGTTCACCCGCGTGATCGTCGGGGCGACCCCACCCAGATTCGAGCTGGTGCCGGCCACGATCTGCGCCCCCACGTAGGAGGTGCCTGCAGGGATGTCGAAATCGAACTTGAGACGCGTCCAGTTCACGACGGACCTGAGGTCGTAGCCGTCATTGGGGACCGTCATCGGCTTGGGGGCGAGTCGGTAGGTGAATGTCGAGTTCGGCGGAACCACGGTCGGGGCACTGATCGTGACGCCGGAATCACGCGTCTCGTTGTGTGTGATCGGACCGGGGAACTGCCACCCGTGACACGATGCCGTGAACGGAAGGTTCACATCAGCGGCGGATGAAACTCCCGCTCCGCCGACGACCAGGGCAACGCATCCGGTCAAGGATGCGGCCACCCCTACTCCTCGGCGCATCAACGTCGACACCATTCACATTCTCCTTGAGTAGCGCTCGAAAAAATCGAGCTCTCGGCTTGAAGCCGGGTCCGGGAACCGGCCTCGAGCTGACAGAGAAGCGAATACGTCTTCGTCGTTTGCTCACCACCAGCTCAAACCCTGGAGAGGAGTAGAACACAGAGCGACCCGCAAAATATGCGATTCGGACAAATTGTTGGACAAACGTCCAACCGGCGAAATTTCTCCACTTCACTGACCGCTCTGCACTGCTTTGACGTGGCGTGAAGTGGGCCCGGTAAACGGTCAGGCGATCGCGCGGCGCATCAGTTCTGCCGTCTCCTTGTTGAATGCGACCAGTGTGACCGTCTCGACCTCGGTCTTCGCCGTGCGAATCGCTGAAACGGCCTGTCGGACCGCATCTTCCTTCGGCCAGCCGTAAACCCCTGCCGAGATCAACGGAAAGGCGACGGTTCGTGCGCCGATCGAGTCGGCAACGGCGAGACTGCGGGTGTACGCCGACCGAAGCAATCCGGATCGGTCCTCGGAGCGCGAATACCTCGGGCCGACGGTGTGAATCACGGCCTTGGCGTGGAGCTTTCCCGCGGTGGTGGCCACGGCCGCACCCACCGGGAGGCCGTCGGGAAGGCTGGTGTTGCGCAATACCTCGCAGGCCTTCAGGATCTCCGGTCCTCCGGCTCGGTGGATCGCGCCGTCGACACCGCCACCGCCGAGGAGCCTGGAGTTGGCCGCATTGACGATGGCGTCGACAGTCAGCGTCGTGATGTCACCTTCGACGACGGTAATAGCGGGCATGGATCCTCCTGTGTACCCGACGGCTGTGTTTCCGACGGCCGTGTTTCCGACTGCCGTGTTTCCGACTGCCGTGTTCCAGAGTTCACGCTTCGGGCGAGCCCACGGCATAGCCGAGCGTACGTCGTAGGGGTCACGTCCGATCAACATCGAGTATCGCGCCGCAACCGACGGTGTGCGACTGTGCGCCTGAACGCAATGAAGGAGTACGCGCTTTCCCTCGGCCCGCAACGCCTGGACGGTGCGCGCTGCGTCGTCGATAACGAACTCGAGGTTGGCGTTGGAATCGTGACCGTCGTCGACCAACCAGAACTCGACGTGATCGGAGCTGACCTGCCGTGTTCCCATGCGGCACAGGCTGACCACGGCGTCGTAGTCTGCAGTGGACACCGCATCGACGCCGCCGAGCATCACGCCGTCGTCATGCGGATGTGTGGTCAGGTGGTGGGTTCCGCGGAATTTCGAGTAATCGAGTTCTGCGGTCGACGGCCATCCGTTCTGGTCGTCGGTACCGCCGCGAGCAGTCTTGATCGCCAGGCGAACCAGATCGGAGGAACGGTATCCCGGCCAGCCGTGCATGATTCGGCGCCAGCGGGCGGGAACCGCCGACGCTCCCCAACGGGCGCCGAGAAGGCCACCCGCGATGGCCGCAGTCGTGTCGGTGTCCCCGCCGGCTCGTACGGCTGCTTCCAATGCGTACTGGAGGTGGCGAGCGTCGGCATTGTCCGTGGAAGTGATGGCCCACCAAGCAGTCTGAAGTGCATGCACCACCCAACCGTTCTTGGAGAAGTCCTGCGGGTTCCCGGTTTCGGCCTGATCGAGCAGCGGGCCCCAGTATTCGGCTACCTCCTGATCGGCAACGGAGAGGAAGCCTCGAACGCCGTCGAAGTTGCCGGCGACAACGGCATGGCGGATGGCATGGGTCCACAACTCACACGCCTGTCCGGCACGCGGGTCGTCGTGCGTGAGTGAACTGATCCGGTGCGCGGCCGCCATGGCACCTTCTGCATCGTCCAAGTAGGAGAGGGCGACGGGAGCAGTCCGCATGAGCGAGCCGTTGCCGGCCTTGCGGCCGCTGATCGCCCGCGCACGATCCGCCATCGCCGCTGCGCTTTCGGAGCGGGCAGACAACACTGCTCGCGTCTGGTTGCCGATGTCCGCGGGCGTCGAGTCGTACCACCGGATGAACTGTGCTGCAATGGCATCAAGACCGCCAGAGCTTACGATGTCGATTCCGGTAGCGGCCACCTCGGCGATCGCAACTGCCATCGAGGTGTCGTCGGTCCATTCTCCCGGTGCCCAGTTGAACGGGCCGCCACCGATCATGTCGATGTCGATCTCGGCCTTCGGATAGGTGAATTCGTAGCCGGCGCCGAGTGCGTCTCCTGCTGCGGTGCCGAGCAGAACGCCGGCCGCTCGATCGGACTGCTGTGCGGTGAGTTTCATAGCCACCTCTTCGGTTCGCGATGATCGTTTGATCAACTTTGCGCTAACCATAGATCATATTTGAGATAACATGCAAGGGTGAATAAATGGACAGACACGAGCGGCAAGCGATTGACGGACTATCCGCGTCCGTCTGTGGCAGTGGACGTCGCGGTGCTGACGTACAGCGGTGGATCTCTGAAAGTTCTGGTGGTTCGGCACCGTCTCGGTGCGCTGGCGCTACCGGGAACATTTCTGCACGAACGCGAATTGCTCACGGCCGCAGCCGATCGTGCCCTGTCGGTCAAGGCAGAGTTGGCCCAGACGAGCTTTCACCAGTTGGCGATCTTCGACCGACCGGACCGCGACGACCGTGGATGGGTTTTGTCGGTCGCACACACGGCTTGCCTACCGGAATCGGCACTGCCCGATTCGGCGCTTCTCGTCGATGTGTACGACGACGAGGCAGTGAGCGGACTCGCATTCGATCACGCCGACATGGTGCGACTCGCGGTCACGGACCTACGCACGAGGTATGCGTCGTACGTGGATCCGGACGGATTGTCGGGCGGGACGTTCACCGTCGCCGAACTTCGGGGACTGTACGAGGTGATCTTCGATCGTCCGTTCCAGAAGGACAGCTTCCGCCGGCAGGTGTTCGACGCGCTCGAAAGTACCGGCGAGATGAGCAGGCCAGGTAACGGCCGACCCGCCGAGACGTACCGGAGGCGGGGTGACGGTGCACTGACTGCGCAGGCAATGGCATTTTTGACCGGGTGAAGTGAAACGAATTCTTGCAGTTCTGCTGACCTGACGCGCTGAGCTGGGTAATGTCCGATTGATGGGTGCAGTTTCGAATGAAGCCGAGTCCAAGATTCCGACTGTCGTGTGGGGTACCGGCAACGTCGGGCGTGCATCGATTCGCGCTGTGACAGCCAATCCTGCCCTCGAACTTGTCGGCGTCATCGTTGCCAACCCTGCAAAGGTCGGGCGAGACGCCGGTGACCTCGCGGATCTGGGAGTGCACCTGGGCGTCGCGGCTACCGACGACGCCGATGCCGTGCTCGCAGCGTCCCCCGGCGCGGTGGTCTACGCGGCGTCCGGCGACATTCGGCCCGATGACGCTGTTGCCGACATCACGCGGGCGCTGGCCGCTGGAGCTGTAGTGGTCACGCCGTCGGTGTATGCGCTGTACGACCCGAAATCTGCGCCTCCCGAACTTCGTGATCCCGTTGAAGCTGCTGCCAAGGCGGGCGGCGGCGCTCTGTTCGTCTCCGGTATCGACCCAGGCTGGGGCAACGACATCCTGCCGATTCTCGTCAGCGGGCTCGCGGGGACAATCGACCAGATCCGGTGTCAGGAAATCTTCGACTACACGACCTACGAACAGCCGGATTCTGTCCGCTACCTGATCGGGATGGGTCAGCCGATGGACTACGAACCTCCGATGGTCGCGCCCAGTGTTCCCACCATGGTCTGGGGCGGGCAGATTCGGCTCATCGCCCGAGCGCTCGGGGTGGAACTCGACGAGATCCGCGAGACCTTGCTGCGCCGCCCGCTCGAGGAAACCGTGTCGACCGAACATATGGGGGAGTTCGCGGCCGGCACCCAAGGCGCACTGCGATTCGAGGTTCAGGGAATCGTCGGCGGGGAACCCCTGATCGTGATCGAACACGTCACGCGTATTCATCCGTCCTGTGCCCGCGACTGGCCGCTCCCGCCAGACGGAGGCGACGGCGCGCACAAGGTGATCGTCGAAGGACGACCACGAATCGAGATCAACGTCGAAGCCACCGATGAAGGTGGAAACCGCGCGGCCGGTGGAAATGCCACGGCCGTAGGACGTCTCGTCAACGCAATTCCGTGGCTACGTAAGGCTGAACCCGGCCTTTACGACGCGCTGGACGTTCCGCTTACAGCCGGCGTCGGCAAGCTCGGTGCCCGAAACTCGGAGGTACTCACATGAATATCGACATACCCGAAGGCAAGAACCCGATCGGCTACGTGTGGGGCGAGATGGTTCCCGGCATCGGGCCCGCGGCCGCCGGGTTCTCCCAAAAGGTCTACACGGAAGGCACTCTCGGACTCCGCGAGTTCGAGGCGGCCAGGCTTCGGATCGCTCAGATCAACGGGTGCATCTTCTGTCAGGACTGGCGCACCGAGCGTGACGGCGAGACTGTGGAGTCGACGTTCGATCAGGCTGTCACCGACTGGCGCACCACAGATGCCTTCGACGACAGGACGCGCCTCGCTGCCGAATACGCCGAGAGATACGCCCTCGACCACCACGGGCTCGACGACGAGTTCTGGGAACGTATGACAGCTCACTACTCCCAGCGAGAAATCGTCGAGTTGAGCATGTGCCTCGGATCGTGGTTGGCCTTCGGCCGGCTCAACCACGTCCTCGGCCTCGATACTCAATGTGTGTTGCCCGGCAACTGAACCTAGTTGCCCAGCGTCGTCAGATCCGGGTAGTTCGAGACCTCCCAGCCGCCGTCGACGACCAGACTGGTTCCGGTGATGTACGAGGCGTCGTCGCTGGCGAGATAGAGGCAGGGGCCTGCGATCTCGTCGGGAGTTGCCGCTCGGGACATGGGAATTCGGCTGAGAAACATGTCGCGGGCGGGTTCGTAGTTCATGACCGGCGCGACCAGTGGCGTGTCGACCAGGCCGGGTAGAACGGCATTGACCCGGATCCCCGACGCAGCGAGTTCGATCGCGGCATTCTTGCTGAACATCTCGACCCCGGCTTTGCCTGTCGCGTACGCGCTCCCGTAGGGGCTCGGTACGTGCGCGTTCAATGAGGACACGTTGACTATCGCACCACCGCGACCGTGCTCTCGGATATGCCGCGCTTCATGTTTGGTGCAGAGGAAGACGCCCTTCTGCACCAGGTCGATGGTGAAGTCCCAGTCGGCCTCGTCGAGGTCGACGATCTGCCCCACCCTCGACGCCCCGGCAACGTTGAAAGCCAGATCGATACCGCCGAATTCCGCTGCCGCAGCGGCAATAGCCTCGGCAACATCGGATTCCTTGGTGACGTCAGCGGGAACGGCGAGGAAAGACGCGCTGTGCTGGGAGGCTATCTCCTTCAAACCCTCTGCATCGATGTCTATTCCGGCTACCTGTGCGCCTTCGCCGATAAGTCGTAGTGCGATGGCTGCACCGATACCTGATGCTGCGCCGGTGACAACCGCGGTTTTGCCGGCAAATCTGGACGTGTTAATGGGCACCTGCTTTCAAGAACTTTCCGGTTCGGCGGTTGCCGAGAACGGGTGCTGCTTCTCCGTGGCCGAAGACGTACTCGCCGCCGACGAACACTGCGGTGACGGTCTGATCGTTGCGATTGACCATGCGGGAGAGGTTGTCGTACTCCGCGACCGGACTTTCGGCGTACGCCTCGAGTGAATCGTCGAGATGGGCGGGATCGATCACAACCAGATCGGCGCGGTCACCTAATCGAAGGTGCCCGGCATCGACGTCGTACCACTCGGCGAGTTCGCCGGTGAGGCGATGCACCGCTGCCTCGACGGTCATGAAGTGACGGCCGACCTTTTGGGCATCGTAGACACGTCGTAGCAGTCGTAAGCCGAAGTTGTAGAACGCCATGTTGCGCAAATGCGCTCCGGCGTCGGAGAACCCGAGTTGGACACCGTTGTCCTGGGCGAACTTGTTCAGAATCTCCGGTCGGTGGTTCGAGATGGTTGTGCGCCAACGCACTTTCGTGCCGTGTTCGAGGACCAGATCCAGGAATGCATCGACAGGGTGGAGGCCGCCTCGTTCGACGCCGACCTGCCCGAAGCTCTTGCCGACAAGGGATTCGTCGGGGCAGGAAACGATTTCGGCGTCGAAGAAGTCGCGGTGCCAGACTTGGACGCCGAATTTTTGATCGTAGTCCTTGCGGAACTGTCGACGGTACTTCTCACTCTGCATCAGGACGTTGCGTTCCATCTCGTCGGTCAGATGCAGTGCTGCAGCGCCGGATCCGAACTCCTCGAAGACAACCAGGTCGATGCCGTCGGCATATACCTCGAAGGGAACTGGCAGGTGCTGCCAGCGCAGGTCGCCGCCGAGTCGATTGACCAAGTGTGCCAGTGGGCCGAGGATCACCACGGCCAACTTGTTGGACTTGATGTCGGCCGCCGAAAGCATGCTCGTCTTGAGTCGCTTACGCCAGATACCCGCGCTGGAGAACGCCATCGCTCCGGTACTCATCGGGTTGGAGAGGTCAGGTCCGGCCTGAAATACCCGTCCTCGGCGGCGCAGGATCGCATTGAGTCGGCGTCGTTCTTTCGTGGTTGCATACGTCGACGGCAGCGTGCGTGATCGGCAGGTCTCACCGTCGAGTTTGTCGAACAACAATTGCTGACTGGACATCCCGACGAATCCTGCGTCGAGAGCTTCGGTCAACTGCGCTTCCATCGACGCGAGTTCGGTGTCGGTGGGGTGCACGTCCTTCCTGGTAGCACGATCCAGTCCCATCTCGGCGGCTCGCATGTCGGAGTGTCCGATGAAGGCTGCAATGTTGGGACCTAGCGGAAGCGCCTCGAGTGCAGCAACATACTCTCTCGCGGAGTTCCAGGTCTTGGCCCGCGTGAGTGCTTCGACGACGTGCTTGCGTGGGATAGCTTCGACGCGGCCGAAAAGGTCGCCGGCGTCCGACGGGCTGGCGTGAATGGTGGACAGGGAACACGATCCGACAAAGATCGACGTGACCCCGTGTCTGAGAGATTCGCTCAGCGCCGGGCCTTCGAGGATCTCGACGTCGTAGTGAGTGTGGATGTCCACGATGCCCGGGATCACCCACTTGCGCCGCGCGTCGATGACACGGGGACAGTCGGTTTCGTCGAGTGGATCGAGGGAGATGGCAGTGACCAGCCCGCCGCTGATACCCAGATTGCGGACAGCTGGTTTCGCCCCGGTGCCGTCGAACCACAGACCGTTGTTGATCACGGCGTCGTAGGTCATGAGATAGCCACCTTTGTGCGTATCGTCTTCCCGGTTGCATTGCGAGGCAGAGGAGTTGTGCTCAGTTTCCACTTCACCGGCACCTTGAAGTAGGCCAGTCGTTCGGCGACATAGTCGCGTAGTTCTTCTTCGGTCGCCGCTCCCTCGCTGCGAAGAACGACAACGGCCGCCACTTCTTGGCCGAGGTCTGCCGAATCAATGCCGATCACAGCGCATTCGAGTACCGCGGGATGCTCGTCGATAGTCTGCTCGATTTCGAGAGGGTAGACGTTCTCGCCGCCGCGCAGGATCAGATCGGACCGGCGGCCCGTCAGGCGGAGTCGGCCGTCTTCGAGAACTCCGAAGTCGCCGGTTCGGAGCCATCGGTCGGGACCGATGGCGGCAGCAGTTGCAGTCTCGTCGTTCCAGTATCCTGACATCACATACGGACTGCGAGCGCAGATTTCGCCCTCCTCGCCGTCGGGAACCGCAACACCGAATGGATCACGGACCTCCACACTCACACCGATGATGGGCCGTCCGAGAGTTCCGGGGAACGCGGCGAGTTCTGGTGGCGTGGCAACCGAAATGCCGGTGGAGGATTCGGTGAGCCCGTAACTGTCGACCAAGGTGTGCTGCGCAAAAGGCAGTCGCGCGCGCAGGCGGTCTTGCAAAGCCGGAGATGACGGCGCAGACGCGAGTGCAAAGGCGCTCAGTGAGGTCAGGTCGTACTTCTCGAGACTGCCATGTTCGAGGAGACGGGTTGCCATGGTGGGGACCACCGCCCAGTTGGTGACCTTCTCGCGTTCGACAAGGGAAAGGACTTCGTCGACGTCGAAGGCGCCCTGGTGGATGACCACCGCTCCGCCCGTTGCGAGTCGTGGGATCGCCAGGTTATGCAGGCTTGCAATGTGAAACAGCGGCGCGGTCAGCAGATACCGCAAGTCACTGGGTCGGCCGTCACTGGGTCGGCCGGTGAACGCCGCAGCGAGGCGATCGCTGTAGCGGTGGTAGTCGATGACGGCCAACACGTTTCGATGAGTGTGAACAGCGCCCTTGGGGCGGCCGCTGGTTCCGCTCGTGTAAAGAATGACGGCCGGATCGTCCTCGTCGACGGACGTGCGGGGCAGTGCCGAACCCGAATACTTCTCCATCAAGGCCGGTAGATCTTCTTCCATCGTGAGCACGGGAACATCGGTGTTCACTTCGGAAAGAACTTGTGCGCGTTTGGCGTCGGCGATCACCACGGTGGGAGTGGTGTGATCGATGCCGTATTGCACTTCACGGGCCACCCACCACGAGTTGAACCCGACGGCGATGGCGCCAAGCGACTGAGCCGCCCAGAAGGTCATCACCCATTCCGGCGTATTGGCGGCGAGGATGCCCACCCGATCGCCCTTGCGAACGCCGTAACGCTCGCGCAGCGCAGTGGCCAGTGCCGCTACGGCCTCGCCGTGCGCGAGGTAGCTGAAGCGTCGGTCCTTGGTCACCAGGTAGTCGCGTGATCCGTAATCGAAGGATGCGGCGAGCACATCGCCGAGTGCCTTGTCACGGTTCTTCATGACGGGCATCGAGCTGCCGAGTACATCCTCGACTTGCATCTCGAAAGGACCACCGGGGCCGGTCAGCCCAGCCATGACGGACGCGATGAATGCTTGTGTATCAGCGGAAGTAGTCACGTGAAGTGCCTTTCGAAGATTTGGGTACGAGCACTGCGCGTCCGGTGACCTTGCCGTGTTCGAGACGGTCGAGTGCGTCGCGGGCATCAGCGAGGTCGAAGCGGGCTACTTCTACCGTTACCAGACCGGCCTGTGCCAGGGCGATGGAATCGACGAGGTCGTTTCTGGTGCCGCCATAGGACTTCCGGACCGATGCGCCCCACGGCCAGCCAGGTCCGCCGGCAGCTTCGGCAGTGATTCCGGGGTTTCCGCCTCCGAGACCTACCATGCGATACGCGCCGTTCGGCGCAACCGCTTGAACGGACATCTGTGCAGTTGCGTCGATACCGACGAAGTCGAAGATGACTTCTGCGCCTCTGGCCGACGTGAGGTCGAGGATGTGCTGCGCGGTGTCCGGTCCCGATTCGAGCGTGATGTCGGCGCCGCAACGTTTGGCGAGATCGAGTTGATCCTGTCCGACATCGACGGCGATTATGCGCACGGCACTGATTGCCCGAAGTATCTGTACTGCAACGTGACCGAGTCCGCCGACGCCGATCACGACGGCGGTGGCACCGGGCTGGAGATGTTCGCGTGCGCCGCGAATGGCGTGGTAGCTCGTCAGTGCCGCATCGGCGAGTGGTGCGGCCTGCAGGAAGTCGAGGTCTCCGATGGGTACGAAGGAGCGAGCCGGGATCTTGACGTACTCGGCCATTCCGCCTTCGGGACCGAGCCCGGGGCAGGGCGGCATCGCGGTGCGTCCAGCGGCGAGGCACATGTTCTCGTTGCCGCTCATGCATTCTCGGCACTGGCCACACGACCAACAGAGGTAGACGACGCCACGCTCTCCGACGGAACGGCCGTCGACGCCACTCCCGACGGCTTCGATCGTTCCGGCAATTTCGTGGCCGATGGTCAGCGGTTCTTCGCGCATCTTGTACGGAAAGTGCAGGAGGTGCAGATCGGAGTGGCAGATTCCCGCTGCGCCCACCCGAATCAGCAGTTCCGATGGACTGATCTCGGGGATCGGCACGTCGTTGATCTCGAGGAGACCAGGCCCCATGAGCTGAGCTGCCTTCATGAACTGACCTCGCTGATCTCGGAGTTGTACGCGGCGCTCAGATAGGCGTTGCTGCGGTCGGACCCGATCAGACCGGGTGCCATCTTGTTCATGACGTAGGCGAAAGTCATCCGGCGGTCCAGATCGTTGACCAGCATCGAGCCGCCGATACCGGCCCACCAGCAGGCGCGTCCGTCGGGAACCAGGGGTGCGGTATCCGGGTGCGGCAGTCCGTATCCGATGCCGAACGTGAGCGGAGTCATGATCCCGAGGTCGATACCGTCGGCTTGGATCTCGAAGATCAGGTCGATGGTGCTCTGCGAGAGCAGCTTCTGGCCGTCGAGCACACCACCGTTCGAGATCACGGATTGGATCCGAGCGATAGAACGTGCGTTTCCGTGGCCGTTGACTGCGCCGATCTCGGCCTCCCGCCAGGGCGCGGTGTTGACCTCGGGGTAGTCGAGCAGTGGGCAGGTCAGGGTCTTGATGAAGATGCTGTCCTGGTCGAGCGTGGACAGGTCGAACTCCAACGCGGGCGGCGGAACCATGGTGGCTATTCGACCGAAATGCTCTGCGGACGTGCCGATGTGGAAGTCGGCTCCCAGTGGACCGGCTAGCTCTTCGGCAAAGAACCTGCCGAGGGTCCGACCGTCGATGCGACGAATGACTTCACCGACGAGATGGCCGTAGTTGATCGCGTGATAGCCCGACGCCGTACCCGGGGTCCACCAAGGCTTCTGGGTAGCGAGGCGAGCGGTGGACGTCTCGAGGTCGTAGATGTCCGTCAGTTCGATCGGGCGCTCCCAACCGGAGACGCCAGACGTATGCGACAGGAGGTGGCGAACTTCGATGTCCTCCTTGCCGTTTACCGCAAAGTCGGGCCAGTAGTGAGCAACCTTCTGGTACACGTCCAATTGGCCGCGTTCGACCAGCAGGAGCGCACACAGAGCCGTCATGGTCTTGGTGATGGAGAAGGTGTTGACGATGGTGTCCGGGCCCCAAGGAGTGGTACGGGATTCGTCGGCGTATCCGCCCCAGATGTCTACTACGGCTTCTCCGTCGACGGTGATGGCGATGGAGCCACCCAACTCCTCACCGGATTCGAGTTGCGCCTCGAAGGCGGTGCGGACGGCTTCGAACTCGTTGTTGCAGTGACCGTTCACCGTGCTCATGCGCGATCCGCCTTCTCGAGTTCGTGTGCTGCTGCACGCGCCGCAACAGGTAGCTTGTTCCCCGAGGCCGCGGCACGCTTGGTGCCCTTGGCAATTTCCTTGTTCATGTTGCGGACGTACGGGTCGAACTCGAGCTGAATGGTGTGGCGCGGTGACTTGTAATAGGGGGCGAGGAAGTACGCCTCGTCGGCCTTGGTGATCTCCTGCATCTCGTTCGCGGACGGCAGTTGGTATTTCCCGGTCAGGTAGGCGGCAACGAGTTTGCTCTGCTGCTCGGCGAAGTTGACGAGCGTCGGCATGGGCTGGGCGAGTCCCATGAAGAAGAGGTTGTCGATTCCGGGCTTCATCATGCGTTTGAAGAGGGGGAATCGGTTGTCTTTGTCCGGCAGCAGGTTCGGGTCGTCGAAGAAGGGGAAGCTGATGTTGTAGCCGGTGGCGCAGACGACCACATCGACGTCCTCGGCGGTGCCGTCGGCGAAATGAACCTGCTTTCCGTCGAGTTTGGTGATCGCCGGCTTGAAGGTGATGTCGCCGGACCCGGCGCGACCCAAGAACTCGCCACTGGCTGATGGATGGGCCTCGAAGGGGCGGTGGTCCGGCTTGGGTAGTCCGTAGCCCTCCATGGTTCCCAGGTTCTTGCCGAGGAATCGACGACTCAGGAACAGGCGCAGCCCCCGAGGCATCCAGGGCGGGGTGATCAGTTTGTCTCCCGGCACGCCGCCCAGGTATTTCGGCAACACCCACACGCCGCGGCGTGCCGAGACGATGAGCTTGTCGGCGAGGTATCTCTGCCCGAGTTCGGAAGCAATGTCCAAGCCGGAGTTCCCCATTCCGACCACGACAACTTTCTTGCCGCGCATGTCGATCGGATCGAACGGGTCGTTGTAGCTGTGGCTGTGCATGAGGACGCCGTCGAACTCGCCCGGGTAATCCGGGATGTTGGGATCCCAGTGGTGACCATTGCAGACCATCAGGACGTCGTAGGTACGGACTTCGCCGTCCGAGCGCGTGATGGTCCACAGTCCGTTTGCATCACGCTCTGCAGCAACAACACTGGTGTTGAAGATGATCGACTCACGCAGGCCGAAATGCTCGACGTAGTCCTTGAAGTACTGGAAGAGTTCGGAATGGTGGGGGAAATCGGGAAGGTCGGCAGAGACCGGGAAGTCCTCGAATGCCAAGCGCCACTTCGACGTGTCGATATGCAGGCTCTGGTAGCAGGCCGACATTCCGTTGGGGTTCTTGTAGTACCAGTTTCCGCCGACCTCGTCGGACGCTTCGTAGCAGTCGAAGGGTATTCCGAATTCCTTCATTCGCTTGGCCGTCGTGATTCCGGTAGGCCCGGCGCCGATGATGCAGACGCTCGGCAAGGGGGAGGGGCTCATTCGCCATCGCTTTCTGTTCTGTCTCGGGCGTGCGCGAAGAAGAATCGAAGCCCGAGAAGTGACTTGAGTCATAGTGCGCCATTCGCTGACGATGTGTCAATGAATGACGCAATGTTTTTTGATGACGGTGAGTCGGTGATTTGCCAGGAAGTCGAAATGCGAGCAAGGTGGGCGACGTGAGCACGACTACGGATGGCCCGAAGAACAGGCGGGGAACCCTTCGCGACGAGCAGAAACGCGCGACGCGGGCCAAACTCGTGGACGCCGCACGCACTCTGTTCGAGGAACGGGGATACGCGGCTGTCACGGTCGACGACATCTCCTCGGTCGTCGGATGCAGTAGAGCCACGTTCTACGTGCATTTCGCCAGCAAGGTGGAGATGCTCAAGACGATCGGCGCGGCCGGGATGGCGGCGAGTGCGTTCGCTTTCTACATCGATCTCGATCGGGTCCTCGACACGAACTCTCGCGTGGAGTTCACCGCATGGCTGGAGCGTGCCTTCGACTGGTTCGACGAGAACAAGCGCCTGCTGCCGGCGTGGGACGAGGCCGTGGCACTCGAACCGGAGTTCCGCGAGACAGCGCGAGACGGTATGACCGAACTACCGAATGCCATGCCCAAGTATCTGGGTCGGTGGCCGGTGGAACAGCATGACGAGGCGAGGTTGCGCGTCGAATTGCTCGTGAGCCAGCTGGAGCGATTCTTCACACGCTGGGCCGTGCAGGGGACGATCGACGTGACTCGGATGCAGGCGGCCGAGGTTCTGACCGACATCTGGTTCCCGGCCCTGTCGCCGGAATCCAAGGGCGGCGACGAGCGGTAGATGTGAATCCGACGGAGGTTCACGGGTCGATGAGTCCTTCGACCGTTCCTCGCCATCCGCGGCGCTGGTAGTCCCGGGGCGACATGCCGTGAGCCGCGATGAAGACCTTGGTGAATCCGGACGCGTGCGCGTATCCGAGTCGACGGGCAGTCTCTCCGGCCGCGAGACCCTCCTCGAGATAAGCGCGGGCGAGGGTCATCCGCAACTGACCGCGCCAGCGCGGGAAGCTCTGGCCGGTGGCCGCAACGAAGTGTTTGTGAAGCAAGTCCTCGTCGACGCCGAGCCGAGCGCTCCAATCCGGCAGCGTGCGCGAATCGGCGGGGTTCTTCCGGAGTGCGGCAAGGATCGTTTCGACTGGATCGGCCTGATCGCCGCTGGGTAGGGGTGCTGCCGCGGCACTTCGAATCAGCCTCGCGATCCGGGCGGGATCGTGGATCTCGGGGCGCAGGTGGGTGTAATTCGCGACCACCGTGTGCAGCAGATACGCCTGCGCTTCGCGCGCGAAGTGCAGCACACGTGGGGGCGGTGCGGTGACGGGAGAGGCACCCGGCTGGGATCCGAGGGGAAGTAACAAAGAGCCTTCGGCGATCTCGACGCTGTTGCGCACTCCAGCGGGAAGCCACATCGCGTCACCCCGTCTCAGATTCCAGGTTCGGTCGCCGAAAGTGACCCGGGCGGAGCCTCGGTAGATCCAGACAACGACGTGAAAGTCGTTGACCCGTGCCCACGTTCCACTTGCGGGGATCGTCGGGGGTGCTGGTGCCGATCCTGACCGGGCGCCTTCTTCGGACAACAATGCAACGCCCTGTGCCAGGGTCTCGTCTTCACGGGGCGGCGTCGGGCGCCGGTTGGCGCGTGCGTAGTCGGTGGGTGTCATGCCGGTGTGTTCTCGGAAGGCGCGGGTGAAGCCCGCGGGTGTCGCGAATCCGACCTGGCTACCCGTCCAGCCGATTTCGCGGCCGGCGGCCAGATATGAGGTCGCTGCCGCGATCCGGGCCGAAGTACGCCAGCGCACGAATGACAATCCCGTTTCCTCGATGAATCGGCGCTGCAGGGTGCGGACACCGATCTTGAGTTGCTGGGCGAACCGGGAAAGTTCGGTGTCGTCGGATGGTGTCCGAAGCAGCGTGCGTGCGATCTCGAGGGTTTCGGCCGAGCGTGGCAAGCGCGGTGGGGAGTATGACGGGGAGTTGTCGTCCCCGTCGGAGTGAACACCCGCGACAAGCTCGATCAGTCCGGCTCCCGCTGCCGTCTCACCCCGAAGAAATCCCAAGTTGTGCGCGAATTGGTGGACGAGCCAGTCCTGCCAGTCTGCTGGGATCTCGAAGTCGATGACCCGGTTCAACGCGGGCGGCAGGTCGGCCGCGGGCAGTGGGATGGGAAATGCGACCGCGCCCGGATCGACCCGGATGCTGTACGCGACTCCCGCCGGTACCCAGATTGCCGCCCCCGCAGTCACACTGCGGGTACGGCCGCCGATCTGCAGTTCTGCGCGCCCGGTATGTACCCAGAACAGCAGTGGCTCGCGTTCATTCGCGATCGCGGCGAGCCGAGCAGCGGGGATCTCGGGGACTTCGCCTGCGGGGAACACCAACCGTGGTCCCACGATGCCCTCCCGACGTCGATGCATTCTCTTCCAGCCGACCGATGAGTGTAAGAAGTCGGCACGCACGGATAACACTAACTGATTAGGGCAGGCTAGCTTTATTTATTGGCCCTCCCGTCGTGATCGAACGTGGGCCGGACCCCCGTCTGTGCGCTTCCGAGGAGACTTTCCGTGCCCCGAAACACCCGTCCGACAACGGCGTACCCCGTTACCTTGCGTGAACTCGAGGTACATCGGGTGACAGAGGTGACGCCGGGCATGCGGAGAGTGACGCTCACCGGAGCCCAACTCGACACCTTCACCAACGCCGACGGAATTGCCGAACCCGCCTTCGTGAGTTCGGGCTTCGACGACGACATCCGGTTGCTGTTCACCTACCCCGGCGAATCCGACCCGGTCCTGCCGGTAATGGTCGACGGCAGTGTGACTTTCGCTGCGGGGCGCCGTCCGCTTGCCCGCGCATACACCGTGCGCCGCTACGATCCGCAAACAAGGGAACTCGACGTCGATTTCGTCGTTCACGGCGACGGAGTGGCTACCACCTGGGCGCGGGACGCCAGCCCGGGCGACCGAATGCACATCGCGGGCCCCTCTGTATCGCAGGGACTCCCGGAAGATCACGAGTATCTGCTGGCGTCGGTGACGAGACCGCGTTGCCGGCGATCTCACGTCTGCTCGAGGAATTGCCCGCCGATGCCAGGGGGCATGTGTTCGTCGAAATTGCGGACTCGGCTCACATCCAATCGGTGCGCGAGTTGTCCGGAGTGAGTGTCACGTGGTTGCCACACGAGGGGGCCGAGCCCGGCGCTACTACTTTGTTGCTCGACGCGGTCAGTGCTGTCGAATGGTCTGACGGACGCGTATTCGCTTGGCTTGCAGGCGAACAGGCGACGGTTCGCTCGCTTCGTCGTCATTTGATTCGTGATCGAGGAATTGTGAAGACCGACATCGATTTCACCGGCTACTGGAAACGCGGCGGGGCCGTGCGTGCAGATTCCTGACCTGGCTCCATCGCTCACCCAACACCTTCACCGCAGCAACACCGAAAGTGTTCGATAACACCGAAAGGCAGAAATGACAGTCCTGCGCACCAGACGATCACGGATCACCGGACTGATCGGGGCCGCGCTCGCCGCAGCGCTCCTCGTAACCGGGTGCTCGGCCTCGGCCGAAGACTCGAAAACGGCATCCTCTCCCGGTTCGGAGGGGAACGCCCTTCCAGCTGCGGAAGGAACGACTACCTACCCGCTGACCCTGGAATCGCCATACGGTACAAGTATTCTCGAGAAGCGACCGGAGCGGATCGCCGCCATCGTGCCCAATGCCGTCGACACGGAAATACTCCTCGCGCTCGGCGTCAAACCCGTCCTCTCCTCGTCGATGGTGAAGGAATCGGCTTCCCAGTCGTACTTGTTGCCTTACGACGCAGAGGATCTCGACACCTTCGAGTTCGCGATGGGCGGAACACTTCCCGTCGAAGCGATCGCCGCGAGCGAACCGGACCTCATAGTCGCCGTCGGCTGGGCTGATGGCCTGGGTGGTTTGTCCATGGGTGATTACTACGAGCGTTTGTCCTCCATCGCACCGGTGGTGACGAGCCCCGACACGAAGTCGCGGATGCTCGTGCCGTGGAAGGAGTCGATCCGTGTTCTGGGCGAGACCCTCGATCTCTCGAATGCGGCTGAAAAGGTTGTGGCAGAGCATGATCAGTACTTCGCCAAAGTGCGTGAGGAGAACCCGCAACTCGCGGGTCTGACTGCGACTTGGGCGATCTTCTACGGCACGGGCAATGGGCTGCAGTATCTTTCAGCGCCAGGTTCGGCGCCGGCAACATTCCTGGGTGAGCTTGGTTTCGCCGAGAATCCGCGTGCGAAGGAGTTCGTCACCCAGAGCACGGTCGGAGAGGAACTTCTCGAGAATATCGACGCGGATTTCCTGCTGATCGGCCGTAGTGCCGCCGGCAGCGAAGAGGATTTCGACAAGCTGACCGGCGGGAAGCTCTTCCACGCACTCGGCGCTGTGTCCTCCGGTCATTGGGTTGGCCTGCCTCCTCGCACCGCCGACGGCGGGGATGTTCTGTGGGCAATCACGAGTGGTGGTCCGATCGGAACGATGTGGGCGGCTGAACATATCGTGCCGCTCATCAGCGCGAAGCTGTAGGCGTACAACTGGAGAACGGAAAGCGCTCACCCGTCGCCACATGATTGTGTGGCGACGGGTTGTTCGTACAGCAGGTGTCCCGGGTTGGGGTCACCGATGGAACGAAAAAAGCCGCGCAACCTGGGGTGATCGGTCCGGCGGTAAAGGTGTGCGATCTCGTTCGCCGTCCGGGCTGCATTGGAGCCTCCCTGTTATAGCGCTCGATGGGGTGCGGTGTGCCCAGTCGGAGTGCGGTGGCGCGGTGTGCGACGATCCGCGGGTGGGAGAACAGGCGGATCGTCTTGCTCGTGGTGAGTGGTATCTCGATGATGACGAGCTGCGGCAGCGGCGGCTCGAGTGTTGGCGTCGACTCGACTCGTTCAATGGGGCTGCGGCGGACGACGACGCTGTCCGCTCACGGGCTCTCGCCAGCCTTTTTGGTGAGGTAGGTGACGGAGCTTTGGTGGTGCCGCGGTTCCAATGCAGCTACGGATACAACATTCGGCTCGGAGCCAACGCATTCGTCAACGCGAACGGGTTCTTCATGGATGATGCGCTGATCACGATCGGTGCGGACGTGAGGATCGGGCCTGGAGCCCAGCTGATGACAGCGTTGCACCCTGTCGATGACCATCTACGGCGTCGCGAGGGATGGGAGCGAGCCGCTCCGATCGTCATCGGCGAGAACACGTGGCTCGGTGCCTCCGTCACCGTCGGTGCAGGAGTTTCGATCGGTCATAACGCCGTGATCGGTGCCGGAAGTGTGGTGTTGCATGACATTCCCGATCACGTCGTTGCTGCTGGATCGCCTGCAAGGGTTGTCCGTCGTACACCTGCCGAAGTAGAAGGACTGCAACGCGAGCACTAGGGCTTGCGATGTCAGAGCGTGATCGTGCGGGTGGGCTCCCAGATGGCGGGGTCGCGGTGGGTGACGACGAAGACGGTAGCCGCCAATTCCCGCACAGCGCTAGCGATGCGGCGCTCGGTGCCCTCGTCGAGAGCCGAGGTCGCCTCGTCGAGCACCAGGACGGGAGCGTCTTTGAGGAAGGCGCGAGCGATCGCCACCCGCTGACGTTCGCCACCGGAGAGAGCGGTTCCCTGGTGACCGATGTCCTGATGAATGCCGAGCGCCGAGCGGTCGAGAACGGCGCCGAGGGCAGCGCGCCTTGCGGCGTCCTCGATCTCGGTTTCGGTAGCGCCCGGTCTTCCCAGTCCGATGTTCTCGCCGAGCGTGCCCGAGAACACGAGTGGATCTTGTGGCACGTAGCCGATGTGAGTAGCCAGGTCGTCATATGGCAAGTCGCGCAATGAAACTCCACCCAGAGTGACGCTGCCTTCGTCCGGGTCGTCGAAGCGCATGAGCAGCCCGAGAAGGGTGCTCTTCCCCGTACCCGAGCGCCCTGCGACGAGAACACGCTCCCCGGCGGGGATCTCCGCGTTGATGCCGCGCAGAACCGGAGCGTGGTCCACTCCGACGACCTTGATGTCAGTTCCAACAGGGCGCGCGGCGTCCTGGGACGCGGGCTCGGGTAGTGCGGGAGCCGAAGTCGCGGCCCGATAATCGCGAACCGTTGCACGCAGTTCATTGACTCCGATTCCGGCCAGAGCGAGTTCGTCGAGCGGGGCAGCGGCGCGGGCGGTGAGGATGACGAGCGCGAGAGCGGCTGCGGGATCGTCGAATCCGGTGGCGGCGAGGAAGATCACTGCGCCTGCCAGCGGCACAATGGTGGCGATCGCCGAGATGAATGTCGCTGGTGCCGCGGCGAGATTGGTCCGTGCAAGCGCGGTTTCCTGATCCCGCCAACTTCGCTCGATACGTTCGACGGAACGTGTGGGACCGGCTGCCGTGCGCAGTAATTCGAGATGATCGGTGAGCTCGAGAGTCGACTGCGTTGCTGCGAGTTCGGCCTCGTGCCGGCGCGCGTCCGCTCGGCTGAGAGCGCGTTGGGCGAGCGTCTGAGCCGCGAGCGACACGGCGAGCAGTCCGCCGACGAGCAGCATGACGCCGGGCCCCGCGACGACCGCGACTCCAGGAAGTAGGAGCAGCGGTATCAGTGGCGTAACGAGGAAGGTCTGAAGTTGGTGCGCGGGAACGCTCATCAGTGACGGGATTCCGCGCCCGGCGACGGTGGCGAGCAGCGCCCGGTTGTCGTCGGTGAACCACGACAGCTTGGTGCGGGCGAAGGCGTCGCCGAGCGCATCGTAGAGATCGCCGACGAGTCGAGCCCCGGTGAAGTAACCACCCCGCGAGACCAGGACGGTCACGAAGAGAGCGATTGCGGCCGTGGCCAGCACGAGAACCGGCGACCGGTGATCAGCGATCGAGAGGGCGAGGGTGGTGTACGCGATCGCCTCGAGGACAGCAACGGACACCCAACCGAATCCGATGGTGATCAAGCGGCGACGGGCTGCATTGGCGCTGTTCATTATTAGGCTCCAGTCAGGGCGGCATTACGCGAGGCGGCGTTGTGCGAGTTGGGACTGTCGAGGTCGAGTCGATCGTCGGCGTCGTCTGCAAGAGCAGGGTCGTGGGTGACGATCACGATCGTCTTTCCTTCGTCGTGCGCGAAGTGGCGCAGTTCCTTCAGCAGTTCGGCCGCTGTCCGATCGTCGAGCGCACTGGTCGGCTCGTCGAGCAGCAGTACTGCTGCGGGCGAGAGGAATACCCGAGCGAGCCCGACTCGCTGACGTTCTCCGCCGGAGAGTGAAGTGGCGTCGGTGTCGAGGCTGATGTCGATCTGTGCCCGGCGTAGTGCGGCGGTGTATTCCGCGTCCGTTGTATCGGGGGCGGCCAGTGCGATGTTCTCGCGCACCGTGGCCGGCAACACGTCTGCGCCCTGGGGTGTGAGCAGAATGGACTGTGGCCGCAGGTTCTCGTCGATCGTGACGACGCTCTGGCCCGCGTAGCGGACGGTACCGAGTTCCGGGATCTCGAAGCCGGCCAGTGCTTTCAGGAGCGTCGACTTGCCCGCTCCACTCGGTCCCGTGATCGCAGTGATCGCGGCTGGGCGGAATGCATGCGTGACGCCGTCGACGACTCTGCGGTCCGCGATCATGACAGTCAGGTCGACGATCTCCAGGCGGTCGGAGGGACTCGACGCCGGAACGGTGAGTGCTTCGCCGGCAGGGAGGGTGGGTTCGTCTAGGGCAGCGGCGAGCCGGACTGCTGCAGCGCGTCCAGCCGCGACGTAGTCGAGGCCGTGCCCGAGCCGCAGGGCCGGTGTCACGATTGCGAGGCTGAAGAGAATAGTGGCGGCCAACGTCGTTGCATCCCAGCGATATCCGACGGTATAGGCGATCGCGAACGTCGCCGTCGCCTGCATGAGGGCAACCGCGAGGGCCGCAGGGGTAGCAACGAGTCGAACGCGCTCCTGCATTCCCCGGGTGAACCGTGCTGTCGATTCTGCATAGTCGGCGGCGGCGCCGGTCTGCGCGCCGTAGATCCGGCAGACGTGGATACCGCGGGCATAGTCGTCCACGGCGGTCGCGATGTCTCCCATGACATCCGCACTTTCGGCGCTGTGCCGAGCGGCCATTCTGGGGATCACGAACAAGTAGAACAGTGCTGCCACGATGCCCGGAGCCAGAGCGAGAAGCGCCACGGGGCCGGCTGAGGCGACCAGCACAGCGATCGTGACCGCCGGGACCACGATGAGTGTCGCGAACTCGGCCGGTAGGTGCGCAGTCATATGGTGCAGCGCCGAGATGTCGTCCGAAACGAGCCTCCTCAGTGCGTCTCCGCTGTAGCGGGACAGCGTGCTTGCGGGCAGTCGAACGAGATGAGCTGCGAGCTGGCGTCGAAGCCTGGCCTCGAAGAGCGACTCGGCGTGATGCGAGAGCCACGACGACGTGGCCGCGAGCGTTACCCCGGTGAGCCACAGCCCACATGCCCACCCGGCCCAAGTCATCGACGGTTCACCGATGAGTTGCACGACGCTCCAGAGCGCACCGAGCATCGCGACCCCCGACGCTGCCGCCGCGAGCACCCCGGCGGCCAATGCAGGCAGCGCCGGGCGCAAAGCCGGGACCAGCGACGGTTCGACGAGAGGGCGGGGCATGGATAACTCCTTGAATCAGCGTCCGAGTGCAGACACGACAAATGACCGAAACCCAAGGCTAGGCTTCGGTCGTCACGTCCAGTTATCGCGATGCGCCGATTTCTTACACCCGAATGGGTCGTACTTCGGTCTTCAGGATGCGGCCGAAATGGAACTCATGACGTCTTCCCATACGCTCATGACCGCGGATTCGGTTGGGCCAGTCTGAGTGAACACGGCTACGCACTTGCGGCGGAAGTCGTACACCTCGACAGACGTCGTCAAACCGTGCACTCCGTGGGTGCGTGTCAGCCAACACTCCGAGACGCCGTTCAGATCGATCATCGTTCGGCAGGTGTCCGCGGCTAGAGTCAATGTCCCGCCGAACATGGCTGCGGCGTCGAGATCACCGCGGTGGATCTGCAGGCAGCCGTTGCCGGCGACGACACTCGTGACGGGCAGTTGGTGGTAGGACAGGTGCTCCATCCCGGCAGCCATGAGGTGAGGATCGACTCGCCGGTAGCCGAGGGCACCCAGAGCGACCAAGCCGCTACGACGTTCGGTGCCGCTGTCCGCGAGGATGAAGTCGAGCTGTGTCAGCTGATCGGCCTCGGCCCAAAAGGCGGGAGTATTCGATGTCTGGACGGGAGTGCTTGATTCCCTCGCAGTGTTGGGCGCAGTTCGCATCGCTTCGAAGGCGAGACGATCCGAGTTCGGGGTCAAATACGTTGTGTGTGAACTCGATCCGTGGGTATCGAACATCCGAAGCGTCGGGGGCAGGTGCTGTTCTGCGTCAGTGGTCACCACCGAACCGAGAGTAGAAGGGTTCAAACGTAGAGAGACGAGTCCGGGCGTGCAGACCAGCGGATCGCCGGGAACTGTTGGAACGGCGTACTTGCCCGAGTCGTTGACAGCCGCCGGACCTGCAACGGTGATTGCTACGGCGTCGTCCAAGAGCGGCAACATTTTGCCGACTACCTCAGGTGCGGTGTCGATCAGTCCGCCGCGGAAACCCGGACGCGCAAGCAGTGCATCCAGGTCCGACATGCGCGCCAAAGCCGCGCAACGGCATTCGCCACGGTGCGGGCACATCTCAGTAGACATCCCGTAGATACCGCTTCGATCGTTTGAGGTTGTTGACGTAATCCTCGGCGGCGTCCGCATCCAACCCACCGTGCTCGGCGACCACCTCGTGCAACGCGTCGTCGACGCCCTTTGCCATCCGGGTCGCGTCGCCGCAGACGTACACGTGCGCACCGTTTTCGAGCCAGTCGAACAAGTCTCGGCCCTGTTCACGCATACGAGTCTGGACGTAGATCTTCTCGGACTGATCACGCGAGAATGCGAGATCGAGACGCGTCAGGACACCGTCACGGGTCAGACCGTTCAACTCGTCCTCGTAGATGAAGTCACTCGACTGATGCTGATCGCCGAAGAAAAGCCAATTCTGCCCCGACGCGTTGCGTGCGCGACGCTCGTGCAGGAAAGCACGGAAGGGTGCGATACCGGTGCCGGGTCCGATCATCACGACGGGAGCAGTGTCATCGGCAGGTAGGCGGAACGAATTGTTCTTGGAGACAAAAACTCCGACCCGATCTCCCTCGCCGACGCGGTCCGCCAGGTACGTCGAGCAGACG
>NZ_LEKE01000005.1:0-1004 GCF_001029585.1 Rhodococcus sp. ARP2 | reverse complement strand
GCATCCGGTGGTGTCTCCGAAGATTGCTGTGGTGAAGTCCTCTGATCCGGTGTCGGGTTCGAATGTTGTTGCCGGTCAGGACATCAAGTACACGCTCACGTTCACGAACACCGGTAACGGTGCGGGTGAGGTCGCGTACTTCGACGATCTGCGTCAGGTTGTGGACAAGGGTGCATTGAGTGGTTTGACTGCTGATGCTCCGTTGGCTGCGACGATGGTCGGCAGCGATGGTTTCTCGGTGACGGGGACCTTGGCGGCCGGCGAAAGCAAGACGGTGACGTATTCGGTGAAGGTCAATGCCGATGTGGTCGGTGGGGTGTTCGTGAACAACTTCGTTGTTCCGGGTACGACTCCTCCGGTTGATCCTCCGGAGGTGTGTGATCCGGCGACTCAGCTGTGCACGACGCATCCGGTGGTGTCTCCGAAGATTGCTGTGGTGAAGTCCTCTGATCCGGTGTCGGGTTCGAATGTTGTTGCCGGTCAGGACATCAAGTACACGCTCACGTTCACGAACACCGGTAACGGTGCGGGTGAGGTCGCGTACTTCGACGATCTGCGTGGTCTGCTCGACGATGCTGATCTGGTTGCGGGCAGCTTGAGTGCTGATGCTCCGTTGACTGCTGCGATGGTCGGCACGGATGGTTTCTCGGTGACGGGGACCTTGGCGGCCGGCGAGAGCAAGACGGTGACGTACACCGTCACGGTCAAGGCTGATGCCGATCGCGTTGCGGCGAATGCCGACAACACGGTGCTCAACTTCGTTGTTCCGGGGACGACTCCTCCGGTTGATCCTCCGGAGGTGTGTGATCCGGCGACTCAGCTGTGCACGACGCATCCGGTTCAGGTTCCGGGGTTCACGGTCGCGAAGACTGCGGATCCGGTCTCAGGTACCAATGTTGCTGCTGGTCAGACGATCACGTACACGGTGACCGGTGCGAACACGGGTAACACGACCCTTGATCCGGTGGTGTTGACCGATGATCTGTCGAAGGTTCTCGACAACG
>NZ_LEKE01000020.1:0-1004 GCF_001029585.1 Rhodococcus sp. ARP2 | reverse complement strand
GCATCCGGTGGTGTCTCCGAAGATTGCTGTGGTGAAGTCCTCTGATCCGGTGTCGGGTTCGAATGTTGTTGCCGGTCAGGACATCAAGTACACGCTCACGTTCACGAACACCGGTAACGGTGCGGGTGAGGTCGCGTACTTCGACGATCTGCGTCAGGTTGTGGACAAGGGTGCATTGAGTGGTTTGACTGCTGATGCTCCGTTGGCTGCGACGATGGTCGGCAGCGATGGTTTCTCGGTGACGGGGACCTTGGCGGCCGGCGAAACGAAGACGGTGACGTATTCGGTGAAGGTCAATGCCGATGTGGTCGGTGGGGTGTTCGTGAACAACTTCGTTGTTCCGGGTACGACTCCTCCGGTTGATCCTCCGGAGGTGTGTGATCCGGCGACTCAGCTGTGCACGACGCATCCGGTGGTGTCTCCGAAGATCGCTGTGGTGAAGTCCTCTGATCCGGTGTCGGGTTCGAATGTTGTTGCCGGTCAGGACATCAAGTACACGCTCACGTTCTCGAACACCGGTAACGGTGCGGGTGAGGTCGCGCACTTCGACGATCTGCGTGGTCTGCTCGACGATGCTGATCTGGTTGCGGGCAGCTTGAGTGCTGATGCTCCGTTGACTGCTGCGATGGTCGGCACGGATGGTTTCTCGGTGACGGGGACCTTGGCGGCCGGCGAGAGCAAGACGGTGACGTACACCGTCACGGTCAAGGCTGATGCCGATCGCGTTGCGGCGAATGCCGACAACACGGTGCTCAACTTCGTTGTTCCGGGGACGACTCCTCCGGTTGATCCTCCGGAGGTGTGTGATCCGGCGACTCAGCTGTGCACGACGCATCCGGTTCAGGTTCCGGGGTTCACGGTCGCGAAGACTGCGGATCCGGTCTCAGGTACCAATGTTGCTGCTGGTCAGACGATCACGTACACGGTGACCGGTGCGAACACGGGTAACACGACCCTTGATCCGGTGGTGTTGACCGATGATCTGTCGAAGGTTCTCGACAACG
>NZ_LEKE01000030.1:0-1075 GCF_001029585.1 Rhodococcus sp. ARP2 | reverse complement strand
CGGAGTCGTCGACGACTCCGATGCGCGGGTCATCCCGCTCTCCCGCACAACCGTGCCGTACAGCCTCGACGACGTCAGCAGTGATGCCACCACTGCGGCCACCGGCGTCGACCTACAGGCGATGGAGTCCATGATGAACACCCTTTCGCAGGTGATTCCAACTGATTCCGATCAGGTGGGCCGGGCTCTGGCCGGAATCAGCGGCGCCTCGGCGGCTTTCGCGCAGAACAGTGAACAGATCGACCAGATTCTCATCATGTCCCGCGAGCTGTCGGACATGGCTGCGGCACAAACCGATTCGATAGTCGGTACTGCGGCCAATGCTCAGACGATCGTTCGTACTCTTGCGATGCGCAAGGACGCACTGACTCAGCTGGTCGACAACCTGACAATCATCATCTCGAAGCTCTCCACCACTTTCGTCGATCGTCAGGACGAGTTCGGAGCCATGACCGACAACCTCGTCGAGGTCACCACCACGCTGAAGAACAACGCAGATCAGATCGACCTGCTGTTGACTCGTCTTCCTTCCGCGCTGCGTTCGGTCACCGATTCCACCGGCACCGGCAATTGGACCGACGTCAACGCGCCGGCCGCCGTGATCCCGGACAATCTGCTCTGCGCGCTCGGCATCATGGAGGGCTGCAAGTGAATACACGAAAAGCCGTCACGGCCATGCTGGTCGTGACCCTGGCGATTGCACTCCCCGGTTGGTACATCTTCGGACGAACGGATCAGTCCAAGACCGTCTACGCCGATTTCAGCTACGTCGGCGGAATCTACGAGGGAAGCAAGGTCACCGTCCTCGGAGTCGGCGTCGGGACGGTCACGTCGGTGGAACCTCGCGGAACTTCTGTTCGAGTAGCGATGTCGATGCCCAACTCCGTGGACCTGCCCGCCGACGCCTCGGCCTATGTCCTCAATCCATCGGTGATCAGCGATCGCCACATCGAACTCGGCCCGGCTTACACCGGCGGAGAGACGCTGAAAGACGGCGACCAGATTCCGATCGAACGTGCCCACTCCCCCATAGATTTCGACGGCTTGATGGGAAGCGTCAGCACTTTGGCCGACG
>NZ_LEKE01000036.1:0-1160 GCF_001029585.1 Rhodococcus sp. ARP2 | reverse complement strand
ATGGAGCAGGCGTTGCCAAAGTCCGAGCCGTTTGTGAACTCTATGGCCTCTTCTAAGCTGCCTACCCGCACCACCGAAAGTACGGGGCCGAAGATCTCCTCTCTCGAGACCCGCATCTCATCTGTCACTCCGTCTAGTATGGTGGGCCCGAAGAAAAAGCCTTCTTCTCTTGGCGGCTCTCTACCGTCCAGGGCTACAGTAGCCCCCTCCTCTTCGGCGAGGTCCACGTAGCCTTTTACCTTCTCACGGTGTGAGTCGCGGATCAGCGGTGTTAGCTCAGAGCCTTCCTCGTAGCCTGGGCCCACCTTCATGTTCTTTGCCGCCTCTTTTACGGCCTCTACCAGCTTATCCTGCTGAGAAGAATCTCCTACGGCTACGAGCACGCTCCCGGCCAGGCACCGCTCTCCGGCGTTTCCGTAGGCTGAAGCCACTATGTTCGGCACTGCTTTATCCAGGACGGCGTCTGGCAGGGCGATCATGGAGTTCTTGGCCCCGGCAAGGGCCTGCACCCTTTTGCCGGCCGCGGAGCCGTTACGGTAGACGTGCTCTGCTACGGGCTGTGAGCCTACGAATGAGACGGCCTCTATGCCGGGATGCTCTAGTATGCCGTCTACGGCTTCCCGGGCTCCGTTTACTATGCTGAAGGTGCCTTCCGGTAGATCTGAGCCCCCGGCCTCTAGGAGTAGCTCTCCGAGCCTCTGTGCCGTTAGCGGGGTACGCTCCGAGGGCTTCAGGATGTAGGAGTTTCCGGCTCCTATGGCTACCGGTAGGGTCCACAATGGGACCATGCACGGGAAGTTGAACGGGGTGATGGCTGCCACCACCCCGAGTGGGTAGCGGTAGGAGACGTTGTCTATGCCCCTCGCCACGTCTCTTAGGGACTCGCCCATCATGAGGGTCGGCATGCCGCAGGCGAACTCCACAACCTCTATTCCGCGCCTCACCTCCCCACCGGCGTCTTTTGCGTCCTTGCCGTTCTCCAGGGTAACGAGGTCCCTGAGCTCCTCGAAGTGATCCTCTAAGAGCATCTTGTAGCGAAATAGTACCCTGGCCCTATCCACCACCGGGGTTGCCGACCACGCCCTGAAGGCCTCCCCCGCGGCGCTAACCGCCCGGTCTAGCTCTTCCCTGCTAGAGAGCGGGGTACTTGCTATGACCTC
>NZ_LEKE01000043.1:0-1176 GCF_001029585.1 Rhodococcus sp. ARP2 | reverse complement strand
GATGGCTTCGGCATTGTGGCACGGGTTCGCGGACATGGGCGCTGTGGAGAAGAACGGCGCGTTTGTCGTCTCTCGCGGTGAGGGCGCGTACATCTGGGACCGCGAGGGCACTCGGTATCTGGATGCGACGGCGGGCCTGTGGTTCACCAATGTCGGGCACGGGCGCACGGAGATCGCGGATGCGGTGGCGGCTCAGTTGTCGAAGATCGCTCATTTCTCGAATTTCGGTGATTTTGTTCCCGAGACCACGCAGGTGTTGGCGGAGCGGTTGGCGACGATCGCGCCGGTTGCCGGGAGCAAGATCTTTTTCACTTCGGGTGGTTCGGATTCGGTGGACACTGCGGCGAAGCTCGCTCGCCGGTACTGGCACGAGGTGGGGCAGCCGGAGAAGGCGATCATCGTCGGTCGTCAGAAGGCGTACCACGGAATGCATGTTGCGGGAACGGCTCTGGCGGGTATTCCGGTGAACCGTGAGGGGTACGGCGAGCTGATGGCGGATGCGGCCACGGTCGGCTGGGATGATGCGAAGAGTCTGCTCGAGTTGATCGAGAGGATCGGTGCGAACAAGATCGCCGCGTTCTTCGCGGAGCCGATCATCGGTGCGGGTGGGGTGTATCTTCCGCCGGAGGGGTACCTGGCGGAGGTGCGCGACATCTGCCGCGAGCACGACATTCTGTTTGTCGTCGACGAGGTCGTGACCGGTTTCGGTCGTATCGGTGGTGAGTGGTTCGCGTCTACTCGTTTCGATTTGCAGCCCGACATGATGACCACGGCAAAGGGTTTGACGTCCGGTTACGTTCCGATGGGTGCGGTGTTCATCGCGCCGCGGGTGGCGGAGCCGTTCTATGCGGGTTCGTGGTGGCGTCATGGTTACACGTACGGTGGGCATGCCGGTGCTGCTGCGGCGGCGATGGCGAACCTCGACATTCTCGAGCGTGAGAATTTGCTTGGGGAGTCGAAGCGTCTGGAGGCGTCGTTGCATACGCATCTGCAGCCGTTGGCCGAGCATCCGCGGGTGGCGGAGGTTCGTAGTGGGCTCGGTGCGGTCGCTGCGGTGCAGTTGGCTGATCCGGCGGAGGCTTTGCCGTTCGTGAAGACGTTGCGTGAGCACGGTATTTCGGGTCGCGCGGCGGGTCAGGGTGCGATGCAGATTTCGCCGACGTTCGTCATGACCGA
>NZ_LEKE01000080.1:0-1180 GCF_001029585.1 Rhodococcus sp. ARP2 | reverse complement strand
CTGTGATTGTTGCGGGAGCTCGTACCCCGATGGGTCGACTCCTCGGATCGTTGAAAGACCTCTCCGGGTCCGACCTCGGCGGCATCGCCATCAAAGGCGCCCTCGACAAGTCCGGAGTCGCCCCCGAACAAGTCGACTACGTCATCATGGGACAGGTCCTCACCGCCGGCGCCGGCCAGATGCCCGCCCGCCAAGCCGCCGTCGCCGCCGGCATCCCCATGAACGTCCCCGCCCTGAGCATCAACAAAGTGTGCCTCTCCGGCATCGACGCCATCGCCCTCGCCGACCAACTCATCCGCGCCGGAGAATTCGACATCGTCGTCGCCGGCGGGCAGGAATCGATGTCCCGCGCACCCCACATGCTCGAAAAAAGCCGCGAAGGCTTCAAATACGGCGACGTCACCCTCCGCGACCACATGGCCTACGACGGCCTCCACGACATCTTCACCGACCAGGCCATGGGCCTGCTCACCGAACAAGTCAACCAACAAGAAACCGCCCACATCACCCGCGCCGAGCAGGACGCCTTCGCCGCCGCCTCACACCAGAACGCGGCCCGCGCCTGGAAAGACGGCTACTTCGACAACGAAGTAGTCCCCGTCTCCATCCCCCAACGCAAGGGCGACCCGATCGTCTTCTCCCAGGACGAAGGCATCCGCGCCGACACCACCACCGAATCCCTCGGCAAACTGCGTCCCGCGTTCAGCAAGGACGGCACCATCACCGCCGGCTCCGCCTCCCCGATCTCCGACGGCGCCGCCGCCGTGATCGTGATGAGCAAAACCAAAGCCGAAGAACTCGGCCTGACCTGGATCGCGGAAATCGGCGCCCACGGCGTCGTCGCCGGACCCGACTCCACCCTCCAGTCCCAACCCGCCCGCGCCATCGCCAAGGCCTGCGCCAAGGAAGGCATCGACCCCACCGACCTCGACCTCGTCGAAATCAACGAAGCGTTCGCCGCCGTCGGGATCGCCTCCACCCGCGAACTCGGCCTCGACCCCGCCAAGGTCAACGTCAACGGCGGCGCCATCGCCGTCGGACACCCCCTCGGCATGTCCGGCGCCCGCATCGCCCTGCACCTCGCCCTCGAACTGCAACGCCGCGGCGGCGGCATCGGCGCAGCCGCACTCTGCGGCGGCGGCGGACAAGGCGACGCACTCATCATCCGCGTCCCCCAGGC
>NZ_LEKE01000109.1:0-72917 GCF_001029585.1 Rhodococcus sp. ARP2 | reverse complement strand
CTCCCCCGCCGGCACCGGAGACCACGCCGCCCCCCGCACCGCCCGCGGATCCTGCTGCACCGACGACGGCAGCACCCACGACTACGCCGACGCCGACCGAAGTTCCCGGTCAGACTTGCAGGACGGTCAACTGATGTCGTCCAACGCAGCTGCGGGGACGGCTTTTCCGAGTCCGCCCGGAGGTTTTGCCCCGGCGCCGGTCCAGTCGACCCGCCGAAACGTGGAGCTGCTGCTCCTGGGCTTTGCCGTCATCATCACGACGGTCTCGCTTCTGCTCGTCGAGGCGAGCCAGGAACAGAAGATCACGCTGGACCTCGCCAAGTACGCGCTCGCGTACACGGGCTTGTTCCTGATCGCGCACTTGGCAATTCGGCGGTATGCGCCGTACGCCGATCCGCTGCTGCTGCCGATCGTCGCCCTGCTCAACGGCCTCGGGTTGGTGCTCATCCACCGACTCGACCTCGCCGACGAACAGACAGCGCTCTACAACGGCGTCGAGGCACCGTCACCGGATGCGAACCAGCAGGTCATGTGGACTGCACTGGCGATCACCGGTTTCGTGTTGCTGCTCGTGTTCTTGAAGGACTACCGCCTGATGGCGCGGTTCAGCTACACGCTTGGCCTCGCGGGCCTGGTGTTCCTGGCGATTCCCGCGATCCTGCCGGCGAAGTTCTCGAGCGTGAACGGCGCAAAAATCTGGATTCGCCTGCCCGGATTCAGCATTCAGCCAGGTGAGTTCGCGAAGATCCTGCTCATCATCTTCTTCGCGTCCGTGCTCGTCGCCAAGCGCGACCTGTTCACCTCGGCCGGTAAACACTTCCTGGGCATGGACTTTCCGCGTGCCCGCGACCTGGGCCCGATCCTGCTCGCCTGGATCGTCTCGGTGGGTGTGCTCGTCTTCGAAACCGACCTCGGTACGTCGTTGCTGCTCTTCAGCACCGTGCTGGTGATGCTCTACATCGCGACCGAGCGTGTGGGCTGGCTGGTGATCGGCGGCGGACTGCTCGCCATCGGATTCTTCTTCGCCTACAAGATGTTCGGACACGTGCGCGTTCGCGTCGACACCTGGCTGGACCCGCTCGGCGACTACGCCAATACCGGGTATCAGATCTCACAATCGCTCTTCGGCCTGGCCACCGGTGGTATCGCCGGGACAGGTCTGGGCAGTGGCCGGCCCAACCAGGTGCCGTTCGCGAAGACGGACTTCATCATCGCGACCATCGGCGAAGAGCTCGGTCTGATCGGCCTGGCCGCTGTGCTGATGCTGTTCCTGCTTCTGATCGTGCGCGGCCTGCGTACGGCGTTGGCGGTGCGCGACAGCTTCGGCAAACTGCTGGCCGCCGGTCTGTCGTTCACCATCGCGATCCAGATCTTTGTCGTCGTCGGCGGCGTCACCAAGCTGATCCCGCTGACGGGTCTGACTACACCGTTCATGTCGTACGGCGGCTCGTCGCTGCTCGCGAACTACCTACTGCTGGCCATCCTCGTCCGGATCTCGGACGCGGCTCGTGCGCCGGTAGTGACGAAGAAGAAAGGTCCGCCCCCAATCGCTGACGCCAATACCGAGATGATGCCGCGCGTATGAACACTCCACTGCGCCGCGTCGCGATGGCCGTCATGGTGATGGTCGTCGCGCTCCTCGCCAACGCCACGTACGTACAGGTCATCAAGGCTGACGACCTGCGAGCCGACCCGCGCAACTCGCGGGTGCTGCTCGACGAGTACTCACGCCAGCGAGGTCAGATCTCGGCTTCCGGTCAGGTGCTTGCCGCCTCCCGCGCCACCGACGACCGGTACAAGTACCTGCGCGAGTATCCGAATCCGTACCCGTACGCACCGGTCACGGGCTTTTACTCGATGCAGTACGGCAGCGCCGGCCTCGAGCGCACCGAGGACCCGATTCTCAACGGCTCGGACAACCGGCTGTTCAGTCAGCGCTTCTTCGACCTGGTGTCCGGACGCGATCCGCGCGGCGGCAACGTCGTCACGACGCTCAATCCGGCGATGCAGCAGGTGGCGTACGACCAGCTGACCAGCAAGGGTTACACCGGTTCCGTCGTCGCGATCGAGCCGAGCACCGGACGCATCCTGACGATGGTCAGCACTCCGAGCTACGACCCGAACCTGCTTGCCAGCCACGACGGTGCCGAAACCACGAAGGCGTGGGACGAGCTCAACGCCGATCCCAACGATCCGCTGGTCAACCGCGCGATCTCGCAGACCTACCCACCCGGCTCGACGTTCAAGGTGCTCACCACGGCCGCAGCTCTTGGCAACGGTGCGACGCCGGACGACCAGCTGACCGCGGCTCCGCAGATCACGCTGCCCGGCACCAGCACGACCCTCGAGAACTACAACGGCAGCACCTGCGGCCCCAACCCGACGGCGTCGTTGCGCGACGCGTTTGCGCGCTCGTGCAACACGGCTTTCGTCGAACTGGGCATCAAGGACGGCGCGGACGCCATCAAGGACGAGGCCAGCGCTTTCGGCATCGGGCCCAACACTCCGGCGATCCCGCTGCCGGTTGCTGACAGCACCGTCGGCGACATCTCCGACGACGCGGCTCTCGGCCAGACCAGTATCGGCCAGCGCGACGTCGCGGTGACCCCGCTCGAGAATGCAGTGATCGCCGCGACCGTCGCCAACGGCGGTGTGCGGATGCAGCCCAACCTGATCTCCCAGTTGCAGGCACCGGATCTGACCGATCTCAGTACGCCGTCACCGGTGTCGATGGGTCAGGCCATCTCGCCGGCAGTGGCCGCAACGCTGACTGATCTGATGATCGGCTCGGAGAACTTCACAGGCGGCGACGGCAAGATCCCCGGGGTTCAGATCGCGTCCAAGACCGGTACCGCCGAGCACGGCGTGAACCCGCGGGAAACTCCGCCGCACGCCTGGTACATCGCTTTTGCACCGGCGCAGAATCCGACGGTCGCCGTGGCCGTCATCGTCGAGAACGGTGGTGACCGCGGACTTGCCGCTACCGGTGGCTCGGTTGCTGCGCCGATCGGTCGTGCAGTCATCGCAGCCGGAATCCAAGGGGGCTGAACCGTGGCGTTGAACAACGGCGCTTTGATCGCCGATCGTTACCGATTGATCCGTCTCATCGCCACCGGTGGGATGGGTCAGGTGTGGGAAGCCACCGACTCCCGGCTCAACCGTCGCGTCGCCGTCAAGGTACTCAAGTCCGAGTTCTCTTCCGATCCGGAGTTCTTGGAGCGCTTCCGCTTCGAGGCCCGCACCACCGCGCAGCTCAACCACCCCGGTATCGCCGGAATCTACGACTACGGGGAGACCCGCGACAGCTCGGGCGATTCCACGGCGTACCTGGTGATGGAACTCGTCAACGGTGAGCCGCTCAACGCCGTCCTGGCACGCGTCGGCCGCCTGGCGGTTCCGCATGCCCTCGACATGCTCGAGCAGACCGGCCGCGCCCTGCAGGTCGCACACGACGCCGGTGTCGTGCACCGCGACGTGAAGCCGGGCAACATCCTCATCACGCCGACGGGCCAGGTGAAGATCACGGACTTCGGCATCGCCAAGGCCGTCGAGAATTCTCCTGTCACGCGCACGGGAATGGTGATGGGCACCGCCCAGTACATCGCGCCCGAGCAGGCCCTCGGTCAGGACGCGACCGCGGCGAGTGACGTGTACTCGCTGGGAATCGTCGGATACGAAGCACTTTCGGGTCGACGCCCGTTCACCGGTGACGGCGCGCTCACCGTCGCGATGAAGCACGTGCAGGAAACCCCGGCGCCGATGCCGGCCGACCTGCCGCCGAACATCCGCGAGCTCATCGACATCACGTTGACCAAGGATCCGGCCGGCCGTTACGCCAGTGGCGGTGAGTTCGCCGACGCCGTTGCAGCCGTTCGGGCAGGGAGGCGTCCACCGCCGCCCGGTCTGCTCGCCACCGGTGCCGCGAGCGCGTTGCCGGCTACGGGTGCCACGCAGGTCATGCCGCCGACGTACGCGGGCCCGGTGACGGGCGCAGCTGTTGCGGACGACGCGGCAGCCGGCGGAATGACCAGTGGGCAGAAGGCCGTGGCATGGGCCGGCGGCGGGTTGATCTTGTTGGCGTTGATCATCGGCGGAGTCTGGATCGCGACCGACGGTCCGAGCGACCCGACGCCGCCCGTCGTCACGTCCACGACGTTGCCGACCACGACGACGACCAAGCCCACCACCACGACGACTCGGCCGACGACGACGACCACCGAGCCGACAACCACGACGACTCGGCCGACGACAACCACGACCGAGCCGACAACCACCACGACAACGCCGACCACGACAACAACAACTCCGACGACCACAACCACCACCACGACGACAACGACGACCACAACGACCACTGAGCCGTTGGCGGATCCCGGAGACGCTGAAGAACCGCTAGGACAAGACCAATGACGACACCCCGCAATCTCTCCTCCCGCTACGAGCTGGGTGAGATTCTCGGCTTCGGCGGAATGTCCGAGGTTCACCTGGCGCGCGACCTCCGACTCAGCCGCGACGTCGCAATCAAGGTGCTGCGTGCAGACCTCGCGCGCGATCCCACGTTCTACTTGCGGTTCCGTCGTGAGGCGCAGAACGCTGCCGCGCTGAACCATCCGGCGATCGTGGCCGTCTACGACACCGGTGAAGCCGAGACCGACGCCGGGCCGCTGCCGTACATCGTCATGGAGTACGTCGACGGCGACACGTTGCGTGACATCGTGCGCAGCACCGGGCCGATGACTCCGCGCAAGGCGATGGAAGTGATCGCGGACGTGTGCGCCGCTTTGGACTTCAGCCACCGCAACGGCATCGTGCACCGCGACGTCAAGCCCGCCAACATCATGATCAACCGTGCCGGCGCCGTGAAGGTGATGGACTTCGGTATCGCCCGTGCCATTTCCGACGCGTCGAGCCCGATGACGCAGACGGCCGCCGTGATCGGCACCGCTCAGTACCTTTCGCCGGAGCAGGCGCGAGGTGAGCAGGTGGACGCACGTTCGGACGTCTACTCGCTCGGTTGTGTGCTGTTCGAGATTCTGACGGGCGAGCCGCCGTTCAAGGGTGATTCACCGGTCGCCGTGGCGTACCAGCATGTTCGTGAGGATCCGCAGACGCCGTCGGAGATCAATCCCGACATTCCGCGCGAGCTGGATTCGATCATTCTCAAGGCGATGAGCAAGAACCCGGCCAACCGCTACCAGAGCGCCGGCGACATGCGCAGCGACTTGGTACGCGTTCTGGGCGGTCAGCGTCCGAGTGCGCCGATGGTGATGAACGACGAGGACCGCACCACCATCCTCGGCGCCGTCGGCTCCGACACCGGGAACTACCGCACCGCTCCCGATCCGGTCGAGCCGGTTCCTACGCGGACAACTCGCGCCGCCGAGCCGCCTGCCAAGAAGAAGGGCGGACGCTACGCCCTGATGGGCATCGCGGCACTTCTGGTGATCGGTCTGGTGACGTTCTTCCTGATCCGGGTGAACTCGCCGAAGGTCGAGATGGTGACCGTTCCGGGTGACCTGACCAACCAGCCCGCCGACGTCGCCGAGGCGACGCTGACCAACGCCGGATTCCAGGTGGAGCGTCAGCAGAAGACGGACAAGGTGATCGCCGCCGGAAACGTCATCACGACGCGTCCGGTTGCCGGGGTGCGCATCGAGAAGGGCAGCACCGTCACCATCGACGTGTCCACCGGCCCCGAGCAGGTCGCGATCCCGCGCCTGACCGGGCTGAGCCAGGACGACGCCGAGAAGAAGCTCAACTCCGTCGGACTCCGACTCGATCCGACAATCGGCAAGGCCGCGTCGACCATTGCCGAGGTCGACAAGATCGTCAATCAGGATCCGGCCGTCGGAGTGTCGGTTGTTCTCGATTCCGCGGTCTCGATCACTGTCGGCACCGGTCCGGAGCAGGTTCGGGTCCCGGATGTGACCGGTCAGCGTGAAGAGGTGGCGAGGCCCAACATCGAAGGTGCCGGGTTCGTCGTCCAGATCACGGAGATCGATTCGGGACTGCCGAAGGGACAGGTCGTTTCGACCGACCCGACCGGCGGCACGTCGGCCACCAAGGGTTCGACCGTGACGCTGCGGGTGTCCAACGGCAACCAGGTCGCGATGCCTGATCTGACCAACAAGACGGTGTCCGAGGCGTTGACCACGCTTCGCGCAGCCGGCTGGGCGGGAACTGCATCGCAGCTGGTGCAGAACCAGAGCACGACGCTCACCCCGGAAATGGTGGGCAAGATCGTCTCGCAGACGCAGCCTCCGGGCTCGGAGATCTCCAAGGACGCGGTCATCACCGTCAGCGTCGGAGCGCTCGGAATCCCCGGCCGCTAGCAAAGTGAAAAAGTGCCTCCCGGAGATTTCCGGGAGGCACTTTTTTGTGGACAGGTGTCAGAGAATTGCGGGCAATGCGCCGCCGAGCGCCGACGCGACCTCGGCCTCGAGGGCTGCGACGAGCCCTTCCGGGGGCGCCTCACCGCAGACTGCGAGCCAGTTCGCGAGCATCCGGTGCCCACCTTGAGTGAGAACGGACTCGGGGTGGAACTGGACGCCGTGAATCGGCAGTTCGCGGTGACGCATCGCCATCACGACGCCGCTCTCGGTGTGTGCGGTCACCTCGAGTTCCTCGGGAATGGTGTCCTCGAGAACCGTCAGCGAGTGGTAGCGGGTAGCGGTGAACGGATCGGGCAGCCCGGCCAGGACGCCGACGTCCTTGTGGTGAACCAGACTCGTCTTGCCGTGAAGCAGTTCGGGCGCACGGTCGACGGTTCCGCCGAAAGCCGCACCGATCGCCTGATGTCCGAGGCAGACGCCGAGCAGCGGGGTCTTGGTGTCGGCGCAGACCTTCACCAGATCCATCGTCGCTCCCGCGCGCTGCGGAGTTCCGGGGCCAGGGCTCAGGAGAATGCCGTCGAACTGCGCTACTGCACCCTCGAGGTCTGCTGTCAGTTGTGGATCGTCGTTGCGCCAGACCACGGCTTCGGTTCCGAGCTGGCCGAGGTACTGCACCAGGTTGAACACAAAGCTGTCGTAGTTGTCGACGACGAGAATCCTCATGAGAGCAGGGTAAACGCCCGTGCTATCCGCCGGTATAGGCGGGGACCGTGATCTGCGACGGTGTCGCCTGCGTGTACCCGAGGCCGAAGCGGGTCGCGTACTGCTTGTAGATCCGAATGCCCGGTTCGGCAGCGAGTGCCGCCTCGAGGCGCGCAACATCGCCGATCGCGCTCATCACGTACGGCGGACTGTAGGTACGGCCGTGAAGAAGGAGGGTGTTTCCGATGCACCGCGGCGCCGACGTACTGATGATCCGTTGGTCCTGCATGCCCACCGCTTCGGCCCCGCCGGCCCACAGTGCGTTCAGCACGCTCTGGACGTCCTGCTGATGCACGACGAGGTCGTCCGGGGTGGCGTCGACCGGATACTTGCCTTCGGCGTTGCGCGGGGCGTCCGTCATGGTGACCACGACGCCGGGGCCGGTCATCTCCGTCAGTCCCGCGTCGGCGGAGATGTTCTTGATGTCACCGAGAGCGGCGGCCACGCCGGCGTCGGACCGAGCGGCGTCTTCCTGCAACGAATCGAGCTGAGCGGCAAGTTCGTCCCGGTCGGCCGAAACTTTTTCGGCGTTGGCCTGTGCACTGCGGACCAGATCGGAGAGCCTGGTGCTTTCGGTGACCTGAAGCTGATTTTCCTCGGCGGATCTCTGCGCCGTAGCGACCATCAGACCGGCTACCAGGCAGACGGCAAGAACACCGATGTGCCAGACGGTTCGTGAAGATTCACCCGAAGACACGTGGCTCCTCCCGGATTGTGCAGGTCGGCCGGTGACCAACTGGACACAGCTACGTTAGCGTGTAGGTAACACATGCAGGTCACACCGTAGAGCGAGGACGCCATGCCCAAGTCGAAGGTCCGTAAGAAGAACGACTACACAGTCAACCCAGCAAACCGCACTCCGGTGAAGGTGAAGATGGGTCCGTCGAGCACGTTGTACGTCTCCGTGATGCTCGGATTCATGCTTCTCGGCCTGGCGTGGTTGATTGTGTACTACTTGGCCGCGGATTCGATCACGTGGATGAACGACTTGGGAAACTATAACTTCCTCGTCGGCTTCGGCTTCATGGTTGTGGGCCTTGTGATGACCATGAGATGGCGCTGACCAGCGATTATCTGATTCGGCTCGAATCGTGACCGTCTCTCAATTACATGGGTGTCATTCATCCCCATTGTGGATAACTCCTGTGGACAACCTAGGAAGTTATCCACATGCTCGAGGATGAATTTCATCCACAGCCTCGTGACAACGCCACCGAGGTCGTCTCGTGGGCCACTCCGATGGGTGTTGTCTACGCGATGTTCGGCGGCGGAATTGCCCTCGCGATCGCCTCGATAATCGCGCCCACGGAGCCTGCCGGACGCTTCCTGCTCGCCCTCGCGGTGATCGGGCTGTTCGTGATGGGCGGCCTCGCCCTGCGTCAGCGCCCCCGCCTGGCAGTGATCGAAGAGGCGGGAACAAAGTCGATCGCGGTACAGCGACTGCGCGCCCGGCACACGTTCACCCGCGAACAGATCGACCGCGTGCGTCTCGTCCGCTACCCGCGTCTGGGTCGACGCGTCCCGATGCTCGAGATCGACATCGTCGACCGGCCCACCGACACGGAGAAGCTGTTGATCTTCGGACGCTGGGATCTCGGTACGACGCCGGAGGACGTCCTGGACGTGCTTACCGTCCACGGTTTGGTGCCGCCCGAGAAGTAAGCGCGGGTTACATGGCCAGTGCCGCGAGGTCCGGCTGCACGATGTCGAGAGCCTGCTGCGGCACCGCGACGGCGTCGCTCGACCATCCCCAGATCGAGTACAGCTCGCGGCCGGGGTCGGTGTACCCGTCGCGGCCGTGAAGCACCCGGTAGTTGTCGATGCAGATCATCTCGCCGGCTTCGGCACGGAACATCGGCCCGCTGTCTCGCACGTGAATCACGGCCTCACTCCACTGCTTCACCAGCGGCCACTGCGCTTCTTCCGATTCACCGGCGATCGGCGCGAGGTACGGGTGGTACCGAACCTGGTTGCGTCCACTCGGCACCGTCCGGGCGATCGGCGCAAATGCGTTCTGCGGGAAGTTCGGTTCCGAATGGTCGATGTCTGTGCTCCAACAGAATTCGGCCAGCTCCGCTGTTGCGGGATCGAAGGCGAGCAATCGCGTCAGTTTGACCGCGTCGATGAGAAACGAGTCGCCCCCACTCGGGTACGCCGGGCGCTTGCACCACAGAAACAGGTAATCGGGAGCGTAATCGCCGAAAGCAAAACCGTCGTTGTGGGCGGTCATCCGCTCGCCGGAGATACCGAACGAGCGCTTGCGCCCGCGTTCGTCCACCGGTTGGGTGTCGACGACAGCGGCTTCGGCATCCTGACTTTTGGCGCTCGCCTCGAACTGGCGGCCGACGCGAATGCACTTCTCACCGAGCAACTTCGACGCGAACGCAATGGCATCTTCCTCGGTGTGCAGCCCACCGAAGACCGCGGCGCCGTCCAGCGCGATTGCCGCCCGGACGGCCTCGACCGTCTCCACGCGCCGCGGAACAACACTTGCCAGCGTCAAATCGGAAGAGAACATTCATCACTCCATACGTCGAGTTCGCCAAACGGTTCAACTCGAGCGTAGGAACTCGTCATTTCGACGGCGTAACCCCGGAAACCGATTCGGTTACGGAGCCAGCCTTTCAGATCACCCAGCCTTTCAAATCACCTTGCCCGGGTTCATGATTCCGTGAGGGTCGAGTGCGCCCTTGATTGCATGATGCATCGCGACGACTGCCGGTGACAGTTCTTGCGCCAGGCCACCCATTTTCAGTAGGCCGACGCCGTGTTCACCGGTGACGGTTCCGCCCAACTCGAGGGCATTGTCGATGATCTCGGCAAAAGCCGCCTGAGCACGCCTCCGCGCCGCTTCGTCGTCGTGTGGCGTGATCAGCAGCGGATGCAGGTTGCCGTCACCCGCGTGCGCGATGTTCGCGATGTGCGTGTCGTGCCGGGCCGAGATGGCCTCGATCCGTGCCAGCATCTCCGGGACCGCTGCCTTGGGGACACAGATGTCCTCGGTGAGCACCGGGCCGAGCCGCTCGAGGGCGGGGTACGCCAGACGCCGGGCGGAGAACAGGGCGTCGGCTTCCTCCTGGTCGGTGGATCTGGCACTCCAGGTTGCCCCGGAACGGTTGAAACAGGCCAACATTCGCTCGGCTTCGGCGTCGCCGATCTCACCAGGTGTGTCGATGCGGCCGAGCAGGACCACCTCGGCGTCGGCCGAGAGGCCCATGTTCTTCCAGGCGTCGACGGCAAGCAGGCACTGTCGATCGATCAACTCGAGGGCCGACGGCGTGAGACCGTCTGCCGCGACGGCTTCGACTGCCTTGCCCGCAGCAACGATGGAGTCGAAGTATCCGACGATGGTGCGCTCGGGATCGCGCTGAGGACGTAGCTTGACGGTTACCTCGGTGATCACCCCGAGAGTGCCTTCGGAGCCGACCATGAGCGCGGAGAGATCAAACCCAGCCACTCCCTTGGCAGTTCGACGCCCGAGCCGAACCAGCTCACCGGTTCCGGTAACCACCTGCATGCCCAGCACGTAGTCCTTGGTGACGCCGTACTTGACGCAACACAGGCCCCCGGCATTGGTCGCGACGTTGCCGCCGATCGTCGACCAGGGTGCGCTCGCCGGATCGGGCGGATACCAGAGGCCGTGCTCGGCGCACGCGTCGCGGAGGTGATCGTTGACCACTCCGGGTTCGACCACGGCCAAACGCTCGAGGGTGTTGATCTCCTTGATGGCGTTCATCGCGTCGAAGGCGATCACGACGCCGCCGGCGACTGCGTTGGCTCCACCCGACAGACCGGTGCCTGCGCCGCGCGTGACGACGGGCGCACCGTGGGCGATGCACGCCTGCACAACTGTCTGTACCTGCTCGGCTGTACGCGGGCGGACCACGGCGACGGGCATCTCGTAGGGAGCCCACTCGGCGTCGTCGTGGATGTAGCTCGCCATGATGTCGGGGTCGGTGATCAGTCGATCCGCATCGATCTGCGAGCCGAGCGCCTCGAGGAGTGTCATGCCTCCACGATAGTGACGGCGGCTACACCACCCCATGTAGATTTACTCCGAGAAACCGGAAACCGTATGGACATTCTCTCCATACTCATCGTTGGCCTGACAAGTTGGCCTGACAAGGGGGTGCGGATGCACGAGAACTGGCTACAGCTTCTCCTGGCCGAGGCATCCACCGAGGAACTGATCGAACACCGCGATCAGTTGGCCGCCGGGTCAGGCCCCGAGGTCGCAGCCGAGATCGAGCGAGAAGCCCGATCCGCACTCCAACTGCGTAGTCTCCTGGCTCAGCGCCGACAACGTGCCACCGAACTGGGCGCGCTCAACGACATCGCGTCACTGCTGACCACGATGCACGATCACCACGCCCTTCTGCAGGAGATCGTGGATCAGGCCAAACGGCTACTCGGCGTAGACCTTTCGTACCTTGCTCTCATTCACGACGACATCTTGATCATCGAAGTCACGAGCGGGGCGTATACGTCGCAACTGCTCGGCCTGACGGTTCCGTTCCGTGAAGGCCTCATCGGTCGCGTGGTCGAGAACTCCTCTCCTGCTTGGTCTCCCGACTACCGCAACGATCCCTCGTTTGCACATATCGGACCCGCCGACGACGCAGCGCGAGCCGAGAACATGCGCGGTTTGTTGGCAGTGCCGCTGACATTGAACGGCAAGATCCTGGGTGCACTCTGCGCGTGCAAGCGTCAGGAGCGCCGATTCGGCAACGAGGAAGTTGCGTTGCTGTCCGCTCTCGCAGCTCATGCCTCGGTGGCGATCGAGAATGCCCGCTCTCTCGAACGATATCGCGCGACGGTTGCAGAAGTGAATGCAGCGAATACCGAACTTGCCGAGCGCACAGCACTTCTCGAACAGACACTGACCTGGGACCGATCGCTCACACAAGTTGTCCTGCGCGGCGGCGGTGTTCGCGAACTCGTGGAAGAAACCTCCGCGTCGACGGGTTCACCGGTGTTCTTCGTGACCGGAACATCCGAGATCCCACCAGGACTGCAACGGGTGAGCGAGAGCGTCAACCGGGTCTTCGACATCCTTGCCGCTGACCGACGCGAGCAGGAGGTGACGCTCATCGTCGGTGAGCAGTTCCTGTTCGCCACCGAAGTACGCAGTGCCGGTGACCAGCTCGGAATTCTGTTCCTTCTCGCACGCCAGGAACCCACCGCCGCCATGAGGTTGGCACTCGAAAGGTCAGCCCCGGCCATTGCGCTTGCCCTGGTAGGCGAACGGGCGGCCAGGGAAGCCACTCGCCGAGCACGCGACGCATTTCTGGTCGATCTGATCACCAGGCCTGCGCCGACGCCGGCCGAAGTCACTGGTCAGTTCCGCCTGGCTGGACTCAACCCCGACCGCTCGTACACCGTCGTGGTGGCCCGCCCGGCCGACGCCGTAGACCGTACGCGTCGCAGTATCGAGGAAATTGCATTCCCGTCAGGAACTGTTGTTGCCGAGCATGGTTCACGGGTCATCGCTCTGATTCCGGGAATGTCACCAGTAGAGGTTGCGGCGGCGTGGGTGCAGCCGGCGGAGAACCCGACAGTGGGAATCGCCGATCCTGCGGTGGGAGCGGAAGGTCTGGCGCGAGCCTATGTCGAGGCACAACACACCGTCGACGTCCTCGAGACTCTCGGGCGGGCCTCCCACGTGGAACCGGCAAGTTCCCTCGGCATTTATCGAATTCTCCTCAGCCGCACCGGACGCGAAGAACTCGAATCGCTGACGCTGCGGTCCCTCGGTCCTCTCCTCGAGGAGGAGCAACGACGCGGCGTTCCGCTCTTGGACACCCTCGCGTCGTACCTGTCACACAATTGCAAGCATTCTGCGACCGCCGCCGCGCTCGCGATTCACGCCAACACTCTGTATCAACGCCTCGAATCGATCGACCGGTTGATCGGCACACAGTGGCGTCAGCCGGACCAGGCGCTCGATCTCGCGCTCCTGATCCGGCTGCGTGCCAGTGCGGGGAAACTCGGTCAGATCTGAGCGGGCTTGCTCGATCGCTTGGCCAGTGCCACCACAAGAATTGCGGCACAGAGCATCACGGCGCCCACCACCCACAGGCCTGCCTTGGCATTTCCGGTCACATCGGTGAGCCAGCCGGTGATGTACGGAGCACCGAAGCCCGACGCATTGCCGATCGAGTTGATCATGGCGATACCCGCGGCCGCGCTGGCACCCGTCAGGAACGTGGTGGGCAGGTACCAGAAGACGGGGAGCGCACAGAGGACACCGACAGCGGTGAGCGAGACCGCGATCATGACGGTGAACGGCGAATCCAGATACAGCGCAATCGGAATGGATACCGCGCCCAGGAGCGTCGGCGCAGCGACGTGCCACATTCGTTCACCGGTCTTGTCGGAATGGCGGCTCCACAGCACCATCGCGACAGCGCCGATCGCGTAGGGGACGGCCACGATCAGGCCTGTCTCGACGAGCGAGAAATCGGTGTTGAACGTCTGCTTGAATCCTGCGACGATGCTGGGCAGGAAGAAGCTCAAAGCGTAAAGGCCGTAGGTGATTCCGAAGTAGACCAGACCGAAACCGATGACGCGGGGATCGCGCAGGGTCTTGCCGGCGGACTGGTGACCGGCGTCGCCGAGTTCTTTCTCCTCGTCGGCCATGGACTTCATCAGCCAGGTGCGCTCCTCGAGGGTCAACCACTTCGCGTCGGCGGGACGGTCGGTGAGGTAGAACCAGACGACAAACGCCAAGATCACGGCGGGCAGACCCTCGATCAGGTACATCACGCGCCATCCGGCCAACCCGAACAGGCCGTCGCCGTACTGGATGATGGCAGCCGAGAGCGGGGCACCGAGCGCCGACGAGAGCGGAAGCGTCAGCAGGAACAAGCCCATCAGGCGTACGCGGTACTTCTTCGGGAACCAGAAGGTCAGGTAGAGAAGAACTCCGGGGAAGAAGCCGGCCTCGGCGATTCCCAGCAGAATGCGGAGGAAATAGAGGCTGCCCACGTTGGGCACGAATGCCAGCGCAGCGGCGAGGATGCCCCAGGTGAGCATGATGCGCGCGATCCACAGCCGGGCGCCGAAGCGGTGCAGGGCCAGGTTGCTCGGCACCTCGAACAGCAGATAGCCGACAAAGAAGAGTCCGGAGGCGAGGCCGAACATCGTCTCGGTCATCCCGAGGTCGGCGCTCATGGTGAGCTTCGCGAAGGCGATGTTCGTACGATCCAGATAGTTCACGAAATAGAGCAGGATCAGGAAGGGAATCAGCCGGCGCGCTACCTTCTTCACCACGCGAGATTCGATCTCGCTCGGCGCAACCCCACCGTCAGTGGTGGTGCTATCGGTGGAGGTCATGGCAGGGGTACTCCTCGAAAAAGGTCAGCGGTGCTATCTACGAAGTGACTCAAGCCACAGTAGAAGCACCACCGAGCCCAACCTATGTGGACAATCTCTACAGAAGCCGTCCCTGCATGTGCGTTTACTCCCAACGATCCGGCGAATGACCCGCAGCAGTCTGACGAACGTCCCTGAACAGTCGAAGGCGACAAACCCGCCTGAGCTGGGGGTTTAGCGCTAAGAGCACCGAGTCACTGGCTAGTGTTATCGGCGAAATAGCCAGAGCAAGTGCGGACGCACCGCGTGACTTGAAGGACAGAACATGACGAAGATGGTTCGGACCACGATGACCCGCCGGTCCTCCACCGCAGTCGCTGCCACCATCGCGGCGGTCGCACTATTCGCCTCCGCCTGCGGCAGCGACTCCGACAAGACCGACTCCGACAAGAGCGCTGCCGGCGCCTCGTCCGCTACATCCTCGGCCACCGTCGGAGGGAAGACGCTCGACGCCAAATTCGAGACGAAGTGCGCAAAGGACGGCGGCACGACAGTTATGACACTTCTCGACGCGGAAAATGCCACCTACGGCATGTTGACCGTCACAGCCATCATCGATGAATCCGGCACGGTTCAGACTGCTGGAATCGCCGGAAGCGAGGGTGGATCGAACGGTCTGCCGTACACCGCCGGATTCGCACCGGGACTGCCTGGCGGATCTGCCAGTGCCAAGCAGGACGGCAATACCTTCGTGGTGACGGGCGAGGGAATCGGCGCCCGGGACAAGGGCGACCCGACGGAGACCTCGAGCTTCGAGATCACGTTCGCGTGCGAGTCCATCATCGGCGGCTGATCCATAGAACGGCTGGGTCCTAGGATTCTTGCTAACTGATTCCCAGCTGTTCGCGCAGTTGGACGACGCGGAGCACGATGACTCCCAACGTCACCACAGTGACGGCACCAAAAGCGATCCAGCCGATCCGCACTGCTTTCACGCGGTTCTCACCGGCGCCCAACCACTGTGGGGCGTACAGGAATGCAGCGGCCGTTGCAGCACCTGCCACCAGACCTCCCGCGTGACCCCAGAACGAGATCCCGGGCAGCGAAATGCTGATGATCACATTGATCGCGATCACCGAGATGATCGGGACCGGGCTTCGACGCAAACGCAGTAGAAGGACGGCCTGTGCGCCCATGATGCCGAAGATTGCACCCGACGCTCCAGCGGTCCAGGACAGGGCCGTGAGCGAGGAGAACACCGGCTGGAACGCCATCACCGAGGCGGAACCGCCGAGGAGCGAAACCAGGTAGATGCCGATGTACCGGGAGCGGCCCATCACGATTTCGGTGTCGCGCCCCAGGATGTAGAGGGCGTACATGTTGACCGCGAGGTGCAAGATGCCGAAGTGCAAGAACCCGGAGCCGATGAGCCGGAACCAGTCACCGCTGGCGACCAGACCCGGATTGAGTGCCCAGTTCGCGAAGATCGACGAGCCGACCTGATTGTTCATGATGCTTCGCGACTGCGCGAAGGTGGCGAGGAACGCCAGGACGTTGAGCCCCATCAAGGTGTACGTCACGATCGGGACCGCGCGGGCGGGGCTCACGGTGTTTCCGGCGACGCCCCGAACGGGGCGGACATCGCGTTGGCCGGCAGCTACACAGTCAACACATTGGTATCCCACCGCCGCCTCGCGGAGGCAGTCCGGGCACGCCGGACGTCCACAACGATTGCAGGAAAGTGCGGTGGGTCGATCTGGATGGCGGACGCACCGCGGTTGGGGCGGGATGCCCTCACTCGCACCGCCGCCCCAACCGGGGTTCGTCATCTGCTTGTTTTACCTGTTCAGGAGATGGTGATGCTGTTGATCACGACGGGCTCGACCGGACGATCGCCACGATCGACGGCGGTGGAGGAGATAGCGTCGACAACCTTCTTGGAATCGTCGTCGAGAACCTCACCGAAGATGGTGTGGCGACGGTTCAGGTGCGGCGTCGGGCCGGTGGTGATGAAGAACTGCGAGCCGTTGGTTCCCGGGCCTGCGTTGGCCATGGCCAGCAGGTAGGAGCGGTCGAACTGCAGTTCCGGGTGGAACTCGTCACCGAACTTGTAGCCCGGGCCGCCGGTGCCGGTTCCGGTGGGGTCGCCACCCTGGATCATGAAGCCGTCGATGACGCGGTGGAAGATGGCACCGTCGTAGAACGGGCCGGTCTTGGTGCCGGCGGCGTTTGCGGTGGTGTACTCCTTCGAGCCGTCGGCGAGGCCGACGAAGTTCTCGACGGTCTTCGGCGCATGGTTGCCGAACAGAGCGATCTTGATGTCGCCGCGGTTCGTGTGCAGCGTTGCGGTTGCGGTCTGATGAGTTGAAGTCACACCACCATCGTGCCATTGCCGGCGTTCTCGCGGATGTCGCCCCGCAAAACTCTCCCTGTCCCCGCCTCACTGTTATGGCACAGTGAAGTCATGACACGAGTGACCGAGTCCCTCAGCACGCAGTTGCCCGACACCTTCGATCACGCGCGCGCCCGCGTCGAGGACACCTTCGACGAGACTGCCGCCTACCTCGAAGAGACAGCGGCTCGTATCAAGGAGTCCGAGGCAGCCGACAACGCTCGCCGTATCGCCGCGGTGGTCGCCACATCGGTCGCTCGCGGCGCCGGGCAGGTCGGGTTGTTCCTGGGTCGTCAGGGCAAAGTCCTCGCCAAGAAGGGCGTCGAGCGCGCAAAGGCTATCCCCACGAAGTCCGCGGAACGCACCGAGAAGCCTCGCGGCCGCAAGCGCGTCGCCGTGTTCGTCATCGCCGGTGTTGCGGTGATCGGTGGCGCGGTGTTCTTCAAGAGCCGCCGACGCGAGCATCCGCCGGTCGCTTCCGCACCCCCTCGGCTCGAAGAGAACTCGGCCGAGAAGACCGCTTAGTCGACACACGAAAAGCCCCGGAACAGATTGTGTTCCGGGGCTTTTCGATGTTCACGTTCAGCAGTTGGACGGTGCCGGGACGTTGTTGAAGCGATCGATCATGTACCCGACGGATTCGGGTGTACCCACCAGGTACGGCGTCGCATGATTGATTGCCATGCCCGGAATGATCGGGGGCAGTTCGTTGACGGAGAACTGCACCGCCGCGCCCTTGCCGCACCAGTCTCGCGCCAGTTGCTGTCCCTGACCGAACGGAACGATGTCATCGGAGCGGCCATGCTGAATGAGCACGGGCGACTCCGGCGTCAGCTTGCCGATCTTCTGCTCGTCGAGGATCGCCTGCGCCATGGGTAGACGCGCCAGAACTGCGGAGAGTGATTCACCGGAATTGGTGAAGCTCGACGACTGCTGGAAGCCGAACTGCAATCCACTTTCGGCGACGCACTGGTTCTTGGTGGCGGCCAACATCTGTCGGCCGCGATCGTTGATCTCGGCGTCGAGCAGCGGCTGAACCTCGGGGTACTGCGCAAGGATCCCGTTGAGCGCGTAGCCGATCACTCCGGTGAGGAACGTGCCGTCGACCTGCTGCAGCGTCGCCGCCAGATCGGCGGGCGGTGCACCTGCGTACGTGCCCTTGAGGTCAAGCTCGGGAGCATACGACGGCTTCAATTCCGTTGCGGCAGCGGCAGCTCCACCACCTTGCGAGTAACCCCACAGTCCGACGGGGCCGTCGGCGGGAATGCCCGTGTTCGGGAGCTGCTGAGCGGCACGCACCGAGTCCAGAACCGCGTGCGCTTCGGCTTCGCGGTTGACGTAGGTGTGATCGCCAGGAGTTCCGAGGCCCTCGTAATCGGTGACTACGACGGCAATGCCGTTGAGCAGCAACGTGTTCACCCAGATGGACTCGTAGCCGACCATGACGTCCGTCGGGAACTGGTACTCGATACCGGTGTTGAACAGTTTGGACGGAGCGCATTGATCGCCCTGCCCATGCGTTCCTACCGCTGCGGCAACCAGTGGACGCGCCCCCTGCCCGGTCCACGGGTTCGACGGTTCGAGGTAGGTCCCCGTCACGGCAACGGGAGCACCCTTGGCGTCCTCGCTTCGGTACATGATCTTGGTGGCGGTTGCCGGCCACGCACCGTTCGATCCGGGCACGCTCAGCAGCAGTGGTGACGGCTCACTCTTGATGAGATCTCCGTTGGCACCTGCCGGAAGCTCCGACGGCGGCGTGTAGAAATCCGCCGGGTCCGCCATTGCGGCAGGGGCCGTCACAGCACCCATGACCAGTGCCGCGACGGAAACCCCGGCCGCCCACCATGCTCTGCTCTTCACGTTTCGATCTCCCCACGCTCGCCTGCGCTGTGGCTTGGCACACAGCGAACGCAGAGTAACACATACCTCACGTAACACTTTTTCGTGAGGTTTTCGCCTTAACAGGCTGACTTACAACCGTTTACGACTACTTCGTGGGCTCCAGATTGGAGGTCAGCAGCGAACGAAGCTTGTCGGTATCAGCCGAGGTCCAGGCCTCGGGGTGCAGGATCTTGGCCCACATGTCCGCTGCATCCTCGCCGTAATTGTGACCGTGCCCGGACGGGACGTCAGCCGAGAAGACCATGTCGAGGGTTACCTGCCAGAAGGTCACGAGAGGTACCCACGTCATTCCCGGATCCACGTCGCGACCCAGCGGTTCCTTGAGCCAATCCGGCTTGTTGAGCAGCAGGTCGAAGGACCACCATGTGATCGGGTCGCTGGCGTGCTGCCAGTACACGATGCGATCGTCGTCCCAGTCGGACTTCAGCTCCAGATCTTCCGGATCACCGGCAAACCGAATTGCCTGGCCACCGTCGATCACCGGCAGGATCTCCGGTGAGCCCGAGTCGCGGCTGTCCGTGATTTCCTGCCACTGAGCAGTGAAGTTGGGGGTTCCGACCCACAGTGCGCCGTCGACGCGCGTCATCATGTCCTGAGCGCCGGCAAATGCGGCCTGGCCACCGTAGGAGCCGAGGCTCTCACCGAAGACAACCAGCTCGGGCCGCGTCTCCACGGGCAGGTCGATCCACTTGGCGTACACCGCGTTGAAGAGTGCGCGACCGGCAATCATCGGCGTCTCACGGTCGGCGATGAAGGCCAACGGACTCGGAAGGAACGAGTACTGCATCGACGCGATCGCCGTGTCCCCGCCCTCGACGTACTCGAACGCCGACGCGACGTCCTCGTTCACCCAACCGCGGCCGGTGGTCGTGACAACTGCGAGGGTTCCGCGGTCGAATCCGCCGGTGCGCTCCAACTCGTCGACGACCCGCTGTGCGACACCGTTGATCGAGTCCGAGGATTCGCGTCCGGCGTACACCCGGATCGGTTGCTTCGCTTCACGTCCGGTCAACGCGGTGATCTCGGCCGCGGTGGGACCGCTGCCCATGAAGGTGCGCCCCTCCTGGCCGAGCGAATCCCAGGCTTCGGCGGACATCGGTGAACCACTGCGCTCAGCGATCAAGGGTTGTTCGATGCCGTCCGGTGTTTCATGATCCGCACCGGAGAAACTCCAGTTCGCGAAGGCAATCAACCCGTTGTACAGCGCACCGTTCACGATGAAGATGCCGATGGCGAAGATGACGATCAAGCTGCCGACCTTCGCCGCTTCGAGGGGAACGAACCGAAGTGCGACGGCGGTGAGCTTGTTGGTGGTGAAACGAAGACCACGGCCTGCCTCGAGCAGGATGAACCAGATTCCGAGCGAAATCAGCAGCACCAGAAGGTAATTCGCCTGATTGGTGCGAGGAGCTTCGACAAGATCGCGAACGATCTGCTGCCACCACGAACCGAGGACCAAGAACGTCGGAACCAGAATGACGGCCGCGGCCAACAAGACTCGCCAGCCGATCTTCTTGGTGCGATCCGACCACTGCGGTTCGACGCCGCACTTGCGGATCATCCAGGCAACCGTCACGCCGACGCCGTATCCCATCGCGAGCGAGATGCCCGTCGCAACGCCCTGCAAGTACCACGCGCGCGGCAACAGGGAAGGACTCATCGACCAGGTGAAGAAGACCAGAGCAAAGGCAAGCCCGACCGGGTGCAGCGTCTTGCAGTAGAGGCGCAGCCGTTCCCACACACGTTTCATGCCGGAATCGTATGCGCCCCGTGCCCGAATCAGGTCACGAAGCGCACACGCGTCCAGTCTGTTTACGGGGCGAAGCGCAAAATCGCGGCAACTGCGCCGCCGCCCGGAATGTCCTCGGCGCGAACAGCGAGGACCCGAGCACCCGTCAGGAGCGCACGACGAGCGATCTCGTCGACGACCCCGTATGTACTTCCGTTGGTCGACTCACCGGTCGTGAGAGCGCCCGTCTGGGGATCGAGACTTCCGGGTACAACGGAATCGATGTCGATGAAAACGGTGTCGACCTGTCCGTACGTCGCGGCCGTTGCCACGTCGGCGACGTCGGTTTGAGTGCGACCTTGTTCCGTGCGCACATTGAAGGTGTCCCGCACCGCCGCCAACTGCTCGGCGTGGAAATCGTCGAGCGCCGGACGCGAACCGTCCGCCACCTCCTGCGTCGACAAGGCTTCCGGGTTTCCCTCGACGGTTTTGTCGACCAGGTGGCGGTACGAATTCACGGAGCGATACACCGATGCGATGGGTTCCGCAGCGGCCAGGATCAAGGGGACGTCGCGGCCGGCGAGGACACCACGGACCTCGTGATCGACTGCGCGAGCGTACTGATTGACGCGCAGCTTTCGGCTGTCCGAACCCGAGAGCCGACCCGCCTCGGTGCGACTGTTGATCGACGACTTGCCAGCGTGATCCGCAGCGTTCTTCGGCATTCCCTGAACACGAACCTCGTCGGCCGGCTGATCGGCGGCGATCTCGATCAATCGCACCGAACCTTCGGCGAGAGCGAGAACAAACGCCGTCTGGGGGAAGGTCACCGAACGGAGCAGTGGCTTGAGATGAAACCGATCGCTGACCGTTTCGAGCGCCTGCAGACGGTTGGGGAGGCGGAAGGTCACCAGACGCTCCGGCGTCGCGTACGTGACCAATGAGCGCGACTGGAAGCGCCAGAAATCGTCGTCGTCGTCGAGCTCTGCGTATTCGGCCTCGAACAGCTTGCGCTCGGCCGGATCCTCCACCGATGCGAGCGTCGAGCGGACCTGGTCCTTGAAGGCGATGCGCGCTTTGTCATGATCCTGCGGCGCATCTTCAGTCGGAGTCACGATGGTGATGCAGGTGGGCCCTTCCACCTCCGCGAGTGCGGCAATTTCACCGTGGCTGGGAATGTCGTTGTGAAGCACTACGAACCTCCTGAAATTGGGTTCTCCTCACGCTACGCCCGGCTGGTTATGACCACTAGACTTTCCGGAGAATTCGGGACGAACGGTCCATAGTGGGCGCTGTTCTGGCCACCCCACTCCGAGCGAACGGCATGTTCATCGCCTTCAGTGCGCCGAAAGTGCCGTTCGCTCAAAAGGGAGAGGGCCACGAGTCGGACACCGGCTGGCCGGACATCGGCACATCGGCATACAAAAAACACCCTCCCGGATCCCGGGAGGGTGTCTTCTTACTGTGGAGCCTAGGAGATTCGAACTCCTGACATCTGCCTTGCAAAGGCAGCGCTCTACCAACTGAGCTAAGGCCCCGTTCGGTTTTCTGACCGGAGTCAGAGTACCTAGGTTCTATCCTGTTTCCAAATCGTGCCAAACCTTGTCTCCGCGCTGACTTTTGATCAGCTTGGTGACCCCGAGAGCTACCAGAATTCCGGCCCCGACAAGCAGGAAAACCTTCATTCCAGCAACCCTTCTTCGGCACATGGGAGTGGGCCTAGGAGGACTTGAACCTCCGACCTCTTCATTATCAGTAAAGCGCTCTAACCACCTGAGCTATAGGCCCCTGAACCGATTCCAAAGATTACCCCACCGGGCCGCTGACACCAAAACGGGCCCGGCGGAGCAATGTTTTCGCAGGTCAGTCGCGGTCGGCGAGAGTTACCTCGACGCCGCCAACCAGGTCGCTGCAGAGGTTATAGATGAACGATCCGATCGTGACGAGTGCCGTGAAAAGCACCATGTTCGCGATACCGATCAGCGCGGCGTAGCCGAACACCTGGCCGGCCGTCACCAGACCGTCGGAGCCGCCGTCGGCAACGATGTCGGTGAACGCGTTGTTCAGGCGATCCCAGACGCCCATGCCGTCGAGAACGACGTAGAGCAGTCCGACGGCCACCATCCATACGAAGAACAGCGATACCGAGATCACGGACGTGATCTTGAGCGTGGACCACGGGTCGATACGACGGATCTGGACCGTTGCGCGCAGTGGCGCACCGTCCACGACCGAAGCCGATACGGCGTGAGTTTTCTCACCCTTCACCGCAGCAGGCAACGGATGCTTGGCCTCGGAGAGGTCAGGCATGTCCTTCGGCAGATCCTTGCGATCGATGTGCCGAGTCGGCCCGTCGATCGCGGCGGCTTTTGCTTTCGGATTAGCGACGGTGGGATTGGCGACCGTGGCATTTGCAGCCTTGGGATTTGCGCCCGAGGGTGCAACAGCCTTGGCTGCCGCTGCGCCGGCGACGCCACCGGTAGCTGCGGCAGCTGCCGTTCCTGTCACGACAGGACGCGCCGACGGGTTGCCGGCAGGACGACCTGTCTGTGCACCCGCAGCAGGGCGACCCGCCTGCGGCTGTCCCTTCGGCGCACCACCCTGTGCGGGGGTTTTGGCCGGACCACCCTGTACCGGACCACCCTGTGCCGGGCCTGCCGCTGCAGGACGCTGCGGACCCGCAGGCGGCTTACCCCCAGCAGGAGCTGCCGGTCGACCCGCAGGAGCACCAGCGCCGGCCGGGCGCGTGATGTTGGTCTGCGGCTGACTTTGCGGAACCTGATTCTGCGGTGCCGGAGCCTTGCCCGCCGGGGCCTTGGACGCCGGATTCTGAGCAGCGGGGTTCTGAGCTGGCTGCCCCTGAGGCTGGCCTGACGGCTGGGGTCCCCGTTGCCACGGCGGTGCCTGGCTGCCACGAGCCTGATTGGCGACCGGTTGCGGCGGAGCCTGACCATCACCCTTCGCCGGGGTTACCGGCGCAGCCGGAGCCACAGAAGGAGCGGAAGGAGCCTGACCCTTGGCCGCACCCGCGGCGTCGGGAGCCGCAGCCGCCGGTTTCTGGGCCGAATCCGACGGGCCGCGAGACGGCTCCGGTGCCTTGGGCGCCGGAGCTGCCTCGGAAGCTTTGGGTCCGCCGTCCGCTGGAGCTGCAGGTTTCGAGGTCTGCGGCCCCGCCGGAGCAGTTGCCTGCTCCGGCTTCGGTGGCGTCGAACCTGAAGTGCTTTCACTCTTCTGGTCACTGCCCGGCTGGTTGGGAGTGCTCACTAGGACTCCTTAGCTCCATCGGCATTGTCTGCGTTGTCGGTGGTCTCTGCAGCGAGCTCTTCGGGCTCGTCGGCGTTGCGCGCAATCGCGAGCAGTGTGTCGCCTTCGCCGAGGTTCATCAGACGCACGCCCTTGGTCTGGCGTCCCGCCTTACGAACCTGCTTGGCAGCCGTCCTGATGACACCGCCGCCCGAGGTGATCGCGTACAGCTCGTCGTCGTCGTCGACGATGAGCGCACCGACCAGAGTGCCACGTTTCTTGTCGTACTGAATCGTGAGCACGCCCTTGCCGCCGCGACCCTGCACCGGGTAATCCTCCATGCCGGTTCGCTTGGAGTAACCGCCCGACGTGGCGACCAGGAGGAACGTTCCTTCACGAACGACGTTGAGCGAGAGCAGCTCGTCGTCACCGTTGAAACGCATGCCCTGGACACCGGACGTGGCGCGGCCCATCGGACGCAGTGCCTCGTCGGTGGCCGAGAAGCGGATCGACTGGCCCTGTGCCGAGACCAGGAGCAGGTCGTCGTCGGCGGAGCAGAGAACAGCGCCGACCAGTTCGTCTTCACCGCGCAGGTTGATGGCGACGATGCCACCACTGCGGTTGGAGTCGAAGTCGGTGAGCTTGGACTTCTTGACCAGACCGTTGCGTGTGGCGAGCACCAGGTATGGCGCGTCTTCGTACGTCTTGATCTGGATGACGGACTGGATGCGCTCGTCCGGCTGGAAGGCCAGGAGGTTGGCAACGTGCTGACCGCGAGCGGTACGGCTCGCCTCGGGCAGCTCGTAAGCCTTCGCGCGGTAGACGCGGCCCTTCGTGGTGAAGAACAGCAGCCAGTCGTGCGTCGAGGTGACGAAGAAGTGCGAGACGATGTCGTCCTGCTTGAGGCCGGCACCCTGAACACCCTTGCCGCCGCGCTTCTGCGATCGGTAGAGATCAGTCTTGGTGCGCTTGGCGTAACCGGTCTCGGTGATCGTGACGACGACGTCTTCGCGGGCGATCAGATCCTCGTCGTTGACGTCTCCGTCGGCGGCGATGATGCGGGTACGACGGTCGTCGCCGTACTTGTCGACGATTTCCTTGAGCTCGTCACGAACGATCGCGCGCTGACGCTCCGGGCGAGCCAGAATGTCTTCGAGGTCCGCGATTTCGAGTTCGATCTCGGCCAACTCGTCGACGATCTTCTGACGCTCGAGGGCGGCCAGACGACGCAGCTGCATGCCGAGGATGGCGTCGGCCTGGATCTCGTCGACGTCGAGGAGTTCCATCAATCCGGCGCGAGCGATGTCGACGGTCTGCGACGCACGAATCAAGGCGATGACCTCGTCCAGAGCGTCGAGGGCCTTGACCAGACCGCGCAGGATGTGGGCGCGCTCTTGTGCCTTGCGAAGCAGGTACCTGGTACGACGAACGATGACCTCGAGCTGATGCGTCGTGTACAGACGGATCATCTGGTCGAGGCGCAGCGTGCGCGGCACTCCGTCGACGATGGAGAGCATGTTGCAGCCGAAGCTGGTCTGCAGCTGGGTGTGCTTGTAAAGGTTGTTCAGCACGACCTTGGCAACGGCGTCACGCTTGACGGTGACGACGATGCGCATGCCGACGCGGTCCGAGGACTCGTCGTGGATGTCGGAGATGCCACCGATCTTCGCGTCACGAACCTGCTCCGCGATGGAGGTGATCAGGTTGTCCGGGTTGACCTGGTAGGGCAGCTCGGTGATGACGATCGTGGTGCGGCCCTTGGCATCTTCTTCGATCTCGACGACGCCGCGCATACGGACGGAGCCACGGCCGGTGGTGTAGGCATCCTGGATGCCCTGTCCACCGACGATGAGCCCGTGCGTCGGGAAGTCGGGTCCCTTGATGCGCTCCATGACGGCCGCGAGGGTGGCTTCCTCGTCCGCCTCGAAGTTCTCGAGCGCCCAGTAGATGGCCTCGGCAACTTCACGCAGGTTGTGCGGCGGAATGTTGGTGGCCATACCGACGGCGATGCCGTTGGAACCGTTGATCAGAAGGTTCGGGATACGGCTGGGCAGAACCGTCGGTTCCTGCGTCTTGCCGTCGTAGTTCGGGGTGAAATCGACTGTCTCGTGGTCGATTTCGCGCAGCATTTCCATCGCGAGCGGCGTGAGCCTGCACTCGGTGTAACGCATGGCGGCTGCGCCGTCGTTGCCGCGGGATCCGAAGTTTCCCTGACCGTCGACGAGCGGGTAACGGAGCGACCACGGCTGGGCCATACGGACCAACGTGTCGTAGATCGAGGAGTCGCCGTGGGGGTGGTAGTTACCCATGGTCTCGGCGACCGGTCGGGCAGACTTCACGTATCCGCGGTCTGGGCGATATCCGTTGTCGTACATCGCGTAGAGCACGCGGCGGTGCACCGGCTTGAGTCCGTCGCGGACATCCGGCAGAGCGCGACCGACGATGACGCTCATGGCGTAGTCGATGTAGCTGTTCTGCATTTCCTGCTGGATGTCGACCGGTTCGATCCGGTCGTGTTGCGGACCGTCCGGTGGCAACGTGGTGTCGGTCATGAGCTCACTTTCTTAAAAGAGGGGGCAAGCCCCTGTGCGCGGAAAAGGAGTCCGGGGACTCCGCAACCGCTCACAGGGCCGCAGGCCTACACGTCGAGGAAACGAACGTCCCGGGCATTGCGGGTGATGAAGCTGCGTCGTGCTTCGACGTCTTCGCCCATCAGCACGCTGAACAGCTCGTCGGCAGCAGCCGCATCGTCGAGCGTGACGAGACGCAGAACGCGCACCGTCGGGTCCATCGTGGTTTCCCACAGCTCCTTGGCGTTCATCTCGCCGAGGCCTTTGTAGCGCTGGATGCCGTCGTCCTTGTTGATCTTCTTGCCGGACTCGAGGCCTGCCTTGACCATCGCGTCGCGCTCGCGGTCGGAGTACGCGAACTCCGGTTGCGCACCCTTCTGCCACTTGAGCTTGTACAGCGGCGGCTGCGCGAGGTAGACCTTGCCGTGCTCGACGAGCGGCCGCATGAAGCGGAACAGCAGCGTGAGCAGCAGCGTTGCGATGTGCTGACCGTCGACGTCGGCGTCGGCCATGAGCACGATCTTGTGATAGCGCAGCTTGGCGATGTCGAACTCGTCGTGGATGCCCGTGCCGAACGCGGTGATGATCGACTGGACTTCGGTGTTCTTGAGGACGCGATCGATACGCGCCTTCTCGACGTTGATGATCTTTCCGCGAAGCGGGAGGATCGCCTGGTACATCGAGTCTCGGCCGGACTTGGCCGAGCCGCCTGCGGAGTCGCCCTCCACGATGTAGATCTCGGACTTCTCCGGATCGTTGGAGCGGCAATCGGCGAGCTTGCCTGGCAGGCCACCGAGGTCGGTCGCACTCTTACGACGGACCAGCTCACGCGCCTTACGCGCGGCGACGCGGGCCTGCGCCGACGAAACAGCCTTGTTCACAATGGTTTTCGCGTCGGCGGGGTTCGCCTCGAACCAGTGCGCGAGGTGCTCGTTGCACGCCTTCTGCACGAAGGACTTGACCTCGGTGTTGCCGAGCTTGGTCTTGGTCTGACCCTCGAACTGGGGTTCACCGACCTTCACCGAGATGATGGCCGCGAGTCCTTCACGGATGTCGTCACCGGTGAGCTTGGGATCCTTGTCCTTGAGCAGCTTCTTTTCGAGCGCGTACTTGTTGACCGTTGCGGTCAGTGCGGCGCGGAAGCCCTCTTCGTGGGTACCACCCTCGTGGGTGTTGATCGTGTTGGCGAAGGTGTGCACGGACTCCGAGTAGCCGGAGTTCCACTGCATTGCGACCTCGAGCTCGTGGCCGGTGCCCTTGGCGGTGAATCCCACGACCGAGTTGTGGATCGGGGTCTTGCTCTTGTTGATGTGCCGAACGTAGTCCTCGAGTCCACCGGGGTAGTGGTAGATACGGGTCTTGGACTTACGCGGCGCTGCCTGAGCAGCTTCTTCGGCTTCTTCGGCAGCAGACTTGGGAGCCTCGGCTACCTCGGCAGCTTCGTCGTCGATGACCTCGGCGCGCTCGTCGGTCAGCGTGATGGTCAGGCCCTTGTTGAGGAAGGCCATTTCCTGCAGACGACGCGCAACGGTCTCGAAGTTGTAGCGGGTGGTCTCGAAGATCTCGGGATCAGCCCAGAAACTGACGGTGGTGCCGGTCTCCTTCGTCGGGTCGCCCTGTACGAGCTCTCCCGGCTTGGAATCGGTGTACGTCTGCTGCCACCGGTAGCCGTCGACCTTGATGTCGACGTCGAGCCGGGTGGAGAGCGCGTTGACCACCGAGATACCGACGCCGTGCAGACCACCTGAGACGGCGTAGGAGTCGGAGTCGAACTTGCCGCCGGCGTGCAGCTGGGTCAGCACGACCTCGACGGTGGGTACTCCGGAGGCGTGCATGCCGACCGGGATGCCACGGCCGTCGTCGATGACGCGGATTCCGCCGTCTTCGAGGAGGGTGACCTCGACCTTGGTGGCGTGTCCGGCCATCGCCTCGTCGACCGAGTTGTCGACGACCTCCCAAATGAGGTGGTGCAGGCCGCGTTCACCGGTGGAACCGATGTACATGCCTGGACGCTTACGTACCGCCTCGAGTCCTTCGAGGACGGTGATGGACGACGCGTTGTAGTCCTTGCTGGAAGTGCTTGTATCTGACTTCTGGGCAGCCACGGGTGGGTAGCTCTCCTTCTCCGTCAATACTCGAGCGCAGCCGTCAGCAAGCCCTTGCGGGTGTCGTCGGAGCGGGTTCGAGAATGTTGCCGCTAGTTACCGTTGACCATCTTACTGGTAAGCACCGACTAGAAGCGGCCAATGACACCCCTGGCTGCGCCGCAGACGAATTTTTACGATCCCCTGAAGGTGAAACGCTAGGAACTTTGCTTCTCCGAGCGACGCTCTCTCAGGCTCGCGATAAATGCCCGCGCATGTTCGGCAACCTCGCCCGGATGTGAAAACGGCGACCAGTGTCCCGCGGCAATTTCACGTCGCTGCAGGTCGGAGACCCATTTTTCGGTGTCTTCGTATCCCACCGGGCGAACGGCTTTGTCGTACTTGTTCAGAATGAGCTGAACAGGCACGTCCGTGTACCGATCCCGCGGCTTGCCGAGAGACGGCCGGATGTTCGCGCGATAAAGCTTGAGTCCGTTCACCATGTCGTCGGCGATGGTGGGCGCGGTGTTGACCACACGGGGGTCCAGACCGTCGAAGAAGCCCAGAAATGCCGGCCAGTGCTTGGAGAACCACAGACGCAACGGGAGGGTGCACAGCCCGGGAATCTGGAACAGAACGGTGTAGGCCGACGCAATTCCCTGCGCCGCTGGGCCGAGGAAACGACGCTTGGACACGCTCGCCCGGATCCACTTGCCGAGATGATCGAGATTGGGGCCCGAGATGGACGAGAACGACGCGATCTTCTCTTCGGCACCCGGCTCGCAGACCGCTTCCCACGTTTCCACGGATCCCCAGTCATGTGCCAGGACGTGCACCGGCTTGCCCGGGCTGACCGCGTCGATGACGGCAAAAAGATCGCCGGCCAGTGCGCTCAGTTGGTAGTCCTGCACCCTCGAGGGGATCGTGCTCTCACCGGCCCCGCGGCTGTCGTAGCTGACGACGCGGAAGTCGTCTGCCAGCAAAGGCACGATGCGGTTCCACAATTCATGGGTGTCGGGCCAACCATGCACCAGGACGATGGTCTCGCCGTCTGCCTTGCCCTGCTCGAACACTGCCAGGCTGACGGAACCGTTGGTCACGCGACGCGCGGTAACGGCATGGACAGGAGAGTGCTTCGACATTGTCGAACCCTTCGGAGTCGGGAATATCTAGAGATCGAGAACGAGACGTCCACCGTCGGAACGGGATACGCAGATGAGCATCTCCGTTTCCTGTTCGGTGTCGGTCAGACGCCTTTCGCGGTGATCGGGCTTGCCCGCGAGTACCTTCACGCGACAGGTTCCGCAGAAACCCTGCTGACACGAGTACCCGACACCGGGCAATGTCTTCTTGATGACGTCGAGCGCGGACTCGTCGGCGGGCACGGTGAGCACCTGTCCCGAATTGACCAGCTGCACTTCGAATTCCTTGCCGTCGATCACCGGCGGAGCCCCGAACCGCTCGAAATGCAAAGCGGTGGAGGGTGTATCGCGGAATCCGCGGCGAACGGCGTCGAGCATCGGCGTCGGGCCGCAGCAGTACACGGCGCCGCCGACTGGTGCTCGCCCGAGAAGGTCTGCGGTGGTGGGTAATCCGAACTCGTCGTCCGGGCGCACGAAGACTCGCTCAGGTTCCCAGCTCGCGATCTCGTCGAGGAACGGCATGGATTCACGAGAGCGGCCCGAGTACACGAAGTACCAGTCCATCCCCAATTCTCTTGCCGCACGGACCATTGCGATGATCGGCGTGATACCGATGCCGCCGGCAACAAACAACGCACTGCCTTCACCCACAAAGGGAAATCCGTTGCGAGGGCCGCGTACCGTGACGTGCTCACCCGGCTGGAGAGCGTGCATCTCGATGGAACCGCCACCGCCGTCGGGGATCCGACGAACTGCGACGCTGTATCCCGTGCGATCGGCAGGGTCGCCGCACAGCGAATACTGACGCCGCAGACCCGAAGGTAGATGGAAGTCCAGGTGCGAACCCGGGTGCCACGGCGGAATCGGTGAACCGTCGGCGGATTCGAAGCGCAGGCGAACGACGTTCTCGTCGGTCGCCACCACCTCACGCGTACTGACCACCATGTTCATGGCCGTGTCGGGGTTGTGGCCCGCGATCTCGGGGTTGTAGTCGTAGGCCGTCAACACCCGAAGGTACTTGTCCGCCAACAACTCCGTGATGCGCATGGCACGGTCGGGACGGTTCTTTCCGGACAAATCGGGAGGCGCCGGAAAACGCGGCAACCCGTCGTGCCCGGAGATGACGTCCTTGACCCTCGAGAGTGAAATCACCGTGCAGCCGCCTGAGCTGCGGGTGACGACGCCAGGTACTGCACCGCCTGGGCGGTCGAGCCCTCGTTACTGGGGTGATAGGACTTGCTGAAGTACGTCGACATCCGCTTGACCAGCTCGAACGACGTGGGAACTGTGCCACGCTTTCCGGCCGCGATGAAATCGGACAGGTGGGGTCGTCGACGGCTGGGAGCCTGAGCGGCAAGCTCGGGATCGTTGCGCATCAAGAACCGGGTACCGCGAATCCACAGCCACACGATTGCGGGCGTGACGAGGATCTGGGTACGGATCCGGCGGGTCTCACGCTTGTCGAAGTAGCGCATCACGTCGTACGCGACGGCGCGGTGTTCGACTTCTTCGGCGCCGTGCCAGCGAAGAAGATCAAGCATGGTCGGGTGCATGCCGGCTTTGTCGAGCCCCTTGGCGTTGAGCACCCAGTCGCCGAGGAAAGCAGTGATGTGCTCGATGGCCGCGATGATCGCCAAGCGCTCCACCAGGTGATTCTCGGCGCGCAGACCAGTCATCGGGCGCGGTCCGAGCAGTTTCGAGAATGCCCACTCCATCTGCTGGGTGTACGGCGTCGGATCCAGGCCGTTTTCCTTCAGATGGACGAGGACACCCGAGTGCGCGTTGGAGTGCATCGCCTCTTGGCCGATGAATCCGACGACGTCTTCACGGAGTTTCTCGTCCTCGATCAGAGGAAGAGCTTCTTTGAAAGTCTCGACAAACCACTCCTCACCGGCGGGGAGGAGAAGGTGAAGCACGTTGAGAACGTGTGTGCTGAACGGATCGCCCGGAATCCAGTGCATGGGCAGATCGGACCAGTCGAACTCGACATTGCGAGCCTGCAACAGGATGTGATCCGGCTCGGCGAACGACGAAGCGGGTGTCGATATCTTCTGCGACATCTAGCTACTCCTTCATGCCTGCCGATCGGTAGGGAACGACAGCCTTGTGACACAGTTCACTCACTAGCGAGTTTTAACTGTAACACGAAGTAATAGGTAGAACCAGGTCCTGGTTGAGTTTTCCTCAGCCGTACGTATCGCGAGGTCCGCGGCCTTTCACATGCCTTTCACCCTTGCGCCAGCTAGGCGCACTCGGACCGGTGATGCGCAGTGTCTTCACGACGCCGTCACCGACGGCAGCAGCGATCTTGGCCAGAATCTGGGACTGCATCATGCGCAACTGGGTAGCCCAAGCCGTCGACTCGGCGGAGATGCTGAGAACACCTTCTTTCAGAGAGATCGGCTCGGCGTGCGCGGAGATGTCTTCTCCGACGACCTGCGGCCACCGACCGAGAACCGTGCCCTCGGACACCTTGGGGGACCACCCACGCGACTTGGAGATAGCGCTGGTGAGAGCACCGAACGGCTGAGGGTCCCGCGCATCCGGGCCGGGGCCGGACCAACCGCTGCGTCGACGCGGGCGGCCACTTCCGTATTTGGGCGACGAGCGCCCCTGCCCGACGGCCTTGCCGTTGGCTTTGGCTGTCGCGCGTGCCTCCTCGAGGGCACGGCGCGCCAGATCGATCCCCTTGAGCTCGGGCTCCGGGGCCGCGCTGCTGTCTTCAGTCATCGAACTCGACCTCCTGATCCGTCGAGCCTACGGGCACTATCCGGGATATCCGACCGTCTCCGGTATCGGAGGCTTCGACGCCGAACTTGGCCGCCTCGAGTTCGTCCGGTACATCCTCGGGAACGGCGGCCGTGATCAGCACCTGTTCTGCGGTTGCCGCAACGGTGGCGAGCGCACGACGCCGACGACGGTCCAATTCCGCGAATACGTCGTCGAGCATCAGGACCGGGTCGCTGCCGTCCGCGCGCAACAGGGCAAAACCTGCCAGTCTCAGCGAAAGCGCGAACGACCACGATTCACCATGACTGGCAAAGCCTTTCGCCGGACTGTCGCCGAGAACCAGCTCCAGGTCGTCCCGATGCGGACCGACCAGACACACTCCGCGATCGATTTCCTTCGACCTCATCTGTGCCAACTCGAGATGGAATCTCTCCTCGAGGTATGCAACGTCGTCGATTCCGGAAATCCTTGCAGGATCGGTGAATTCGGGATCCAACGACGAACCCAGGCTGCTCTTGTATCGAATCGACGCCGGCCGGGATTCGGGTGCGATGGAACGATACGACTCCGCCAGGTGGGGCGCCAGATCATGGACCAACTCGAGGCGCCCGGCCAACAATTGTGCGCCGTGAGCGGCCAGATGCCCGTCCCACACCTCGAGGGTTGAGAGGACGTTGTCGGACTCGCCACCACGAGAACCGCGACGCAAAGCCGCACCAGCAGTTTTGAGTAGGGCTGAGCGCTGACGCAGCACTTTTTCGTAATCCGCACGGACAGCAGCCATTCGGGGTATCCGCGACGTCAACAACTCGTCGAGATAGCGTCGACGATCGCCAGGATCTCCGCGAACCAACGACAGGTCTTCCGGCGCGAACATCACCGACTGCAGAATTCCCAGTACTTCCCGCGGACGACGCGTCGGCGACTGATTTATCCTGGCGCGGTTGGACTTTCCCTCGATCAGTTCGACGTCGATGGTCAGTTCGCGCCCATTGTTGACCACAGTTGCACCCGCAAAAGCACTGGCGGAACCGCTGCGGATCATCGGTGCATCCGTGGACACTCGATGAGAGGACAGCGTGGACAGATACCCCAGTGACTCGAGGACGTTGGTTTTACCGTGCCCGTTCGAACCGAGGAAGACAGTTGTTCCCGGCGTAAGGTCCAGCGTCAGCGAATCCCAGGATCGGAAGTCCCGCAGCGAAAATCTACGAACGAACACTTAGCTTCCAGAAGCCGAATTCTTGGGCGAAGCGCTCTTGACCGCGTGACCACCGAACTGATTACGCAAGGCCGACACCGCCTTCATGGCCGGTGAATCATCCTGTCGTGAAGCAAATCTCGCGAACAGAGCAGCGGAGATGACGGGAGCGGGGACAGCGTGCTTGATAGCTTCCTCTACCGTCCAGCGGCCCTCACCGGAATCCTCGGTATAGCCCGTGATCTGCGCAAGCTCCGGATCCTCCTCGAGGGCGTCGACAAGCAGATCGAGCAACCACGAACGTACGACGGTTCCCTTCGACCAAGCTCGGAGCACGCCCGGAACGTCCGCGATCAGGCTTTCCGCCTCGAGGAGCTCGTACCCCTCGGCATACGCCTGCATCAGGCCGTATTCGATGCCGTTGTGCACCATCTTCGCGTAATGACCAGCACCGACGGGGCCGGCGTGGACAAAGCCGTCTGCAGCGTCGCCGTCGGGGCGAAGGGCGTCGAAGATCGGCATTGCCTTCGCCACGTCGGGCTCGGATCCGCCAACCATCAGGCCGTAGCCGTTCTCACGGCCCCAGATGCCACCGGAGACACCGCAGTCGAGGAAACCGATCCCACGGGCGCCCAGAAGCTCGGCATGGACAGCATCGTCGGTGTAACGCGAGTTCCCACCGTCGATGACCAGATCGCCACCCTCGAGGGCATCAGCCAGCTCGGCAATGGTGCTCTGGGTGATTTCACCGGCCGGAACCATCACCCAGACGACTCGAGGTCCCTCGAGGGAAGCAGCGAGTTCGGCAAGTGACCCGACATCGGTGACTTCCGGTCGAGGGTCGTATCCGATCACCTCGAGGCCATGCGCGCGCAAGCGCTCACGCATGTTGAAACCCATCTTGCCGAGACCTACGAGTCCGATCTTCATACTGTTCTCCCTGGTCAGGCGCGAACTGAAGTGCGGGGTACCACTCAGCCCGGGAGGCGAACCGGCATCAGCAGGTACGTGTACTCGCTCGAGGGCGCAGCGAAGTTACCGGACTCGTCTGCCGTGGGCTCTTCCTCGGCCGCGGGGCGAAGAACAGCCGGACGGCTGGGAGTGGTGAAGCCGAACAGAACGTTTTCGCTGTGAAGCGAGTTCAACCCGTCGATCAGGTAACCGGGGTTGAACGCAATGGTGAGTGCTTCGCCCTGGAACGACGCGTTGAGTGTCTCTTCTGCGCGGCCGGCGTCGTCGCCACCCGCAGAGAGGAGCAGACCGTCAGCGGAGAACTGCATGCGAACCTGTGCGCCGCGCTCGGCGACGAGTGCTACACGCTTGATGGCCTCGATGAGAGGCGTGACCTCGACCGTTGCCATCGCGGTGTGCTGAGCAGGCAGCAACTGACGGAACTTCGGGAACTCGGCGTCGAGGAGGCGCGTCGTGGTGCGGCGTCCGTCGTTGACGATGCCGAGGAGTCCGTCGTTTCCGATGGTCGTACCAGAACCGAGAGCCAACTCGACCGGCGAATTTGCATTGCCGGCAAGCGTTTTCGCGGACTCGGACAGAGTCTTCGCAGGGATGAGAACAGCAGCCTGGACGTCAGGGTTTGCCGGAGTCCACTCGAGTTCACGAACGGCGAGACGGAAGCGGTCGGTAGCGGCGAGGACGATCGAATTCTGTTCGATCTCGACACGGATACCCGTGAGCATCGGAAGGGTGTCGTCCTTGCCCGCTGCAACGGCTACCTGGCTGATGGCTTCGGAGAACAGGTCGACGGGAATGGACCCGGACTGCTGCGGAAGCGTCGGAAGCTGGGGGTAGTCCTCGACCGGCATCGTGGGCAGGGAGAACTTGGCGCTTCCGCACGAGATGAGCACGCGCGTGCCCTCGAGGGTCACATCGACCGGCTTGTTGGGAAGCGATTTGGTGATATCGGCAAGGAGGCGTCCGGAGACGAGTGCCTGACCTGCAGTGGTGACATCTGCCGAGACGCGGACCTGCGCAGATACCTCGTAGTCGAACCCGGAAACGGTGAGGCCGGCTTCGGTTGCGTCGAGAAGAACTCCGCCGAGAACCGGCACAGGCGGCCTCGAGGGCAGGCTACGAGCAACCCACGCTACTGAATCAGCGAACTCTTCCCGGGAAACGCGAAACTTCAGGCTTCCAAGCTCCATCGCCGGGTTATTCCTCTCGGTAGGCATGTTCGTCTGCTGCGGATCTGCATCAGCTCACTTGAAGTCTGACACAGACCAAGCGATGCCCACCGTATGCCCTCGAGGGCGCAAGTGGAAAGCCGAAGCCGGGACGAGCGCAGCCTGAGGCGAGGTTCTCAACAGGAGTTGTCCCCAGAACTATTTTCAAAGAGCTTTTCCTAGGAAATTCTCAGTAGTAGTAATAAGTCCTGTGCAATCTGTGGAGCAACGGTTGTCGACGCTGGTAGGTCCCCTCGAGGGCCTGTGCACTTCTCGAGGACAGACTCGAGGACCAATCGACCCCCTCTGTGCACTCTCTGAAAGTTTTCGGATTCCTCCTCGAGAACTCCACAGACTTTCGGAGTTATCAACACAGTTATCCACAGATGTGAATACTTTTCACAAGAAACGAAGAGTTTGTTCTCATCGGCGTGTCCGACTCCGGCGTGTCGTCCCTCGAGGTGGACAACCGCCCTCGAGGGGACCGCACGTGGAACCCTTCGAATACACCGATGCCGCTCGAGGGAACCTCTGCCTCGAGCGGCATCGATCGAAATAAGTGCAGGTCAGCGCTTGGAGCGCTGCTTGATCCTTGCGGTCAACTCCTGAACCTGGTCGTACACCTTGCGGCGTTCCGTCATTTCCTTACGGATCTTCTTGTCGGCGTACATGACCGTCGTGTGGTCACGGCCGAACGTCTGACCGATCTTCGGCAATGACAAATCAGTGAGCTCACGGCACAAATACATCGAGATCTGGCGGGCCTGAGCGAGCGGCCGGGCCTTACCCGGCCCACACAGGTCGTCGATCGACATGTTGAAGTATTCGGCCGTCACCGCCATGATCGTCGCCGCGTTGATCTCGAGGCTCGACGAATCGGGCATCAGATCGCGCAGGACCACCTCGGCCAACGTCAGATCCAACGGCTGGCGGTTGAGCGAGGCAAAAGCGGTGACGCGGATCAACGCGCCCTCGAGTTCACGAATGTTGCGCTCGATACGGCTGGCGATCAGCTCGAGGACGTCGTGCGGGACCTCGAGGCGATCCATCCTCGCCTTCTTGCTCAGAATCGCGATACGCGTCTCGAGCTCAGGCGGCTGAACGTCGGTGATCAGGCCCCATTCGAAGCGCGTCCGCAGACGCTCCTCGAGGGTTGCCAACTGCTTGGGCGGACGGTCCGAGGAGACGACGATCTGCTTGTTCGCGTTGTGCAAGGTGTTGAAGGTATGGAAGAACTCCTCCTGGATACCTTCCTTGCCTTCGATGAACTGGATGTCGTCGACCAGCAGGACGTCCGTTTCCCGGTATCGACGTTTGAACGCGACCTTGCGGTCGTCACGAAGACTGTTGATGAAGTCGTTGGTGAATTCTTCGGTCGAGACGTACTTGACCCGCATGCCGGGGAACAGTCGCTGTGCGTAGTGGCCGGCGGCGTGAAGAAGGTGCGTCTTGCCCAGGCCCGAAGCTCCCCAGATGAACAAGGGGTTGTACGCACGCGCCGGCGCCTCCGCGATCGCGACGGCAGCGGCATGAGCGAATCGGTTGGACGATCCGATCACAAAAGTGTCGAAGGTGTACTTCGCGTTGAGACTGTTCGCGCCGGACCCAGAAGCAGAAGGAGTAGCGGGCGGCTTCGTGAAGTACGACGGCCACGATTCGTGAACGCTCGCGAGTGCTTCGCGGTCGTCGTCGACTTCTTCGGTCTCGGCAGTCTCGGAGTCCGAAGGTTCTCCGTCGCCTTCGGTGAATCTGCGCCGACGGTATGCGCCCGATGAGTTGACCGACTCGAACTGACGGCTGCCCGTGCGCTCCTCGACCGGTTCGGCGGGTGCGTCGGCATCGTCTTCGAGTGCGATGCGGACACCGAGTCCCTCGACCTGGCCGCCGAGGTGGCGTCCGAGTGCCTGCAGGATCGGCTCGCGTAGATCGCGCTCTATCGTCTCTTGAGCAAATGGCGATGGAACCGAGAGGAGTGCAAAACCCTGAGCAAGTGTGAGAGGCCTCACCAGACGGACAAATGCCTTCTGCTTGCTGCTCAAAGCCGGAAGATTACTTCCGGGGTCATCACTCGTGAGTTCTGCAACCACGTCGACCCAGACCCGTGCGAGCGCGTTGGGATCGTCGTTCACGTGGTTCCTTCCCGTGTTTCGCCGACAGTGGGTGTGCTGCAGCTGCCGAGCGTATGGCTGCGGCGTCGAATGATTCGGTGGATTACCACCCGGGGTGAGAACCCCGTAACAGGCTACGAATATGCCACCTGGGCTGTGTTTCCACACAATTATCCACAGATGTGGACAAACCTGCACTGAGTCGGTTTTTTCGTCAACCAAATTCGTCAAAGTGATCGAGAAATTGATCTACCTGCAACTTTGTCGGAACTCGAGGCGTTCGCCACTTGGTGTCGGGGATGCGTCAACACTCACAGCCCTGTGGATGAATGTGGAAACTCGGGATTCGGGGTCGCGTCCGGCGCTCGTGCCCGTATGTGCTGATGAGGCCTTGTCGAGAGCATGCGCCGGTGGAACTGTCCGGGTTGCCTTCGGGTCACCTGCAGTCCGTAGCGGAACTGTTGCCAAGGTCACACTTGCCGCCTCGCTCGAGGTCACGGCCGTATGCACACCGCGAATGGAATCTGCGGAATTGTGTAAGTATCGGCGTGTCGCCGTGGTTGCCGCGGGAGGGCTCCGAATCGGGCTGGTTTGACCTTGGCAACGGTGGTAAGTAACCTCGAACGGTCACCCGCTGGTGGTGATCGCTTCGTGCTGGCTACATATGTCAGGTCGGATCGGTCTTCCAAGCCACAACGAGTGAAGTTGATTGTTCTGTACCTGTTGGATCCAAAGGCGCCGTAAGGCGTCGATCACTGAATGACGCCGGGAGGCGTCAATGAACTTCGAGGAGTGTTGACCGTGGCCAAGGGCAAGCGGACGTTCCAGCCGAATAATCGCCGCCGCGCGCGTGTTCACGGCTTCCGTCTTCGTATGCGTACCCGTGCGGGTCGTGCAATCGTTTCGGCGCGTCGCCGTAAGGGCCGCGATTCCCTCACCGCCTGATCTGATTTCGAGTTCAGGAGCTCGGGGTGTTGCCTGAGCCGTCTCGGTTGCGTCGCCACGCGGATTTCTCCGTGGCGGTGCGACGCGGGCGTCGTATGGGAAGACGCGACCTTGTCGTGCACGCGTTCGATCGCGAGCAAGTAGAGGCGCTGGTAGTAACAAATCACGGTCCCCGTTTCGGGCTGATCGTGAGCAAGGCTGTCGGGCCGGCGGTGATTCGACATCGAGTCGCACGCCGGCTTCGTCATATCTGTGCAGATTTCGTCGGGCAGGTTTCGCCGGAGACGGACGTGGTTATCCGCGCACTTCCGGGCGCAGCTACCGCCAGTTCAGCCGAACTGGCCAAGCAGTTGCGTGGGGGCCTGACCAAAATGAACCTATTGGTGTCGGTAAGTGAAGAGCCATGAGTACTCCGCTCTCTGAGCAGATCGAGACTCCCAGAGCCTCCCGTGTCATCACGGTGTTGAAGGCTGTGCGTCGCGCTCCCGCCACTGTTCTCATCTTCTGTATCGAGTTGTACCGGACGTATGTGTCGCCCTTGAGGATGCCGACCTGCCGGTTCACCCCTACCTGCAGTGAATACGCGGTCGAAGCGCTGCGCACTCACGGGGCGATCAAAGGCCTTTTCTTGACTGTGGTGCGGTTGGCGAAGTGTGCCCCCTGGCATTCTGGAGGGTGGGACCCTGTCCCTGCCCGTCGTGACCGTGATGCGGGTAGCCGCCATAGCTGTCCGGAAGCACGCGCAGCGTGTCACAGTCCGACGGACGAACAGAGGAGTACTTAGAGCCGTGCTCAATTTCATTTACTATCCGGTATCCGCGATTCTGTGGGTCTGGCACAAGGTCTTCGGGTTCATTCTCGGCCCGGACAACGGAATAGCCTGGGCGCTCTCCGTGGTGTTCCTGGTGTTCACCTTGCGTGCGGTTCTGTACAAGCCGTTCGTGAAGCAGGTCCGCACGACCCGCCAGATGCAGGAACTGCAGCCGCAGATCAAGGCATTGCAGAAGAAGTATTCGGGCGACCGTCAGCGCCAGGCCGTCGAGATGCAGAAGCTCCAGAAGGAGCACGGATTCAACCCGATCATGGGCTGTCTCCCGGTCTTGGCTCAGGCTCCGGTGTTCATCGGTCTGTTCCACGTCCTGCGCTCGTTCAACCGCACCGGTACCGGCATGGGCCAGCTGGGCATGAGCGCCGAGGACAACCTCAACACCCCGAACTACGTCTTCTCGGCCACTGACGTCCAGTCGTTCCTGGATGCTCGTCTGTTCGGCGCGCCCATCTCGGCCGCGATCACGACGCCGGTTGCGCAGCTTCAGGCTTATGTCACCGAGAACGTTCCCGAGCTTCCGTCACGCCTGAACATCATTCTCGTGGCCGCTCCGTTGATGATCATTGCCAGCATCGCGACCCACTTCAACTCACGCGCTTCGGTTGCCCGTCAGAGCGAAGCAGCTGCCGCGAACCCGCAGTCCGCGATCATGAACAAGCTCGCGCTGTACGTCTTCCCGCTCGGCGTTCTGGTCGGTGGACCGTTCCTTCCGATCGCGATCCTCCTGTACTGGGTGTCGAACAACATCTGGACCTACGGTCAGCAGCACCTCGTCTTCCGCAAGATCGATGCCGAAGAAGAAGCGAAGAAGCAGGAAGCGATCACTCGCCGCAACGACAATGCGCCCAAGCCCGGTGCCCGTCCCGATCCCGGTAAGAAGAAGGGATCTCCGGCTGCGCTGAAGACCGCGGATTCAGCCGACGACGACGGTGACGCCCCGGAAGTTTCGCTCAAGAAGCCTCAGCCGAAGCCCTCGGGCTCCAGTGGTGGTTCTACGTCGAAACCGAAACAGAACCGGCCACAGAGCAACCGCGGCAACTCCCCCAAGCGCAATAAACGGCGCTGATCCAGGAAAGAGAACGACCAATGTCCAGTGAAGCTGACATCGTTGTGGATGGAGAGAACGCAGACGTGAGCACCGAGACCACTGCGCCGGTTACCGATGTGGATGTAGACATCGACGATTCCGATGACGATTTGATCGAAGAGGGCGAGATCGCCGGCGACTACCTCGAGCAGTTGCTCGACGTGCTCGATTTCGACGGAGACATCGACCTTGACGTCGAGGGCGATCGGGCGATCGTCAGCATCGACGGCGGCGATGACCTGACCAAGCTCGTGGGACGCAAGGGTGAGGTTCTGGATGCTCTCCAGGAGCTGACTCGTCTGGCAGTTCAGCAGTCGACAGGCGAGCGCAGCCGCTTGATGCTCGACATCGCCGGCTGGCGTGCGGGCCGGCGCGAGGCACTCAGTGCTCTCGGTGCGGAAGCTGCACAGCGTGTTCTCGAGACCGGCGAACGCGAAGAGCTTGCTCCGATGACGCCGTTCGAACGCAAGATCGTTCACGACGCCGTCGCCAAGGTCGCCGGTGTTTCCAGCGAGAGCGAAGGCGCTGAGCCGTCTCGTCGAGTGGTTGTCCTCAAGGACTGACATCCCCCCCTGATCGAATGCGGGCCCCGGATTTTCCGGGGCCCGCTTTTGTGTCCGAGAGGTGTTTCACGTGAAACCGAATCCGGCAGCACGGTGAAGGTCAGGTGCCTATCGTTGTCGACATGTCCTATCTCTATTTCGGAACCTGTCGTCAATGAAGCGTCGTGAAGGGAAGCAATGGTGCTGATACGACCCGCGACGCGGGCCGAGTTGGAAGAGCCCGTGGGGTTCGCGATGAACGATCCGGTCGGGTTCGTCGACGCTGACTCGCTCCGGGAAGAGGTGGCGGCCGGACGGCTTCGTCCGGAATGGAGTTGGTTCGCCGTTGACGGCTCCAGGATCGTCGCGCGTGCGCTGTGGTGGGGGCGTGAGGACAGTGAGCGTCCGCTCGCCCCTGATCTCCTACACGTGCTGGCAGACGTGCCGGATCGTGCTGCGCTTGCCTCCGAACTCATGTCGCGGGCGCACACCGAGTTCCACGCGAAACCTGAGTATGTGCTGGTCGTGCCGACCGCCGGGCAGGACGCGGATCCCGCCGTCGCAGACGCCGTGTCCTGGCGTCGCGAGGCGGCCCAGGCGGCCGGACTGACCGAGATGATCGAGCGGCTGCGTTTCGAGTGGACGCCTGCGGCCGGTGTGCCCGCCCCCTCCGAGCGTCTGATGTTCCGTCCCGCCTCGGATGATGAGTTCCTCGCGGTGTTCCAGCGGGTCGCTGTCGGTAGCCTGGACGTCGCCACGCAACGAGGCATTGCGGCCACAGACATTGTCAGCCAGGCCCGGGACGATCTCGAGTTCTACCGGTCGTGCCCTGGCGAACGATCGTGGTGGCGGCTGGCGGAGACCATGGACGGGACGCTGGTCGGCTTCGCGATCCCGTCCGCGACGCCCTACCATCGCAACGTCGGATACCTCGGAGTAGTGCCCGAGCTGCGCGGGTGCCGCTACGTGGACGACATCCTCTGCGAGATCACCCGCGTTCACGCAGCCGATGGCGCCAATCGCATCACCGAGACCACGGACGTACCCAACACGCCCATGGCCGCCGCGTTCAAGCGGGCGAACTACCAGGTGACCGAGGTGAGGATGGTGTTCGAGGCCCCGGCGGGCTGAGCCGTGCGTCAACCGGAGGTTCGTCGCCGAATCGCGCCGGCGCGGGCCTTTCTGTTGCCGCTGGGAGTAGTCGCCGTCGTATTCATTCCACTTGCACTGGCATGGGGATCCGGGAGAGCAGTCATGCTCAGCTTCATCATTGCCTTATTGGCTGTCGGCGGCGCACTGTGCACGTTCGGATATTCGATCGACAACACGGCGTACTACATGTGAGCCCCTCCCCTCCCCCAGCCGGAATAGTCAGCCCTTCGTTTCACGTGAAACAGAATCGATGATTGTTGCCCCGAGCTCTCGATCTCCATCCCAGATTGGTAGTGGACGCCTATTGGATGGCGATCACGAGTTCAATGGCTTCTGGTGTGCCGTCGTCAGCGAGTACTCCAACCTGGCGGATGCTGCCGTGAACTAACTCCAGTCCGTCATCGTTTGCTTGCTCGATCATCGCGATCTGTGCGGCTTCTGCGCCTAGATCGCCGAGATCGGAATCGTCGTCGGATGTTTCGAGTATCACAAACAGTTCGTCGCGCGCTGGGAGTGTGCCAGATTCGACGATCGTTCCGGAGATGCCAACTGGCTCGGCGGGGATCTGGGTAGTCGGCCAGCAGAACAGAACTTCGACGACCTCAGCTTCTGCAGTTTGGCGCAGTGTTGTCCACCAGGGACCGGAGATCGTGTGGCCGGCTTCTGTCAGGGCCATTCGCAGGGTCGCCAGGGGCGACTCAACCTGCTCGAGTTCGAGGCTACGGATTTCGTGTTGCAGTCCAACCCAGTGTTGAGCCGGCATGGAACGACGGCGCACGGTGTAGTCGAGTTCAAGTGAGTCGATCAACGCGGACCCTTGCGCCGCGTCAGCATCTTGTCGTGCGCGTTCGTCAGCGACATGTGCTCGGTGCCGTTCGATGAAGGAATTTATGTAGTGCGGGTTGCTCAATGCTTCTGCGACGGTGTCGAGCGCGAGGCCGATGTTGCGGAGTGCCCGGATCGTCGCTGCCTCTCGCAGTTGTCTGGGTGAGTAGGTGCGGTAACCGTTCGCGGTCACTCGTGCGGGTTTGAGTAGATCGATGGCGTCGTAGTGGTGGAGTGCTTTCACTGTGAGTCCAGAGGCGAGGGCGAACTCTCCGATGCGCATCATGTGGTGCCAAGCTCCTTGGATTGATTTCGGTTTCTGGTGCCAAGTCTCCGGTCTCCCGCAACAGGAGAGTCAAGTCGAAGGTTGGGTAGCTCGTGGCAATCGGCGGCGAGACACCGAAACTGTCCGAAGCCGGCCCTTTTCTGAAACTCGCTTTTCGTCGACAATTACCCCTTTTTGGCCATGAATTCCATCCATGTAACTATCCATGGCAGTTTCGTCACTGTGATGATATTGAAAACCGACCTACTATCTGCATGTGACCTTCGGGCTATGTTTCACGTGAAACGGGTCAGAATTGGAAGATTTAACAGCGCAATGTTTCACGTGGAACGTGAATCCCTCCCCTCCCCCACTTGAATTTTGGGCCGAATACTTCCCAAAGAATGAACGAGTCGGCAGACTCACAGCGAGTCGGTGTGCAGAAGCGAACACATGTCGGCTCCAGAGCGGATAATGATTTCGGTCTTGATTGTTGATTTCGCGGTTTACGCGGGAGGATGTTTCACGTGGAACAGAATGGTGCGGCGTCGGTTGACTGGGACGAACAAGAGACTGCGCGCGCAGTGTTCGGTGACAGATATGAAATCGCGGAACGGTACTACCAATCCCTTGCAACGGATGGTGTCGAGCGCGGGCTCATTGGTCCCCGTGAGGTTCCCCGACTGTGGGAGCGTCACCTTCTCAATTGCGCAGTGATCGGTGAACTGATCGCCGAAGGTGAGTCGGTTGTGGACGTAGGAAGCGGTGCCGGCCTACCCGGAATCCCTCTCGCGATCGCCCGCCCGGACTTGAAGGTGACTCTCGTCGAACCGTTGCTTCGACGCTCTGTGTACCTCGCGGAGTTCATCGAGTCCAACGGATTGGACGTATTGGTTGTCCGAGGGCGAGCCGAGGAATCGGGTGTTGTGAAGGAAGCGGGCGGTGCGGACGTGGTCACTTCGCGGGCCGTGGCGCCTCTGGAGAAGCTCGCACGTTGGTCCCTCCCACTCATTCACGAGCACGGCCGGATGTTGGCACTCAAGGGTTCGAGCGCCGCCGAGGAGATCGAGCGGGACCGTACGGCGCTCACCAAATTGGGCGCAGGTAAGTTGGAAATACTCGAATGTGGAGCCAAGATTCTCCGCACCCCCACCGTGGTGGTGAAGGCCGAACGTCTCCCGAAGCGTCGCCAGCGTTGATGATTTACACGCATGCAATCGAGAGCAATGTACAGATGATGAGAGCACCTAGTGATCGATTCCCAATCGAAGGAGCAGTCAATGTCGGGTCGATCTGAATCCGCCGTTTCACGTGAAACACCGAAGCAGCACACGGGCGCGGGTGCGGATCAGATCGTCAACGACGACGACGACAATTTCACCGCCCCCTACGCGGCGATCTCCTCGGAGGAGACTCCCATCGGGGCGGCCGCGCATCGAGCGAGCCAGGTGCTTCACCCCCATTCGGTGACGCTGCCGAAGCCGGCGTTCCGCCGCGTGATCACCATCGCGAACCAGAAGGGCGGCGTCGGTAAGACAACGACCACGGTGAACCTTGCGTCGGCGCTCGCTCTTCAAGGGCTCACTGTCCTCGTGGTCGATTTGGACCCTCAGGGCAACGCCAGCACGGCTCTGGGCGTCGTCCATACCTCGGGCACCCCCTCCAGTTACGAGTTGCTCATAGGCGAAGTGAAGGCCCCGGAGGCGATCCAGACCAGCCCGCACAGTGAGCGCCTTCTCTGCATCCCGGCAACGATCGATCTGGCGGGCGCCGAGATCGAATTGGTCTCCATGGTTGCCCGCGAGAATCGACTCAAAGGCGCGCTCAACGACAAGGTGCTCGCAGAGCTCGACGTCGACTTCGTCCTCATCGACTGCCCGCCCTCGCTGGGGCTGCTGACCGTCAACGCGATGGTCGCTGCCAAGGAAGTCCTGATCCCGATCCAGTGCGAGTACTACGCCCTCGAGGGGGTCGGTCAGTTGCTCCGCAACATCGAACTCGTCCAGGCTCATCTGAATCCGGATCTGCATGTCTCCACCGTCCTTCTGACGATGTACGACGGGCGCACCAAGCTGGCCGACCAGGTCGCCGAAGAAGTACGCAAGCACTTCGGCGAGGCCGTACTGCGCGCTGTGATTCCCCGCAGTGTGAAGGTTTCCGAGGCTCCCGGATACGGAATGACAGTTCTCGATTACGACCCCGGTTCACGCGGCGCCATGAGTTACCTCGACGCCGGACGCGAACTTGCCGCCCGCTCTGCCACCACGACGACCCAGGAGCAGTGAGATGAGTCAAGCACGCAAAGGTGGATTGGGCCGCGGCTTGGCTGCTCTCATCCCCACTGGGCCGGCCACGGCACCGGGTTTGGGATCGGCTGCAGCGGACGTCGTAATCGGCGTCGACAAGCGCAACCCCTCCCCTCCCCCACCGACGAAGGCAGCTCCGAAAACGCCGAAAGCCACCAAGGCGACGGCTGCGAAGGCTCCGGTGGAAGCTGAGCCGGAGACCGAACTCGAGCCGACCGGCGCGGTCTATCTCGAGATCGAACCGAGCCTGATCGAGACGAACCCGAAGCAGCCTCGCAGCGTTTTCGACGAGGAAGCGCTCGCGGAGTTGGTTCACTCGATCCGCGAATTCGGCTTGATGCAGCCGATCGTGGTCCGTCGTCACGGTGACAAGTACCAACTTGTCATGGGTGAGCGTCGCTGGCGCGCGAGCCAGGAAGCCGGGCTGGAGAAGATTCCGGCGATCATTCGTGAAACCGATGACGACTCGATGTTGCGCGACGCACTCCTCGAGAACATCCATCGAGTGCAGTTGAACCCCCTCGAGGAGGCAGCGGCGTATCAGCAGTTGCTCGAGGAGTTCGAAGTAACCCACGAAGAATTGGCCAATCGGATCGGACGTTCGCGTCCCGTCGTGACCAACATGATTCGTCTGCTGAAGCTGCCGGTGGCGGTTCAGCGCCGCGTTGCGGCTGGAGTACTTTCGGCCGGCCATGCTCGCGCACTGCTGTCCCTCGAGGCGGGTGCCGACGCTCAGGAAGTCATGGCGGCACGCATCGTCGCCGAAGGAATGTCGGTTCGCGCGACGGAGGAAGCCGTCACTCTTGCCAACCGGGCGGACAATGAGATCGCTCCCCCGCAGAAGCGCAAGCCCATCGTGATGCCGGGTCTGCAGGATGTGGCCGAGCGGTTGTCGGACTCGTTCGACACCCGGGTGACTGTCAGTCTGGGCAAGCGGAAGGGAAAGATTGTGGTCGAATTCGGCTCGGTCGACGACCTACAACGCATCGTCGGAATGATGGAAGCGCAGAAATCGACGTAGTGAACTCGGATGCCCGTTTGGTGACGTAATGACGATGAGCGGGCACACCACCTATTTTCGTCACTGTGACGAATTTAGGTGGTCCGAGCTTCTCGAAATCTTGAACCGGGACGAAAGATGTTGAACAGCAATACATTAGAGCGATCAACTCTCGCGCCACTGCCGACTCGGTACAGCTGGCCTATCCTGGAGAAGAAAAAAGCGGCGGGCGAACATCAAAACCGCTTCGGGGACCTACGGAGAGTGAGTTAGTCAGTGTCGACTCACGTCATCACCTCTCTCACGCTCGACAGCCTCGATCAGCTTTCCGCCCATGCGCGTCGATGCGTGTTCTGGGAGATGGACCCGGGCGCGCTTCACGACGCCCGAGGATTCTGCGATCAGGAATTCGAGAAGGAAGCCTGGCTGTCGATGGTCATGCTCGAGTGGGGTTCGTGCGGACAGGTCGCCGTCCGCGACGGAAAGCCGCTTGGAAGTGCGTTGTACGCCCCTCCCCGCATGATCCCGCGCGCGCAACTGTTTCCGACCAGCCCGGTCAGCTCGGACGCAGTGCTTCTGACAAGCCTTCGCCTCGAGCCCTCGGGCATAGAGGAAGAACTAGGGCCAAGCCTGCTGGCCGCTGTCGTGACAGATCTGGTTCGACGAGGAGTTCGTGCGCTCGAGGCATTCGGTATCCGTAGCGACGACTTGGGACCTGCTTCCGACGTGGCCAGCGCAACGGCCGCTCTGGAATGTTCACCCGCAGAATGCATGATCAGTGCCGAGTTCCTCGAGGATTACGGTTTCGAGGTCGTGGCACCGCACCATCGCTATCCGCGGCTTCGTCTCGAACTCAATCGAGATCACGAATGGAAAGTCGACGTCGAAGAAGCCCTCGACCGTCTACTGAAGGCCGCAGCTCTCGAAATGGTGGAGATCAGCGAGCTCGCCAGAGTGTGAGCAGGTGCCGACCGCAGGACCTACGAAATGCGGTCGGCTACCGAAAGTTCTTCTGCGAGAAGCTCGGCGAAGGTGAAGGTGCCGGTCGGCTGATCGTCTTGACCGAGCAGATACAGCCGTTTGACCGAGATCAAGATGGCTTCGGCGATGGTGTCACGCATCCGCGGATTCGTCAGTACCGCAACGTCGGACGCGTTGGACAGGTAGCCGAGATCGATCTGCACTGTCGGCATGTTGGTGAGGCGCAACAACTCCCACGTCCGACCGTGAGTTCTGCAGTCCCGCAACGGGGTTCGCGCAACGATCTCGCGCTGAACGAAACCGGTCAACACCTGCCCGATCATCGAGACCGAACCGTGCGAATTTCCGAAGTGGAAGCTCGCGACGCCGTTTGCCGACGGGCTCGAGTTGCTGTCGCAACGCAGGGAGATCATCAGATCCGCGTCGAACGCATTGGATGTCAGTGCGCGCTCGGCCTCGGTGGGATCGGCGTTGTGCGGGCGGGAGAGGAAAGTTTCCATCCCGGTTGCAGCCATCCGCCCCTCGAGGCGCATAGCCAGATCCCAGAGGATGTCAGCTTCGGAGATGCCGTTGACGATGTTGCCCGTCGACGGCCCGCCGAGGCCGGGATCGATGACGATGCGCTTACCGCCAAGCTGCGGGCCCTTACGCCGCACCAGTTCCTCTTCGCTGATCGCATGGGGGGAACCACCGGTGACGCGGGTTCCCAGAAGTTCCAGCGAACGGAGTGTCTGCGGTCCGCAGATACCGTCGGCAGCGATCCCGATTTCACGCTGGAAAGACGAGAGAGATTCGTGGGTTTGCGGGCCGAAGAAACCGTCGACCCGCCCGGCGTAGAAGCCCAGATCTTGCAGTTTTGCCTGCAGCGCTGCGACGTCGTCGCCGTACAGCGGCGCAGACAACTGGTAGATCAACGTACGGGCACCCAGGCGGTACGAGGCCTCACGAAGTGACCGATAGGTTGCCGGGCCCACAATGCCGTCGACAAGAAGCCCACGCTGCTGCTGGAAGGCACGAACGGCGCTGTCGAGTTGATGATCGAAGATGGCGTCGGGTGCAACCCAGTGGGCACCGTCGGCGCTTTCACGTCGAATGCCGGAAGTTCCGTGATGGAGGTATCCCAGCTTCGTCAATGTGCCCCGAATCTCGGCGACGGCCGGGCCGTGATCGCCGTGTCGGAGTCTGTGCATGCGTGAAAGCCTCTCGGATCGGTTAACGAATTCGATCGATGTGCCTGGTCGTAGACCCGATCAGGCACATCGATCGATTATCTCAGAAATTCTGTGGATTGCGAGAATCCACGATGCTCACCCAGCCGTCAGAGAACGTCTGCGAGGTCCTTGAGCAGCGCGGCCTTGCCCTTGGCGCCGACGATCGTCTTGATCGGCTTGCCGTCCTTGAACAGGATCATCGTCGGGATCGACATGACCTGGAAATCGCGCGCGGCCGCGGGGTTGGCATCGATGTCGAGCTTCGCGACGGTCAGCTTCTCGCTGTTCTCGCCGGCGATCTCCTCGAGGACCGGGGCGACCATCTTGCACGGGCCGCACCAGGTTGCCCAGAAATCGACCAGAACGGGCTTGTCGCTGCCCAGGACGTCCTGCTTGAAGGAATCGTCGGTGATGGTGACGGTATTCGACACTGTTACTCCTCGAGGGTTGGGTACGACAGCTTGGTGAATCAGGGAGCGCCGACGACGTCGACCGTGTGGCCGGCTGCGTCGAGCGTGTTGGCGGTGATGTCGCCGCGGTCGGCCAGCCAGCGTTCGGCGTCGATTGCTGCGGAGCATCCGGTGCCGGCAGCGGTGATCGCCTGACGGTACGTGTGATCGACCAGGTCACCGGCAGCGAAGACGCCGTCGATGGAGGTCGCGGTAGAACCGGGAGCGACCCGCACGTATCCGGCGTCGTCGAGATCGACCTGGCCCTTGACGAGTTCACTGCGCGGGTCGTGGCCGATGGCGACGAACATGCCGGTGATCTCGAGTGTGGAGGTCTCGCCGGTGACGGTGTCGCGCACGACGAGGCCGGTGACGCTGTTCTCACCGAGCACCTCGACGGGCTCGGCGTTGGTCAGGAAGCGGATCTTCTCGTTGGCCTTGGCGCGCTCGAGCATGATCCGTGAGGCGCGGAATTCCTCGCGGCGGTGCACCAGGGTGACCGAGCGAGCGAAGCGGGTGAGGAAGGTTGCTTCTTCCATCGCGGAATCGCCGCCGCCGACCACGACGATGTCCTGGTCACGGAAGAAGAAGCCGTCGCAGGTGGCGCAGGCGCTGACGCCGCGGCCGAGGAGGCGTTCTTCACCGGGAATGCCCAGGTAGCGGGCTGCTGCGCCCATGGCGAGGATGATCGCGTGCGCGGCGTAGGTTTCGCCGTTCGCGACGACGGTCTTGATCGGGCCGCTGAGGTCGATCTCTTCGACGTCCTCGGTGCGGATGTCGGTGTCGAAGCGCAGTGCCTGCTCGCGCATCTGTTCCATCAGATCGGGGCCCATGATTCCTTCGCGGAATCCGGGGAAGTTCTCGACCTCGGTGGTGGTCATGAGGGCGCCACCGAACTGGGTTCCCTCGAAGAGCAGGGGCTGGAGCTCAGCGCGCGCGGTGTAGACACCAGCGGTGTAGCCGGCCGGTCCGGAACCGACAATGATGACGTCATGGACCGCGGGCGTGGTTTCCAGCTGGGTGGTCATGCGAGCCTTCCAATAGTGAGTGCAGACCCTCCGCTTCTTGGAGAGCCGTACCGATCAACACCAGGATAAGGGGTGTTGTTCCCGCACTCCGCTGGAAAGTGGCTCACAGCCGGCAGCTCACAGCGCGGGACTCACTGGGCGGGGCGCGGTGCCTCCCGAACCACCAGCGCGTCCCGAACCACACAGCGCGTGCCGGTGTAGATGGTGGGCATGCACTTGTTGCAGTGGATGCACAGACCCTCGTCGACGCTCTCGGCCTGAAATTTGTTGACCAGTTGTGGGTCCCTGAGCAGTGCGCGCGCCATGGCGACGAACTCGAATCCTTCATCCAGTGCGTGCTCGATGGTGTCGACGCGGTTGATGCCGCCGAGCAGGATCAGTGGCATCCTCAGCGCCTGTCGGAACTGGCGGGCGAAGGGCAGGAAGAAACCCTCCTCGAACGGGTACGTCGGAAAGATTTTGGGACCGTAGAACTTCAGCCCGTACCCGACGAGTTTGGGTTGGGAGGCGACAAACTCAGCCAGTGGGACCTCGCCGCGGAAGAAGTACATTCCGTTGAGAAGTGAACTGCCACCGGTCAATTGCATCGCGTCCAGGTGGCCGTCGGCTTCGAGGATCTGGGCTATCGGCAGGCTCTGGTCGAGCCACAGACCTTTCGGCACCCCATCGGACATGTTGAATTTCGCGGTGACCGCCACGCTGGATCCAGCGGCCACTCGCACCGCTTCGATGACTCGACGCGGATACTCGGCGCGCTTGGCGACGCTGCCACCGTATCGGTCGTGGCGTTTGTTCAGATTGGGGCTCATGAACGAACTGAGTAGATAGTTGTGACCGAGATGGACCTCGATGGCGTCGAATCCTGCGTCCACTGCGACGCGGGCGGCCCGTTCGAAGTCGGAGACGACACCGTCGAGTTCGGCGAGTGTCGCGCCTTTGACGAGGCCCATTGCGGGCGGACTCAGCCGGGTCGACGGCGCGAGGGTCTTCGTCTTGTTGGAAAGCGTGTTGGCAACCAGTCCCGCGTGGCCGATCTGCGCCGCGGCAAGCGCGCCTTCTGAGTGGACGGCGTCGGTCAGTCTGCGTAGTCCCGGCAGTGCGCGCTCGTCCATGACAAGGGTGTCGCGGTGGACTCGTCCACCTGGTGAGACGGCGCAGTAGGCGACGGTGGTCATTGCGGCCCCGCCCCGGGCGACTTCGGCGTGGAAGTTGATCAGATCGTCCGAGACCGCTCCCCGGGGCATGACGCCCTCGAACGTTGCAGCTTTGACGATGCGGTTGCGCAAGGTCAGAGGGCCGAGACGTGAGGGTTCGAATATCGACGGTGTGGGCGCTGTGGTCATTTTCAACTTCCTGCGGCGGCCTGATCTTTACGATGCCAGTGGACTCGTAACTACGACGATATAGCGCCTACTCCCAATCTGTCCGACAATTCGACACGATGAACGCCACAGGATCAGGTCGCCCACGAGACCCACGCATCGACGACACAGTCCTCGAGGTCACCCGAGCGATGCTCCTCGAGGTCGGATGGGAGCAACTCAGTCTCCGGGCGATCGCGGCACGGGCAGGGGTCAGCCGAGCCTCGATGTCACGACGATGGCCGTCGAAGGCACATCTAGTTCTCGGGTCGATCCTGGGTGCGACACCTGACCTGACACCGTTCGAGGGCACCGATCGCGACGGCTGGATCCGTTGGGTGGTGGAGGGAAGTGCTCAGCTCTTCTCGCGGCCCGAGGTTCGTGCTGCGTCGCCGGGACTGCTGGCTGCGCTGCGCGACCATGACGACCTACGCAACGAATTGTGGCGCGGGTTCAGTGGGCCGAGCACGCAACTGTTCCTTCAGAATGCCGAAGATCCCGAATCGGCACTGCTCGATGCCAAGGCCGTGCTGGTATTGGCGGCCGGAGCAGCGATGTTTTCGAGTCTGATAGCGGTCGAGGACGATACGGATGCATTGCGCGGGAGAATCCTCGAGCTCCTGCTGCCCGCGGCAACACCGCGCTGACACCGTCGACGTCAACCGATGTTCTTGATTGACAACGTATTCGGATTACCGTCGCTGCAGTTGATGCCAACAGTGAGTGCAGTGATCTGACGCGGCTGCGATCCCGCGAAGAGTAGGACTATCGCCGGTACACCGTCGATGCGAACCTCACCCGAGCCGAGCACCGGCCTGCCCTCGTCGATGCCATTGGCGCTCAGGCAGCCGGCAAGCTTGGACGGATCATCCAGCGGTCCAAGGTTTTTGGCTCCGATGAGTGAAAGCAGAGACGCCGAATCCGGATCGTCGACAGCAGATGTCACCGATGTGCTTGGTTGAGCGACAACGCTTTCGGCAGGTTCGGAATCTCGGGTTCCGATCACAACGATCACGAAGGCCACCAACACGGCTGCTGCGGCACCGAGCAGCCACGCTTGTGGGCGTCGCCGGAACGGCACGACGGTTGTCTCTGCTGATGGCTCGACCTGGCCGGACTGTAGATCCAGTGCCGAATTGATTCGCTCGGCAAGCGAATTCGGAATTCGTTCGTGAGAGGCCTCGCGCGAGTTCAGTGTCGCGAGTGATGCTGTGACGCTGTCGAGAGTAGTGACAAATGCATGGGCGTCGGCGTCTGCATGTACCAGCGGCCACAGAGCTGCACTGGTTTCGGGATCGAGAACCCCGGCGTGAAGATCCGCCAAGAGGTCCTCCGAAAACGGAGGCGACGGAACGCGAACAGACGGATCTGTCATGAACCCTCCCTCGGCAGTCGGTGTGGACGCTTACAAGATAGGACGCGGCCGGTTCACGAATGGTTCCCGCCTTCGCGAAAGTCCTCCAACTGGGCGGCGAGGCGCTTGCGCGCGCGGGCGCAGCGACTCTTCACGGTCCCTACGGGCACGCCCAACCTCTCGGCGGCCTCGGCCACCGGATACCCCTCGACATCGACGGCGACGACGGCAGCGCGCTGCTCAGGGGGCAGCGATGCCAGCGCTTGTTCGACGGTCAGGCTCATGTCCACTCCCGCCGCGTAATCGCGGTGATCACGGGGTTCCTCCGCATTCTCGGAAGACAGAGAGAACGCGGCCCGCGATTTGTTGCGTCGGATCCGGTCAAGGCAGGCATTGACCACGATGGTGTGGAGCCAACTACGCACCGCCGCATCGCCGCGGAACTTCGCCGCCTTGCGGTGCGCGGAGAGCAGACCCTCCTGGAGTGCGTCTGCCGCGTCCTCGTCCGAGTAACTCGTACGCCGGGCAACGTGCCACAGATGATCCTGATGCCGGACCAGTAGTTCACGGAACGCGTGTCGATCGCCCGCGACATGAGCGGTCAACAATTCGAAATCCGTCGCCTCGAGATTTTTGTTCTCGAAACTTCTGGATTCGAAATTTCCGGCTCCGCCCCCGGTGCCCCCCCGATAACTGTGCACGGGCGGATATTAGCCCAGTCGGTAGGTTTCAGAAGGGCCAAGGGCGATCACTTTGCAGCAGTGAATGCAATCTCCGAGATGGATGTCTGGTTTTGTCCGGATTCGGTGCTGAGCTGCGTAATCCAAACCAGGACATACTGACCCGAGCCGTCCGACGAGAGCGGAATGTCGGTCACACCGTTCTTCAGTACACCGGATCCGATTTCCTTGGTCTGATCCAGCGAAGTATTCGCAGATGGGGCAGAACGGATTTCAACGACGGTTCCGGGCGAATCGGACGTGATCGCAATGTTTTTCAGGTTGGCCGCATCGGCGAGCGTCACCATCAGGCCGACGCCGTTCTTCAGGGACGGGAAGGGCTGGAAGTACGAGTCCGACGACCATGCGGTGGCCGGATTGCCGTCGATGGCGTTCTTCGCCGTTGCCGGCTGATCCGGCGTGCCCTGGGGCGAGAACACCGTTACGGCCGAGGCGGCTACCGGCACGGTTGCGGCCGCCGGTGCGGGGGCAGGTGAATTGTTCTCGGGCGCAGTAGCTTCGGTGGTCAAGCCGAAACTCTGCTCGCTGAGCGGGGTGTCGTTACTGCCGCCCGAGAGGAAGCTCGCTACCCACACCACAAGGAGAATCAGGACGATCACGGTGAAGACACCGAGCGCCGTCAGTGCCGCGAGCATCCGCGTCGACTTCTTCTTCTCGGCCTCGATGGCTTCGGGGTCGTTCAGTGCGTGACCCGACGCTCCCTGTTCGCGGTGGCCGAGACGAAGTGCCGGAATCATTTCCGTCTTGTCGTTGACGACGGACGCCTGATCGAGGATGTGCTGCACGGTGGCAGCAGTGCGGATTCCACTCTCCGACTGCAACGCTCGAACTGCCACGGCCGAGATGTCGAACGGAACCTCCGGACGGACGACCCGAGGTTCGACGATGTTGCCGTCGGCGCCGCGGCCGGCGGGAAGCAAACCACCGACGGGACCGGCGGACGGTTCGGCGAGCGGCCAGCGCGCCGTGATGAGCGAGTACAGCATGGCGCCGAGACCGCGGACGTCGCTGGTGGAATCGGCGTCGGCAAGCGTCGCCGGGAACGCCAGTACGGCGTCACCGTTGATGCTGATGCGAACGCGGTCCGGGTGATCGATGGACAGCGCACCGCCGGTGCGGTGAGCAGCTTCGGCAGCGGCCGCCAGGGCACGGATGGCGCGGGCTGCACCGATCGGTGACGGCGTGGTCTCGGCCATCTCACGCAGCGAGCGACCGGGAGTCCATTCGGCGACGACGATGCCACCCGAACTTCCGCGGACGACGTCGAGGACGCGAGCCAGTCCGGGCGAGTTGATCCTTCCCAGGCGCAGTGTGCGTGAGAGAACCGCCTGCGGTCCGGACTGGCTGTCGTCGTCACCGCGCTGATCGGCGTCGACGAACGTCAGGGCTACTTCACGGTCGAGCTTGACGTCGAGAGCTTCCCAGAACTGCAGTCCGCGGGTTCCGCCGTGCGGCGCGAGCAGACGGTAGCGTCCGCCGGCAACAGAGGCGCCCGGGATGAGCTTGGGTCCACGGGGCATCGGTCGCTGGGCCGGTCGTGATGCGGATCCGGCGGCAGGTGTGCGAGGCGCAGTGGGCGGCGGTGTCTGAGCTGCAGCCGTCTTCTGAGGTTCGGGTGCCTTCTTGTCCGAAGCAGGCGTCTTCGACGCGGGTGTCTTCGACACGGGAGCTGAAGGTGTCTTCGACACGGGAGCCGAAGGTGTCTTCGACACGGGAGCCGAAGGTGTCTTCGACACACTGACCGGAGGCACCGGCGGTGCGGCCTTCTGCACCGGCGGCTGTGGCTTCTGGCCCTGCTGTGGCTTCTGGACCGGCCGCTGCGCGGGCTGCTGTGGCCTCTGACCCTGCTGTGGCTTCTGGACCGGCCGCTGCGCGGGCTGCTGTGGCCTCTGACCCTGCTGTGGCTTCTGGCCGGCAGATGCGGAGGAACTCGTGGATGCAGGTGTGCCCGACGATGCCGTTGACTTCTGTTCGGACGCTTTCACGGCAGAAGTCCCGGCACTCTTGTTGCCGGAAACGTTGTCGTCGCTCACCCTCGCTCCTTCTCCATCGATAGCCCGTCCCCGAATACGCGCGGGTTGCGATCCTGTACGCCCATGACCAGGGTACGGGAGCGCACCCGGTCGTTCTTGCTCGTTTGATTCCGTTCTGATTGCAGGAATCAGCTCGGTGACGTCGTCGTCGGTGTTGTTACGTGTGTCCGGTTCGGCGCGACCTGTCAGTGAACGAATCTTGCGGGAGACCGCAACCGTTACCGACAGAACTTCCGGAACCTTCTTGAAGTAGAGAATCGTGAAGGTGATCGCGAGCATCAGGATGCCGCCGACGGCGACGCGAACCATCGAGCCGGGTCCGCCGAAACGCTCGGTGAGTTGATCGAATCCGAGGACGCGGTCGACCGCGAGCATGGTCAGCGAACCGGCCAGCGAGGCGAGTACGACGGACCAGACTGTCTTGCCCACGTTGGCCATCTGCAGGTTTCCGAGGCTGCGGTGCAGGAGGTATCCGCCGATGACGGCGCCGGTGATGTATCCGAGACCGTTGGCCGCACCGAGCAGGATCACGACCTGATCGCTGTTGGAGGCGAAGACCGGAGCGAGCGCCGAGAAAGCGATCTTCACTGCAGTGATGCCGAGAACGATCCACGTCGGCGTCCAGGCTTGTTCGCGGGCGTAGAACACACGAAGTTGGATCAGGACCAGCGCGTACGGAATCAACGTGAATGCCGACCAGCTCACGGCAGTGCCGAGTCGTTCGGCCTGTTCGGGTCCGAAGCGGCCGTAACCGTAGAGCGCTTCACCGACCTGCGGACCCATGAAGGTCAGGAACATGATGATCGGAACCAGCGTGATCATGGTCAGACGCGTCGCGACCGACAGATCGTCCACGACGGCCGGGGTGTCGTCGGCCGCAGCGTTGCGGCTCAGGCGCGGCATGATCGCCGTCAGAACCGTCACTCCGAGCACGCCGTACGGGAGTTGCAGGAGCAACCAGGCCTGGCTGTAGATGGCAGGGCCGGCTTCGTCGGCATGTGAGGAAATCTTGGTCGCGAAGATCATGCCCATCTGGCTGATCAGGACGTACAAGACGATGGCGACGGCCATGCCGCCGAACTGGCGCAGGCGATCGTCGAGGCCCCATAGCGGCTTGAGCGAGATCTTCTCGCGGCGAAGTGCGGGGATCAGGCTGGCTGCCTGCACGATGACGCCGATGGTGATGCCGATGCCGAGGGTGAGCAGCTTGGCGTCGCCCATCGAGACCGGATCAAGCGAGATCTCGCCCGGAGTCAGGCGGTAGACCACGAGCACCACGAGGACGACGACGTTGTTGAGTACAGGAGCCCAGGCTCCGGGCTTGAAGATCTGCCTGGTGTTCAGAAACGCTGTGAACAGTGCCGACAGCCCGTAGAACAGGATCGCCGGCAGAAGTAGATACGACAGCGCCGTGGTCAGGTCGGTGCTGACCTTGCCGTCTTCGGACAGGAAGACGTATTTGGTGAGTACGGGCGCTGCCAGGGTCGCGAGCAGCGCGGCCATGCCCAGTAGGACGAGCGACGCCGTGAAGAGGCGTCGGACAAACGCTTCGCCGTGATCGGCGTCCTCCCGCTCGGCGCGGACCAGCACGGGGACGACGATCGCGGTCAGAACGGCGCCCAAGACGAGCTCCGCGATCATGTTCGGGATCTGGCTGGCCACGGTGAACGAACTGGCGATGGCCGGGCCGAGGACCATCAGGATCATCAACTGCTTGGCGAACCCCGTGATGCGGCTCGTCAGCGTCGCGATCGCGATGGAACCCGTCGCCGCGAGGAGGCGGGAGTTCGTCTCCTTACGATCACCGACCAGGGCGTGCGCGTCGGTATCGAACTCGTCCGACTTTGTCGCCTGCCGATCGGCGAATTCCATCTCGGCTTCGCGATATCTGGGATAGTCGCGGATCACCGGGATGGTCATGGTGGGTGCGTCGTCGAAACGTGCGTCCGGGTTGACCGGCTGAATCGGGTAGCCGCGCTCCCACGGTGGCATCCGAGGATGCGAACGGGTCGTGGCACTCTTGCGGGTGATCGCCGAGCGGCGACCCTCCTCGGGTGGATTCCCGGTCATGAGCGTTCGTACCCTTCATCTGCTGGGTCCGGCTGACCCTTGAATCGATGCCACAGCCGTCGCCCTGCCAGGAACAGCAGCAACCCTCCCGCTGTCGCCGTCACGGCGGCCAGGGGACGACCGTACGCATTCGACCGTACGGTCACGCTGGTCGGCGTACCCAATTGGCGGCCATCTGTCGTGGTCAGCGAGAAGTTGACTTCCAGCTTGCGAGAATCGTTCATTTCCGCGGGCACAGTCAACTGTCGGCTACCTCGCGGCGGCAGCTGTTTGGGACCGATGTCACTGATCTGCATCTCGGGTGGGGCTTCCACACGCAGGTCGACGTTGATGGCGATGGGCAACTCGTTGCGCGCCACCAGCAGGAGCGGACTCTGCCCCGACGCGAGGGTGTAGACGCCGCCCGGCGACACCACACTGACGGCCCGGTACATCCCGTCGACGGCTTCGGTGACGTTGTCGGCGCGGATGGTCGCAGCCCGCTCCGCCCGATTGACCGATGCGGAGTCGACGTTGCGGCGATCCGCCAAGGTCATCGAGCGAAGTAGATCTTCGCGGAGCGGTGCCGTGAATCCCCGGGGGGTGAGCGAAGCCGCCGGATCGTCCACGAGCGATGCTTCGAGCCCGTCGATACGCGGAAGTTGGGTGGTTGCGGTCTCGACGACGGACGTCTGCGGACCGTCCTGGGTGGCTCGGTCCGGGTAGTCGAGCGTGGCGGCGTCAGTGGCCCCCGGTTGTCTGCCGAGTAGTGCGGGCAGGGCCTGAGGTGAGGCGAGGCCAGAGCGAATGAGGGTCGCGAGCATCGAGAGCACGGCGGTGGCGTCGTTGCTGTCCGCGGTCCACAGTTGCGGCGGCGCGAAAATCTGATTGCGCGGCAGAGAGGTCGGCGTCAGCGCGGCCCAGGCCATCGCTCCCAGCGCGTCCTGACGCCGGGCGCTGCGCGATTCGATGTCGATGGTCGGCGCGGTGTCGTCGGGGATGTACGACGGGACCTGCGGCTCCGAGCCGGTGGCGGCCAAGGCTGCGGCTGCCGAGGTGTCGAACGCAAGCGCGTCGAGTGAGCCGGTTATCCGCGACGACAGTTGCGGGGCTGCCGAGTCGACGGAGGTGTCAGCCACCATCGCTGTGGTGGGATTCACGCTCAGCACCTCTGCGGTGGCCGAGTCGAGGACACCCGAATCCGGCCAGACGAAATCTCGCAGTGACGTCACGCCGAGGATGTTGTCGACGATGTCTGCCGGGCGTGCGAGCGCGGTAGCCGTCAACTCCGGATTGGCCACCGAGGTGACCGCGGCGAGATCGGCCTGCGCGAACGGAACCGCCGTAGTGCACATCGAGGACGCGAGGGTCTTCACCCGGCCGAGCCATTGGTTGGCGGCGTCGCTGCCACGGCCTTCGTGCGACGGTCCGGTGGGATCTGACGAGTTGTCGGCCACGAGGTATCCGCGAGTCATGTTCTCGACGGTGATCAGAAGGTCGGGGTCGATTGCCAGGCAGAGCGCATCCGTGACGCGGCGATCGGTGTCGCTCTCGGGCTTGGTGGCGTTCTCCACCGCATCGACCAACGCGTCCAGGCGCCCGCCGTCGGAAAGTTCGGTGGCGAGTTCGTCGTCGATCAGGCGCACGGGCTCGTTGACCGCGCCCGGGATTCCGCCGACGAGTCGTGGCGCGTCGGCCAGCGGCCACATGAGCGTGACGCCGATCGGGGCGGACGTGTCGGGGGGAACGACGGCCGTCGCCGACGAACTGGGTGTTCCGGATGTGGCGTTCGATTCGGCCGCGGCCGGCACACCGAGCACTGGGAGCAGGAAGCGTGCGTCGTCGAGTCGGGCGGCCCCGCCGTATTCCGGGGTGCCGTTCACGTTGACGAGCATCGGGTAGACGCCCGGTTCGGTGATGTCGAGAGACAACCCGTTTGTGCTCCGGAGCGGCAAGGTGAGTGTGAACTGCTTGGACTGGCCGGTGTCGAGGGTGGTGGCAACGGTGTCGAATTCGCCGACCGTGTCGAAAACAGCCTGGTCGAAATCGAGTGCTGCGCGCACGTCCGAACTGGAGTCGATCGCGGGAGCGCGTTGCAGCCTCACTCCGACGTCCTCGACGGGACGGTCACCGACGTTCTTCACCGTGCCCTTGACCACGACGTTGCGGTCGCTGGTTGTCGTCACGGTGGTCGGTGCGGTGGAGTCGATGGTCAGCTGCAGAAATTTGGCATCGTTGGTGTTTCGCGCCGGTGCACGCTCACTGGGCTGGCTGGACGGAGCGGCCCAGGAGACGGCCGTCGTCGCGGGCCCGAAACCGACAGCGGCCATCACCAAAGCGGCCACACCGGCCCGCCGCAGAGCCATTCTCATCCGGCGTCCGGTTCCTTCGGGTGCTGTACTCGCGGGATTTCAGGTCGGTGCATTTCAGGTCGCGGCATTTCAGCGATCATCTGCGATGCAAGTTCGGCCAGCTTGCGCTCGTCGGCGTATGCGAGTCGCTTGTGCAGTTCCGTCAGCGGCACCCAGGCGACTTCGGTGACCTCGATGTCCTCGTCGGAGAGTTCACCGCCGAGAAAGCGGAGGAGATAGTGGTGCACGGTCTTGTGGACGCGTCGACCTTCGGTCACGAACCAGTAGTCGATGCTGCCCAGCGGTGCCAGGACGGTTCCCTGGATACCGGTTTCTTCTTCGACCTCACGCATTGCGGTCTGTTCGGCCGTCTCACCTTGCTCGATATGGCCCTTGGGTAGCGACCAGAGCAGGCGTCCGCGGCGGTCGGTTCGGCCGATCAGTGCAGCGCAGAGGCGTTCGGGAGGTCCGCCCCAGCCATCGACGACCAAGCCGCCCGCAGAAGTTTCACGGACGGTTCGCATCAAAGGTTTATCGGGGTTGCCGACGGCAGGTCGACGCCGCGGGTTGCGGCGACTCCTGTTTGTTCGTTCGGCACCAGACACCTCATCGATACTAGTTGGCCTTGCAGCGTTGCCCGGTAACCCGCGCAAAGCGGTCTATCGCGTTCGTATGCGCGTTCTGCTATTTGCGCACCTTAAGTAAGCTCCTTTCACGTGACTGTCCCTACCTCCGACGCTGATCGCCGCCTACGACTGCTTGCCGACGCCACTGCAACGCTCGGCACGTTGTCCGACGTGTTGAACCCGCTCGGTGAGCGTTTTGCCGAGGCCGGTCACGAGCTGTTCCTGGTGGGTGGCAGTGTTCGCGACGCGATCCTGGGCCGCTTCAGTGGCGATCTGGACTTCACGACGGACGCCAGGCCGGAGAAGGTTCAGGCTCTGCTCAAGGGCTGGGTGGACAAGCAGTGGGACACCGGCATCGAGTTCGGGACCATCAGCGCCATCAAACACGGCCAGGAGATCGAGATCACGACCTTCCGGGCCGACGCTTACGACCGTGTCTCACGTAATCCGATAGTCGAGTACGGAACGACGTTGGCCGACGACCTGGTGCGCCGCGATTTCACCGTCAACGCGATGGCGATGAAGATCGGCGCGGACGGTTCCTACACGTTTGTCGATCCGCTGAACGGCATGGACGCCCTGCTGGCCGGGGAACTCGATACGCCGTCGGCGCCGGAGAACTCGTTCAACGACGATCCGCTGCGGATGCTGCGCGCAGCCAGGTTCGTCTCGCAGCTTGGTTTCACGTTGAACAATCGCGTTTTCGAGGCCATCAAGGAGATGGCGTCGCAGATCGAGCGGATCACCGCCGAGCGTGTGCAGGTGGAGCTGAACAAAATGATGCTGGGCATGTACCCGGTGGACGGCATCAACATGATGGTCGACTCCGGACTGGCTGCATACGTGCTGCCCGAGGTTCCGCAGATGAAGCTCGAGATCGACGAGCATCACCAACACAAGGACGTCTACCAGCACTCCCTCACCGTGCTCCAGCAGGCGATCGATCTCGAAGAAGGCGATCCCGACCTCGTATTGCGTTGGGCTGCACTGCTTCACGACATCGGCAAGCCGGACACCAAGCGCAACGAACCGGGCGGCGGCGTCAGCTTCCACCACCACGAGGTGGTTGGCGCCAAGCTGGTGCGCAAGCGCATGCGTGCCTTGAAGTTCTCGAAGCAGATGGTCGACGACGTTTCGCAGCTCGTGTTCCTGCACTTGCGTTTTCACGGCTACGGCAAGGGACAGTGGACCGACTCCGCGGTGCGGCGGTACGTCACCGACGCGGGCGAGCTGCTCCCCCGGCTGCACAAGCTCGTCCGGGCCGACTGCACCACGCGTAACAAGCGCCGCGCCGCGCAGTTGCAGGCCACATACGACGACATCGAAGAGCGGATTGCGCGCATCGCGGAGCAGGAAGACCTCGCTCGCGTGCGTCCGGACCTCGACGGCAACGCCATCATGGAACTGCTCGACATCCCGGCCGGCCCGCAGGTGGGCAAGGCATGGACGTTCCTCAAGGAACTACGTCTGGATCGCGGCCCGCTCGAGCGTGACGAGGCCGAAGCCGAACTGCTGAAGTGGTGGGCTACCCAGCAGGGCTAGTTTCTCGTTTCTTGCGGTTGAGCAGCACCGCTGACAAACCGGCGGCATAGACACCCGCGCCGGCAAGGGCCAGGCCGACGCTCTTGCCGTCGGGTGCGATCACCGTCGACGCTGCCGCGATTGCACCGATGAACGCGACGTTGAACACGGTGTCCTGCAAGGCGAATACCTGGCCACGACGGTCGTCGTCGATGTCGATCTGCATGGCCGCGTCGCCGCTGAGTTTCACGGACTGCCCGGCGATGCCGAGCAGGAAGGCGGCGATCAGCAGCGATCCCTGCGTCAGGGTGGTCACGAAGACGAGCTGGACGGCCACCGCGCACACCAGGGCGTACGTGATCGTCCGTGAGCGACCGATCCGCGGGATGAGGAACGGTGTGATCAGTGCCGCGATCAGCATTCCGATGGCCGTTGCGCCGACGGCGACGCCGAATCCGGCCATCCCTCCAGGTAATTGGGAGCCGTTCGAGGTGTCGCGTAGGACCAGCACCATGATGAGGGTGTTGATGCCGAAGCAGATGCGGTGCGCTCCGATCCCGATCATTGCCGTGGTGACGCCAGGCGCCTCCCAGACAGCGGTTGCCCCGGTGCGCAGTCCGGCCGTTACCGAACGGACGGCGCTGGCACGAATCACTTCGTCGGCCACTGGACCAAGTGAGCGGGCGGTGAACCTGGCCGCGGCGAGGGCTGCGATCACCGATCCCAGTGCTGCGATGGCCACGGCGGCGCCTGACGCTCGATCCCCCACGCCGATCACGCCGATGATCGCCACCGCTGCCGAAGCACCAAGAGCGGCTACCACCGAACCAGCCGTTGTGAGAACGGAATTGGTTGCCACCAGCCACGATTGTCGGACGACCTTCGGCAGGGCTGCGGATACGCCTGCCCCGACAAAGCGGCTGACCCCGATCGCAGCAAGCGCACACGTCAACAACAGAGTGTCACCGCCGCCGGCGACCAGCAGCACCGCGGTGGTCAGGATGAAGAGCCCGCGGAGCACGCTCGCCCACAGGAGCACCAGGCGGCGGTCCCAACGATCCAGCAGAGCGCCGGCAAAGGGGCCGATCACCGAATAGGGAAGGAGCAGTACGGCAAAGCCGGCCGCTATCGCCACCGGATCGGTTTCACGTTCCGGGTTGAAGAGGATTGCGCCGCCGAGCGCGGCCTGGAACATTCCGTCGCCGAACTGGCTGGAAAAGCGGACGAGCGCCAGCCTTCCCAGGCCGGGTGATTCACGCAGGGTGTGCAGTACGCGCTGCCAGGCCTCGCGGCGGTTCGAGGCTCGGTTCATAAGCGGAAACTGTAGTGGGTGGGTCAGGCGCCGATCTTGACGGTGGCCCGCTCGAGGATCGGCGCGATGTCGATCCCCCTCGGCAGGGTTCCGAACACGCTCCCCCAGCTATTTCCGAGCCGACTCGCGCAGAATGCGTCGGCCACCGCGGGGTGCCCGTAGCGGAGCAGCAGCGAGGCTTGCAGTGCGAGTGCCATGTCACCGACGATCTTTCGTGCCCGGTATTCGATGTCGTCGAAATCGCCGAATGCCACCTCGAGATCCCGCACGGTCTGATCGAAGCGGGCGTCCACGCCACTCGCTTGTTTCAGTTCGTCGAAGAACACCTGCAGTGTTTCGGGTTGCTTCGCCATCGCCCGCAGTGTGTCGAGCGCCGCGACGTTGCCCGACCCTTCCCACACCGAGAGCAGCGGAGCCTCGCGATAGAGGCGCGGCATCCGGGATTCCTCCACATATCCATTTCCGCCCAGACACTCGAGTGCCTCGGCAGCGTGGATCGGTCCGCGCTTGCAGACGAAGTACTTGCTCACGGCCAATGAAATGCGTCGTAGGGCGCTCGCGTGGGCATCGCCCGACGTTGCGCGGTCGGTCAGAGCGGCCAGCCACATCGCGACGGTAGTCGACGCTTCCGATTCCACCGCCAGATCTGCGAGAACATTGCGCATCAAAGGTTGGTCGATCAGGTTGGCGCCGAACGCACTTCGATGATTCGCATGGTGAACTGCCTGCAGCGTGCCGACGCGCATGCCGGTGGCCGTGCCGATCGTGCAGTCCAACCTGGTCATGTTGACCATCTCGATGATGGTGCGCACGCCCCGGCCTTCGTCGCCGACCATCCACGCGAGAGCGTCGCGGTACTCGACCTCGCTGCTCGCGTTGGAATGATTTCCCAACTTGTCCTTCAGGCGCTGCAGGTACATGTTGTTGAGCGAGCCGTCCGGCAGGACCCGAGGAAGGAAGAAGCACGACAGACCGCCCGGCGCCTGGGCGAGGACGAGGAACACGTCCGACATCGGTGCGGAGGTGAACCACTTGTGGCCTGTCAGGAGATAGCTGCCGTCGGATTGTGGCACTGCCCTTGTGGTTCCGGCACGCACGTCCGAACCGCCCTGTTTTTCCGTCATCGACATACCGGCGATCAATCCGGGTTTGGTGAGGGGAGCTTTCAGCGCCGAATCGTAGTGCCGGGTGGTCAGGAGGGGTTCGTACTGCGCCGCCAGGTCCGCGTTGTGCCGCAGCGCTGGGATCACGGCGTACGTCATGGAGATGGGGCAGCCGTGGCCGGCGTCGGTTTGACCCCACACGGCCATCTTCGCGGCGCGGACGAGGTGTGCGTGTGGATTCGGGTCAACCCAAGGAGCGCCGTGCAATCCCAATTCCACTGCGGTGCTCATGAGTTGGTGATAGGCGGGGTCGTAGCGGACCTCGTCGATGCGGTTGCCGTAGCGGTCGTGGGTTCTCAGGACAGGTGGGTGCTCCTCGGCCAGGTCGCCCCACTCCTGAGCTTGCGCGCTGCCGGCGCGGACCCCGACGCGATGAACCTCTTCGGCTGCGTCCGAAGCTCCCTCGCGGTGTAATGCCTCGAGGATCGGCGCGTATTCGGCTGCGTCGTAATCGATCAGGGGCGGTACCTGATTGGTGACTTCATGCGTGGGTGTCATCGAAACTCCCTAACGATCGAAGGGTGAAGGCGAGGATGGCATCGATCGCAGCGGGATCCGTGGTGCCGCCGCGCAGCGGAAGGATCAGGGCCTCGCCGATTGCCCCGACGATGCACGCTGCCGTCAGAGTGGCGTCCTGCGAAGGTATCTCACCGGTGTCGACTGCCGAGCGAATTGCGGTGGCCAGGCAATCGCGGAACGATTCGCGAAACATGAGTCGCTGTTCGTCGACGAGTGGATCCACCGGTTCCACCAGCAGTGCATAGGCGAGAACCGGTGCACGCATGGCACGTTCGGCGAAGGTGCGAACCGACGCCGATACCGCGGAGCGGTGGTTGCCTTCCAGACTTCGGGCATTGTCTCCGGCGTCGCGGGCCGCGGATACCTCACGGCTGCAGACAGATTGGAACACTTCGGCGAACAATTCACCCTTGCCGTCGAAATGTCGATACAGCGTCCCGGTGGCGACGCCGGCGTTCTTGGCCACCGCGGCGATGGAACACCCCGCATAACCGTGGGTTGCCACTGCCGTCGTGGCCGCGTCGAGCAGTCGGGCGCGTTGGGCGTCCAGTCTTTCCTGTACTGCCGGAGTGCGGCGATAGGTCATGTGAAGAAGTGAACACCCGTTCCGTTCTTGCGTCAAGAGCCCCCACCTGCAGGTTCAGGCAGCAGCGGTGCGAGCCTGTTCCGCGCGCCACCACACGACGGTCTCTTCGGCGGCCTGATCGAGCGGCGTCGGCGAGAGTCCGAGCAGCACTTCGCTGGCGCTCGAGTCCATGACAAACGGCTTGGTGAACTGGTAGTTCATCTCCGCGAGTTCGCGGCTGTCGGTGTTGATCTTGCCGACGGCGTCGAGCACCCAGGCGGGCAGGACACCCACCTTGGCGGGGGACGCCCCGGCGGCTCGAGCGAAGGCCTCGGCGATCTTGCGCTGAGTGAGCGCGGGGCCGGTGGGTGCGTGGATGACGGAGTTCCAGAGTTCGGGGTTGTGTGCTGCTGCGATCATCGCCGCCGCGAGATCGGGGATGTAGGTGAAGGAGTGCGGCTGGTCTGTGGAACCGATGACACGAATCTTCTTACCTGCCATGACCTTCGGAACCATGCGCTCGCCGGCGTGGGCGGTGCGGACGCGGGGGCCGAAGAAGTCCGAGGCCACGACGCTGACGGTGGGTGTTGCGGAGGCCTCGCGGGCACGCAGCAGCGCGGTGCGCACTCCGCGCTTGCCGCCGGTGGCGTTGCGTGGATCGGATTCGGTCATCAGGGTGTCGGAGTTGTAGGCGTAGAGGCTTTCGGGGAAGACCACGACGGCTCCGATGGATGCGGCTGCGTCGAGCACAACCTTCTCGGCCGCCGGGAGTTCCCGCTCCCAATCGGCTGCGTTGTAGGCGGCGTGGATGCAGTGGTAGATGGCCGTGGCGCCCTCGCTGACCGAGCGCAGGGCCTCGGAATCCGAGACGTCGACGCGTCGGCGGTCGATCAGAGGGTGCTCGGGCCCGCTGCCGGACCTGGTCAGGAGCCGGACGTTGATTCCCTGCTCGGCGAGCTGTAGCGCGACGGCGGATCCGACGGGTCCTGCTCCGGTGACGATTTCGAGGTTCGACATGGTGTGCTCCTTCTCGTTTCGGGTGTACTGAGAGCACTGCTCTCGTTTTCAAGAATGCACCCGCACCACAGCGCTGTCAAGAGCAGTGCTCTCTTTTGTTGATACTGCTCTCGGTCATGGGGCAAGATGGACTCATGGTTGGGACTCCCCGTGAGCGGGCGCGCGAACAGACGCTGCAGGACATCACCCGGATCGGACGCGAGCATCTTGCTGCCGTCGGCGCCGCCGCGTTGTCCTTGAGGGCCGTCGCGCGTGATCTGGGAGTCGTGTCCTCAGCGGTGTACCGCTACGTCGCCAGTCGCGACGAACTGCTGACCTTGCTGGTGGTGGACGGGTACACGGAACTGGGCGCGGAAGTGGACTCCGCCGTGAATGCCATTGCAGCAGAAGATTTTCGCGGACAGTTCATTGCTCTCGGACGTGCCGTCCGGAGTTGGGCGATCCGGGAGCCGGCTCGATACGGTCTGCTGTTCGGCAGCCCCGTCCCCGGTTACGACGCTCCAGGCGAGCAGACCACCGGCCCTGGCACCCTCGTCGTGACCCGGCTGATCGGGATCATCGACGCCGCCCATCGCGCGGGTGCACTCACGGTGCGAGAGGGCCCGGACCTGAGTGACACGCTGGCAACGGACCTCGAGGGAGTGCGGAAAGAACTGGGTACCGACCTGCCGCCGGATGCCGCGGTACGCGCAACTCTCGTCTGGGTATCGCTGTTCGGTTCGGTGAACTTCGAGGTGTTCGGGCAGTACGGAAGCGATACCTTCACCGATGCGAGTGAGATTTTCGAGCGGCATCTGGCACTACTTGCCGATGTGGCGGGTCTGACCTGAACACGCCTGTGTCTCGTTCCTCCGCACGCAGTTGTCGGTGAGATGATGTCTTTGTGGCGCACGCAGAAGAACCCGAGGATCGAATGGCCTGGATAGAACCGGAGGTTCGTCCGGGCAGTTTGTTGGTGTCGTCGACCGACCTCACGGAACCTGCATTTCGCCGCACCGTCATCTACATGATCGAGCACAACGACGCCGGGAGCCTGGGCGTCATCGTCAATCGGCCGAGTGAGACGGCCGTGCAGAACGTGTTGCCGCAGTGGTCGCCGCTGACCGCGCATCCTTCGGCCCTGTACATCGGTGGACCCGTCAAGCGTGACTCGGCGCTCTGCCTGGGTATCGCTCGCAACGGTGCACGAATCGACGGCGTCGCCGGCCTGCGGCGGGTGGACGGCAAAGTTGTCATGGTGGATCTGGACTCGGACCCGGAGGTCATCGCTCCTCTGGTCGAAGGGATCCGCATTTTTGCCGGTTACTCGGGTTGGACTCTGGGGCAGCTGGATTCGGAACTCGAGCGTGAAGACTGGATGGTGATCAGCTCACTGCCGTCCGATGTGCTGACGCCGCCCCGAGTCGATGTCTGGGCACGGGTGCTACGACGCCAACCGCTCCCCGTGGCAATGCTGGCCAGCCATCCCATCGAAGTGGAACGAAACTGATCTGTCGGAGGTCGATGATATTCCTGTGTCATCGTTTTCGAGAGAGGTGGCAGCAATGATCGCTGAGCGTCAGATCCAGTGCGCGGATTGTGTTTCGGATGTCGATCACTGCCACGATTCTTTGCTGCGACATGCGGACGGATCACTCGAATGCACCGGCGTGAACTGCGTCGACCTGGCATCGAGTCGCCATGCGTTGTCCATCGATTGTGCTGAACTGCAGGGCGGTTGTGGCTGCGTCGACGCGACCCGAGGCGAGTTGCTCGCTAGCTGACGCTCACCGGATCCCGATTCGCGAAGCGTTGCGCCATCGCAGCACAGACGATCAGTTGGATCTGATGGAAGATCATCAGCGGCAACACGATCAGGCCGACGGGCTGGCCGGCGAACAGTACAGCCGCCATCGGTAGGCCTGTCGCCAAGGACTTCTTCGACCCGCAGAAGATGATGACGATCTGATCGGGAAGGTCGAACCCGAGCTTGCGCCCCGCGAGAGTGGTCACGCCGAGAACCAGCGCGAGGATCAGGCAGCACACGATTGTGAGGATCACGATCTGCCAGATCGTGATGGTGCTCCAGATCCCCTCTTTCATGCTCTCGCTGAAGGCGGCGAAGACAACGAGGAGGATCGATCCGCGATCGACGTACTTGGTGGGCTCGGCATACTTCTGCAGCCATCCGATCACCAGCGGGCGGATCAGCTGGCCCACGATGAACGGGATCAGCAGCTGCACGACGATGTCGAGGATCGACGAGAAGTCGACCGTCGCCTGGCCCGTTGTATTCATCAGCAGAACCACCAGCAACGGGGTGACGAAGACGCCGATCAGGTTGGAGAACGACGCACTGACAATCGCGCCGGCGACGTTTCCCTTTGCGATCGAAGTGAATGCGATCGACGACTGAACCGTCGACGGAACGAGGCACATGTAGAGGATGCCGGTGTAGAGCTCGTCGCTGATCAGGGTCGGCGACAGGAATCGCAGCGCAAGGCCGATGAGCGGGAAGAGCACAAACGTCGCGGCAAGGACGACAGTGTGCAGTCGCCAGTGCTTGACGCCCTTCCACGCTTCCTGCGGCGAGAGCCGTGCGCCGTAGAGCAGGAACAGGAAGCCGATGGCGATCTTGGTGGCCCAGTTCAGAATGCTCTCCGCGGTACCCGATACCGGGAACACACTTCCGAGCACGCCGGCGATGATGATGCCGAGGATGAACCCGTCGATGTAGAACCTACTGAGAAACTTCACCTGGCTAAGGATAACGGCGTGCGTCGACGGGCTCTCGAGCCCCACGAAGGTTGAAGCCCATCACGGCCAGGCACAGCAGCGTCCCGACGATCGACAGTTCGATGATGGCCGTCTGCATTCCCTGGATGGTGATGGCGATACCCGCGATGATCGACGGGATCGCCAGTCCCGCGTAGCTGACGGTGAAGAATGCCGCCAGGACTCCGCCGTGGCTCTCGCGGGCGTGGATTCGGGCGGCGGCGTTGACGCGTTTCATGCCGCCGGCAAACGCCAGACCGTGCCCGGCGCCGACCACCACGGTGATGACGCCCAGCAGCGCAAGGCTGGGGACGAGGTCGACCACGAGTAGGCCGATCATTCCTAGAGCGAGGATTCCCAGGCCGGCGGTGACGGACGTCCGCGGGTCCATACGACTCCCGCCGAGCTGCGCGATCACCGAGCAGATCATGACCAGTGCAGCTGCTCCGCCGCCGAGTAGGAGGTTGTCGATGTTCAGCAGGCTGGTCATCCACGACGGGACCACCGACTGGAAGAGTCCGACTGCGCCCCACGACAGCGCGACGGCGAGCGAGCTGAGCCAGAACGTCTCTCGGATGGTGGCGGGAACATGCGGCATCTGGAAGAACCGCTTCGGGCGTGTGATGTCCCCGCTCCGCGGCAGTAGCAGCAACACGATGAGTGCCGGGATGAACGCGACGAGGAAGATCAGATACGGCAACCGCAGCGGTTGCGGAAGGTACTGGGCGATCGCACCGGACACGAGTGGTCCGAGTGCACCACCCAACGCGCCCGTCACCGTCGATACGAGCGCTGCCCGTCGGTGATCGAAATTCGGTTCCTGCTCCACCAACGCGGCGCTGCCCGCCGCACTGGCCGCGCCCACCGCGATTCCCTGAGCAACGCGTCCGACGAACAACCACACCGTCGCGTCGGCGAATGCCAGAACGAGTGTGCCGACGACGCTCAGCGCGAGTGCAGTCAGAAGCACGGTGCGTCGGCCGAGGGCGTCGGACAGCGGTCCGAAGAACAGCAACGCCGGAACGAGGCCGGCGACGTAGACGCCGTAGATGAGCGTCTGGATGGTTGGCGTGAATCCGAACTCGGTCCGGTACAGCCCGTAGACGGAGGTGGGCATGTTCGCGCCCAAGAGGATCACGGTGAGGACGTAGCCCACGCCGTAGAAGTGTCGATTGGTGCGGCGTGTGCGTTCTTCGGTGGCGACAGCTGTGGCGGACGTGGGAAGCCCCTCCTGATGACAGAGTGCGAAAATACATGGGTCGTCCTACGTATCGTAGGTGAGTGGAATGATCGTCGCGAATGCTGTGAGGATGAGTAGATGACCGTTGTTCGCAAGGAGTCCGCGTACGAGCAATCCCTCGATTGGATGCGCGCGCAGATCTCCGACGGCGCCTGGACCGTCGGGAACCGTGTTCCCACCGAGCCGGAACTGATGAGTGTTCTCGGTGTCGGCCGGAACACCGTGCGCGAAGCGATCAAGACACTGACGTCGACGGGAGTCCTCGAAATCCGTCGCGGATCAGGGACCTTCGTTCGGGCACGGACCGACATCGGCGGACTGCTCGGCAAGCACGTGTCCGTGGACGAGATGAAATACGTCTTCGAAGTGCGTCGTGCGCTCGAGATGGAAGCGGTCCGGTTGGCGTGTGAGCGTCGCAGCGACGACGACGTTCGGATACTTCGTGAGCTGGCCGCCAAGCGTGACGTGCCGGCCGAGAACTTCGTCGACGTCGATCTTGCGTTTCACATTGCCGTCGTCGATGCCGCTCACAATCCGGTTCTGACCGATCTGTTTGCCGGAATCCTCGAAACGGTCCGCGCCACCTACGAGGTGACCGAAGGCGTTCATCCGCCGTCGCTGACGTCTTCGCATCATCAGGGAGTTGCCGAAGCCATCGCCGAGCGCGATGTCACCAAAGCCAGGGCGGCGGCATGCGGGTATCTCGAGAAGACTCAGGAAGCGATCGGGTCAGGTTCGGCGGTTACCGAGTCCGGGCGTCGGCCAATCGGTTGAGGGACCCGGCGATGTCTTCGGCCTTCGGTGTCGTGATCGTGAGTCGGTCGCCACCGGCGAACGTGATGACCACCGCTGGCCCGGTGCGGGTGACAACGCCGTAGTTACGACGACCCTTGGTCTTTAGTCCCCAGCCGCCGAAGTCCGCGAACGGTTTGATCTCCGCGACGTCGGCTCCGACAACTTCGTCGATGCCGTAGGTCATCGCAGCCATCCCCATGTTGATCACCCGAATTTCCCGTTCGTCGACGATCACCCGGAAGCGAACCAGGCTGACGACGAGCAGTCCGAGTGCACCGAAGATGAACAGCGGCCAGAGTGACCCCATCGCCAACGCCATGATGACTCCGGGCGCCAGAGTGATCGCAGTGAGGATCACCGAGCCTTTGGTGCTGAATCCGACGTCGTCGGAGATAGGTAGAGGGCAGCTGCTTCGCGGCAACCCGGCCGAGGGTTCGATCGTGGCAAGAGTGCGGACGCGGTAGTCACGCAGGAACGAGGCGCCGATCCACCCCAGCACCCCGCCGACTGCAAAGCCGACACCGATAGACCACAACGGGAGTGACGTCGTGGACGGATCGGTGACATCGAGTTGGGTGTAGAGCAAAGCGAAGTTCACTGTCGTGATGAGCCCGACCACGCTCAGCCCGACAACCAACATGAAGCGACGCATCATCAACATCGCGGGAGCAAGAGCAGCAATCGCGCTGAGACCGCCACCGAAGAGCAGTGTCAAAAGTGCAATGGTCCACGCGTTGGAAGACGGGGTGGAGAAACCATCCGGCGAGGTGGTGGTCCAGTGAGTCGCGATCTGTTCCGGGAGGCGAGGCTCCCACATTTTTGTCAGGACGAAGCCGAAGACCGCACACAACAGCGGAACCACTAGTCCGAATACGACCCCGGCCGGGTCGACCACGCGATGTTTCACGTGAATCAATGAGCCGGCTGGCAAGCATCCTTGAGCGCGCAGGCACCGCAGGAAGCGGTACCGCAAGCGGCAGCGTTCGCCTTGGCCTCGGGGGTCTCCGCCACCGGCTCGTCTGCGGCAGGCTCGGAGTGGCCGCCGCAGTTGCAGTCGTTACCGCATCCGCTCTGCTGTGGGAGCGCGGCGGCCGCGCGGGTGCCGATGCCTCCACCGAAACCGGCAGTGAGGACGGCGACGACGACGGCGATGATCGCGACCGCGACGCCGAAGACTCCGCCGATGGTCAGTGCTGCGACTGCGCCGATGA
>NZ_LEKE01000006.1:0-1307 GCF_001029585.1 Rhodococcus sp. ARP2 | reverse complement strand
GTGTTCCACCATCGCAGGTAATCAGTGAGCCCCGTGTGAAACTCGTCGAGAGTGCCGGGTTTCTGGATGCGGAACCATTCCTCCTTGAGGTGGCTGAAGAATCCTTCCATGACAGCGTTGTCGAGGCACGTTCCTTTGCGGGACATTGACTGGGGTGAGCCCTGCGTCGCGCAACATGTCCCGCCAGATGGTGTGTCGGTACTGAAATCCTTGGTCGGAGTGCACAAGTGGTTTTTCGCCGGCGTTGAGGGTGCCGATGGCCATGCGGAGGCTGTCGGTGACCATTTTCACGCTCGGAGAGGGCCCGGCCTTGGCTGAGATGATTCGGTTGTCATGGAGATTGAGGATGGGTGAAAGGTAGACCTTGGAACTGCCGATGTTGAACTCGGTTACGTCCGTTGCCCATTTGGTGTGCGCCGTCTCTGTCGCGAATTGGCGGTTCAACACGTTCTCGGCTGCCTCGCCGACTTCTCCTCGGAAGGAGTTGTACCGTTTGCCAGGCATTGCAGTCCGAGGGTGTGCATCAGTGTGAGCACGGTTTTCTTCGACACCCTCCGTCGCTGCCGTCGAAGGATAGCGAGGATGCGTCGGTGCCCGTAGGCGCCCTTCGCATCTTCGAAGGTTTCACGAATGGCTTCTTTGAGCTCAGCATGGCGGTCCGCGCGACGGAGTCGATTCCGATGGTCGTAGAACGTCGATTTGGGGAGGTGCGCGATCGGCAGCAAGAGTGCCAGCGGAAATTGCGCCTTGAGATCGTCGACAGCTTGAACTTTCAGCGTCGTTCCTGCGACCTCAAGGCCCGCAATTTTCCCAAGTACGCGACTTCGGCACGAAGTCGTTCGTTCTCGGTGCGCAGTGTCTCGAGCTCGCTTTTCGGAGGGGAAGCCCCGCGATTGACAGGTGGCCTGCCACGCTTCTTCGGGCGTCGCCCGTCTTCTCTGTCGCGTCGGTAGATGACAGTCCAGTTCGCTACCGTTGTGGGCGAGGGCAAGTCGTACTCTTCGGCCAGAGCCCTTCCGGACTCTCCGTTGACGTGGCGACGCACGATCTCGAGTTTGGTCTCGAAATCGTACTGTCTTCGGTCTCTCGTCACCTGCTCCCCGTAGTTGCCATCGTTGATACAACATTTGGACAGGGTTCTGGGCGAGGTCAAGCGAAATGGCCACGGACTTGGCTGTATAGCCCTGCTCGAACAGTTCGAGCGCCGACACGGCGTCGGAGTGACTTAACGTGCTTTTCGAGTACATCTGACTACTCCCTGAAGAAGGATACCTAGATTCGGTGTCCAACTTTTGGGGTCCATTCCA
>NZ_LEKE01000007.1:0-1441 GCF_001029585.1 Rhodococcus sp. ARP2 | reverse complement strand
GTCGACGTAGAACAGCTCGTGATGGATGCGATCCTTGGCAATTCCCAAGCCGGCCAGCACTTCCTGGGCGTCGTTGACCATCCCGAAGGGGCCACACAACCAGAATCCGTCGACTTGGTCGTACGGCACGAGAGAGGTGAAGATCTCACGCAACCGGTCGGCGTCGAGACGGCCCGAGAACAACTCGACCTCTCTCGGCTCGCGAGAGAGAATGTGAATGACGTCCAGGCGTGCACCGTACCGGTCCTTCAGGTCGGCGATTTCTTCGGCGAACATCACCGAACGAGTACGCCTGTTCCCGTACAGCAGGGTGACATCGGCCTCGGGGTTCGCCAAAAGTGTTGCAGCGATGGAAAGCATGGGCGTGATGCCTGAGCCCGCCGCGATCAGAACGTGCCGTCCACCCAGTGCCGGATCGGCGACAAAATTGCCCGAGGGGCCCTGGACGTCGATTTGATCCCCGGCCTTGACGTCGCGCACCAACCAGGTGGAGAAGAGTCCGTCTGCTACTTCGCGAACCCCCACACGTGGAGACGCCCCGACCGGTGCACAGATCGAGTAGGAACGACGGTGTTCGACGCCGTCGATCATCCGCCGCAGTGTCAGTGACTGCCCGGCGCCGAAATCGAATTGATCGGCGATATCGGCAGGCACGTCGAAGGTGACGGCAACTGCGTCGTCGCACAGTGATTCGACACCGGCAACCGTCAACGGGTGAAAGGGTTTGTTCCGGTTCGTCGTTGCGGTACTCATCTGTTCAGATCTCCTTCACGTGATCGAACGGCTCGAGGCAGTCGAGGCAGCGATACAGCGCTTTGCACAGGGTCGCACCGAATTCCGAACTCAGTCTGGTGTTTGCCGAACCGCACTGGGGGCAGAGGATGTCGCGGGGCTTGGCCGTCAAGGTCAATGCGATCGGCCCCGAGGTGCGGCGCGGCGCTGCCCCCGGCACCGAGTACCCAGCCGTTCGAAGTTTCGCGAGCCCCTCCTCGCTGATCCAATCCGAACTCCAAGGCGGCGACAGTTGAGTCTTGATCTGGACGCTGCCGTATCCCGCATCGTTCAGCTTGTGCTCGATGTCGTCTCGCATCGTCGCCATTGCGGGACACCCGGAATAGGTGGGAGTGATTGTCACACAGACGAAGTTCGCTTCGACGTCGACCGATCGGATGACGCCGAGGTCGGCCAGAGTAAGCAGTGGCATCTCCGGATCCATCACCGAGGCGACGATCTCCTGCGCGGAAGAGACGGTGGTGGCAGCCACGGTCACCACACCCCTTCCGGGTGCTCCCGAGCGACGCTCTGCATTTCGGCAAGAAGAAGTCCCAGCGCCCCGGTGTGCAGTCCGGCACGTCCGCCGCGGCCGCCGACGAAACCGGAGAAACGTGAAGGCGGCTCTTCCATTTCGGCCGCATGGAGGACCTGGGCAAGAACAGCGTCG
>NZ_LEKE01000045.1:0-1512 GCF_001029585.1 Rhodococcus sp. ARP2 | reverse complement strand
TTCAACTTCGCTCAAGCTCAGCTGATGATGGTGGGCACTTTCGTCGCCTACACGGGTCTCGTGACCCTGAAACTTCCCGTTCTCGTGGTGGCCGTCATGGCAACCGTGACCGTGATGCTCCTCGCCTCGGTCGAGGAGATCGTCGCGATCAGACCGGTGGCCGATCACCAGAACCAGCTGGTCACCACGCTTGGCGTTGCCACTCTGCTCAATGGTGCAACTCAATTGATTTGGGGTAGTGAACCTCTCACGGTTCCGTTCTTCGGATCGAACGAACCGATCACCCTACTCGGCGGCCGTACCTACCCGGTCGAGATCGCTCTGCTTGTTGCGGCGATCGCACTGGTCATCGGGTTGAGTTACGTCTCGAAGAAGACTATGACGGGTCTGGCTCTGATCGGTATCTCCGAGGATCGTGAAGCGGCGATGCTGCGAGGAGTCAACGTACGACGGTTGGCGCTGGGTGCGTTTGCCTTCTCGGGTGCATTGGCCGGTGTCCTCGGACTCCTTGTCGGCCCCAAGACGTTTGCAGTTGCGACGTTGGGTGCCGCGCTGGCCCTCAAGGGATTCGTGGCGTTGGCGATCGGCGGGTTCGGCTCTCTGCCAGGCGCTTTGATCGGCGGCCTGACCGTCGGCCTGGTGGAATCGTTCACCGCCCTGTGGGCGGGAAGTCAGTACAGCAATATCGCCGTCTTCACGGTGCTGATCGTCATCTTGATGGTCAAACCTGCCGGCTTGTTCGGCAACGTCCGAGAACGGGTGGTGTGAAATGGTAAGCGCGTGGCGGACTTTCCGTTCCCTTCCGAGTTGGATCATCCCGCTCGTCCTGGCGGTAGTGATCTTGCTGCTGCCCGTGATGGGGCTCGACCTGTCGACATCACGGCAGATTCAATTGGCCTGCATCCTGGCACTTGTGGTCAGCGGCCTGAACCTGAGCCTCGGCTTTGCCGGTGAACTGGCGCTCGGCCAGGCCGCGATGTACGCGGCGGGTGCATACACCGCGGGTCTGATGTCCCAGGCCGGTCACACCGACATCCTGGTCCAGCTCGCTGCGGCCGGTGCCGTGGCATTGGGCGTCGGCATCTTGACCGGCGTTCCCGGTCTGCGACTGGGCAACTGGTCCCTGGCGATGACGTCGTTCTTCCTGGTCCTGCTGGTACCGGACGTACTGGCGATCTTCGGCGGCAAGACCGGCGGCCGAAACGGCCTCACCGGTATGGAGCCGCCGACGCTCTTCGGCTCCGAACTCGACACCCAGCAGTACTACATGGTGGTTGTCGTGGTGACCGTCCTCTGGTTCGCGGTGATGCGCAACCTGGTGGTCTCGCGCCACGGCATCGCGTTCCGCACGCTCAAGCAGTCGCCGGTGCTGGCGTCGTCGCAGGGTGTGTCGGTGTTCCGGATGAAACTGCTCGGCTATGCGATCGGTGCGTTCCCGGCCGGTCTGGCGGGTGCGTTGTTCGCCAATACCGACCTGTTCATCTCGCCGGAAGCCTTCGGGTTCACCTTTGC
>NZ_LEKE01000076.1:0-77931 GCF_001029585.1 Rhodococcus sp. ARP2 | reverse complement strand
CGGAAACGAGTTCGCGATCGTCTACCGATTCTCGCAGTGGAAGTCCGGCCACTACGACGCTCGTATCGCCCAGAGCCCGGCTGAACTCGGCCGCATCCTCACTCCCCTGGTCGACGCCGGCGTCGACGTTCTGCATCCGTCGACGAGGCGCCACTGGGAACCGGCGTTCGCTGAACTCGACGGTGAAGACGGCAAGCTCGGCCTCGCCGGCTGGACGAAGAAGCTGACCGGGTTGCCGACCATCACCGTCGGCTCGGTCGGACTCGACTCCGTGTTCACGACGGCATTCACCGGCGACGCCGCATCGGCTGTCACGGGGCTGGAGCGTCTCGAAGCTCAGTACGATAGGGGTGAATTCGACATGGTTGCCATCGGACGCGCGCTGCTCGCGGATCCCGAGTGGGTCGAGAAGCTCCGCACCGGACGCGCGGACGAGCACATCGCATTCACTGCAGAACATCGCACGCACCTGAACTGACCTCGCACGACAGAACGGCACTCCCGCGATTGCGGGAGTGCCGTTCGTGGGTCTACCGGAAGTTCTAGCTGCCGAGCGTGACCGGGTCGGGGCCGATGCGGCCGGCCGGGTCGTCGAGAGCACCGATCGCGTTGATCTGTTCCGGCGTCAGTTCGAATCCGAAGACATCGAAGTTTGCGGCGATACGTTCGGGGGTCACCGACTTCGGAATCACCACGTTTCCGATCTGCAGGTGCCAGCGAATGATCACCTGAGCCGCGGTGACGCCATGAGCGTCGGCGATAGCGGTGATGACGGGGTCACCGAGAACAGTTCCCTGGCCGAGCGGGCTCCACGCTTCCGTCGCAATTCCCTTGCCGGTGTGGAAGGCGCGCAGTTCGGCTTGGTTGAACTTGGGGTGAAGCTCGATCTGGTTGAGGACCGGCACCTCACCGGTTTCACCGATGACACGCTCGAGGTTCTCGATGGTGAAGTTGGAGACGCCGATGGATCGAACCCGTCCGTCGGCCTTGAGCTTCTGGAATGCCTTGAAGGTCTCGACGTACAGGTCCTTGGACGGAACCGGCCAGTGGATCAGGTACAGATCGAGGTAGTCGAGACCCAACTTGTCGAGGCTGGCGTCGAAGGCGGCAAGCGTCGAGTCGTAGCCCTGATCGTCGTTCCACAGTTTTGTCGTGATGTACAGGTCTTCGCGGGCGATGCCGGATTCGGCGATCGCGCGGCCGACGCCCACCTCGTTGCCGTAGATCTTGGCGGTGTCGATACTGCGGTAGCCGGTCTTCAGGGCGGTGGAGACGGCTTCCTGCGTCTCGTCGTCCGGAACCTGGAACACACCGAATCCCAGTGCGGGGATCGCCTTACCGTCGTTCAGAACAATGGTCGGTACAGAGGTTACATCGTTGGTCTCGGTCATATGTGGATCCAACGCGCGGGCGCCAGGAGGCATTCCCCACCGAACCTCCTCTTCGCACCCTTGTCGCACCCGAAATGCCGGTCTACCTTGGAATACAAGTAATCGAATCGCCTCGAGAAAAGAGAGAGCGATGAATCTCGGATATCGTCTCGCCTACAAGGTCGGCGTCACTCCATGGGAGCACACCGGTCACGGCTTCGACGCTCAACTGTCCGGCCTTCTGGATGCGATTCCCCTCCCGGAAGGTGGCCGCGCACTCGATATCGGTTGCGGCACCGGACGCCATTCCATCGAGCTGGCGCAACGCGGGTGGCACGTCACCGGCGTCGACGCCGAACAGGAACCGCTGGACAAAGCGCGCATTCACGCGCGTGAAGCACACGTCGACGTCCGGTTCCTCCACGAGGACGCGGCAGACCTACACATTGCTGTCGACGGCGGGCACATGCTGGTGCTCGACATCGGCTGCTTTCACGGGCTCACCGATCATCAACGACGCGACTACGGGAGGTCGGTCAACGCGATCACCGCACCCGGGGCGTCCATGGTGATGTTCGCATTCGGGCCAGGTCACCGTTGGCCGATGCCACATGGCGTCTCCGAGGAGGACGTCATGCGAGTATTCGACGGTTGGTCGATGGCCTCGAGTACGGCCGCCGACGTGAGTGAATCGCCACTTCCGGTCCGTGCGGCACATCCGTGCTGGTACCACCTGGTCCGTGACTGACTGCTGTGCGCCTTTATTAACCGCCCGCGGTTAATAAAGGCGCACAGCACCGATTAACACAGGCGCACAGCGCCGGGGATACTTCTCAGGTGACTGCAACACTGCGCATCAGCGGCCTCTCTGCCTCCCGGGGAGAACGCACTCTGTTCTCCGACCTCGATCTCACCGTCGCGCCCGGCGACGTCATCGGCCTCGTCGGCGCGAACGGCGCCGGCAAGTCGACGCTTCTCACTGCACTGGCGGGAATCGGAACTGCCGACGTCGAAGGTTCGATCATCCTCAGCCCGCCAGACGCTGCGGTGGGCTATCTCGCGCAGGAACCCGACCGCACCGAGGGCGAGACCGTCCTCGAGTTCCTCGGCCGACGCACCGGCGTCGCGCACGCCGAGGCGGTCATGAACGCCGCGGCCGAAACCCTGGCTGAAGCGGAGGAGGATCTGTACTCTCCGGCTCTCGAACGCTGGCTGGCTCTCGGCGGCGCCGATCTGTTCGAGCGCGCTGAGAAGGTGGTCGAAGAACTCGGGCTCGGAGTTCCGCTCGATGCTCACATGACGGCGTTGTCCGGCGGTCAGGCCGCACGCGCCGGGCTCGCGTCGCTGTTGCTCTCGCGCTACGACATTCTCCTGTTGGACGAACCCACCAACGATCTCGACCTGCGGGGTCTCGAGCAGTTGGAGCGATTTGTCGCCGAGACCCGAGCGGCGCTGGTTGTCGTGAGCCACGATCGCGAGTTCCTCTCGCGCACCGTCACGGGGATCGTGGAACTCGATCTGGCACAACAGGACATCGCCGTTTACGACGGCGGCTACGAGTCGTACCTCGCCGAACGCGAGATCGCCCGCCAGCACGCACGCGAGGCGTTCGAGGAATACGCAGGCACCCGCTCCGATCTCGAAGATCGCGCACAGATGCAGCGCAACTGGATGGAACACGGCGTCCGCAATGCGCGTCGTAAGGCCAAGGACAACGACAAGATCGGACGCGGATTGCGGACCGAGTCGACGGAGAAGCAAGCCGCGAAGGCACGCCAGACCCAACGTCGCATCGAGCGACTCGAAGTGGTCGAGGAACCGCGCAAGGAGTGGGAACTCCGCATGGAGATCGCAGCGGCTCCGCGGTCCGGATCCGTTGTCGCAACCACGAATGGTGCCAAGGTAACTCGCGGTCAGTTCACGTTCGGTCCGGTCACGACACAGATCGACTGGGGCGATCGAATCCTCGTCACGGGCGCGAACGGAGCCGGCAAGACCACCCTCCTGAACGTCCTGCTCGGCAAACTCGTCCCGGACGAGGGCATCGCGTCGCTGGGCTCCGGTGTCGCGATCGGTGAGATCGATCAGGCCCGTGGATTATTCGAAGGTGATCAACCAGTCGTGGAGGCCTTCGGCGCTCAGGTTCCGGACTGGCCCGATGCCGATGTCCGTACTCTGCTCGCCAAGTTCGGCCTGCGCGGACACCACGTACTCCGATCTGCCGCTTCATTGTCCCCCGGCGAAAGAACAAGGGCTGCACTTGCTTTGCTCCAAGCTCGCGGCGTGAACCTACTGGTACTGGACGAGCCGACGAACCATCTCGACCTTCCGGCGATCGAACAGCTCGAGCAGGCGATGGAATCCTTCGAAGGGACCCTCCTCCTAGTCACTCACGATCGACGCATGTTGCAGTCCACCCGAAGCACGCGCCGGTGGCGAATGGAGAACGGACAGCTCTTCGAGGAGTAGCCAACCGACTCTGCTTGCGCAGACAACCCGCGTGTGCAACTATTTATCAGGCGCACGCAATAGTTGCATGCGCGGCATAGGTGGGCACGGGCGACACGATCGCCCGTCGAACCGCCACACCCAGTCTTGAAAGGCGCTCTTCAATGTTGTCGATCCCCGACCGCACACTGACTCACGGAACCACCGGCGAACCGATCACCATCCCGCAACTCGGGTACGGCGTTTTCCAGGTACCGGACGCACAGACCGAAGAGGTCACTGCCACCGCTCTCGAGATCGGCTACCGCCACATCGACACGGCCGCGATCTACGGAAACGAAGCCGGTGTCGGCCGCGCCATCGCTAGTTCGGGTGTTCCGAGGTCAGAGCTTTTTGTCACCACCAAGTTGTGGAATGACGATCAGGGCCACGACCGAGCGCTCGCCGCGTTCGACACGAGCCTCGACACGCTCGGCCTTGACTTCGTCGACCTGTATCTGATCCACTGGCCGGCACCGGCAAAGGGCCTGTTCATGGAGACGTGGGCCGCTTTCGAGGAGATCCTCGCCTCCGGCCGTGCCCGTGCGATCGGCGTGTCCAACTTCCTGCCCGAGCACCTCGAACTGCTGGCCGAGCACAGCTCGATCACCCCGGCCGTCAACCAGATCGAATTGCACCCCAGACTGCAACAGCACGCGTCACGGGAATACGCGCGAAGTCGCGGCATCGAAATCGAGGCATGGAGCCCACTGGGACAGGGAACTATCCTCGACGACCCGACCATCGGGAAAATCGCTGCAGCACACGGAAAGAGCCCAGCGCAGATCATTCTGCGCTGGCATCTCGAACAGGGACACACCGTTTTGTCGAAGTCGGTGACACCTGCCCGCATGCGCGACAACGCCGCAATCTTCGACTTCGCACTCGATACCGACGAGTCAGCTGCCATCGCAGCGCTGAACACCGACAGCCGTGTCGGACCCGATCCAGTCGAATTGAACTGAATCGAAACGGCTTCAGAAATTTTGGTGAGGAGTCAACGTCAGCAGCACAGAATCGACGGACTGCTCGGCCAGGAGCGCGTCCAGCGGTAAGTGACGGAACAACGCTCGGTAATAGATCGGCGACGCCAGGGCATCCAGGACGAAGTCCAGGTCGAAGTCGCTCCGAATTTCGCCGCGTAGCCGCGCCGATTCCAGCACTGCCGCAGTGGAATCGCGTCGTGGCTGAAAGAATGCCGACTGGAAATCCCGCGCCAATTCCGGGTCCGCCGCCAGATCCGCGACCAACGCGGGCAGGATCCGCCCAACTACCGTTTCACTCAGCCCCACAACCAATGTCGTGATGCCGGCGACCAGGTCTGCCCTGAGATCGCCGGTGTCCGGCGTTGGATCAGTACCGATGTGCGCCACGACGACGTCGACCACCAGATGCCGCTTCGACGGCCATCTCCGGTAGATGGCGGGTCGATGCACGCCGGCTCTCGTCGCCACCGAACCGATTGACAGCTCCGCATAACCGTTCTCCCCCAACAACTCCAGGGTTGCCGCCAGTACGGCGTCGTCGATCCGCTCGTCGCGGGCGCGCACCATCTACAGCACCGGTCGCGGCATGAGCACCAGACGCCAGCCGTCGGGATCTTCGAAAGTCATCCCCGCATTCTCCTCCCAGTACGGATTCTCGGCGCCAACGGGTTCGTGCCCTGCTTCACCCAACCGCTGAACTACCTCGTACATCGCCGATTCGCCGGCGAAGTAGAGCACCAACAGGTTGTCCTGCGTCGGCGCCGGGCACGGGCTTCCGTCTTCGTGGGTCGTGAATTCGAGGTGATAGTTCGAATCCGGCAGCCCCAGCATGATTCCGTCGTACCCGGCATGACCGGAGAACCGGTAGAGCTCGGGCAATCCCAGACAGTCGCGATAGAACGCAATCACGTCGTCGAGCCTGTCGGTGGGTCGCGCTACGCGCACTTGCACTACTGCGAGGTCGTTCGGCCAAGTTGTCATTCCCAAACAGTACAGTACGTACCGTAATGTTTCGAGAAGATGGCCGCCAGCCTCCCGACGCCAGCTCGCTGCAACTACAAGCGATCATTCTCCGGAAACGCCGCTTTGGGCATGAACTTCGGCCTGGCGAACAGCACAGAGAGATTGGTGGGCTGCGACTCAACCGGGCGATCGGACCGATACAGCAAGGCCTGCTGCGGGGTACTCACCCATTCGCTGGCGAAAATCTCACCGATACGGCCCACCGGCACGTGCGATCCATCCTCGAGTCGAACGGTGACGTCTGCCCCGGCGTCCGACTGGCCGTACACGACCCACCACGATTCACCCTCAACGTCCCCTGGAGTGTGCTGACCGATACCGATGACGGCACCTTTTTCCATCGCATCGCGCCAGACCACTTCACGCCCTTGCGGTCCCACGCTGTAACTACCGTCCTCGCGCACCTGCACGACGAGACAAGACTTCTCGAGCACCAACTTTTCGACCACCATGCGACGCCCCTTCTGTTGCCCGAACCCTATCCGCCGACACCACCCAGAAACGACATCCTCGCGGTTCATGTTGACAAACTGTTGGGTTTTTACAACACTTTGATGCATGAGCCCAGTCCGACGGGGAGACGCGCTCCCCATCTTCAATCGCATCGGAGTGCTTCGCGCCGAGCGGAAGATGAGTCGGGCCCAGCTTGCACAACTCGTCGACGTCAACCCGCAGACGGTGGGGGCGCTCGAACGCGGCGATCACTACCCCAGCCTGGATCTCGCGTTCAGGATCTGCTGGGTATTCGACCTTCCGGTCGAAGCGGTGTTCTCCCGGACGGAGTTCGGGCCGCTGTCGACGGAGGTCTACCGAAATGCACCGTCGACGGAGGTCTACCGGAACGCACCGTCGACGGAGGTCTACCGATCTGACCGCACTACCGAGGGGAGTGAAAAGCCCAGTGCCTGAATCAAATCTGATCGACCGCTACCAGGCCCACCGCACTCGGCGGTTCCTGCAGAACGAGGAGACGTTCCGACATTGGCTCCCGAATTGGCGAACCCGTCGACGTCGGCGGATGCTCGTCATCGCCCTCGGAGTCCTGTTCGCCACGATGGTTGCCGTCGGCATAGCGTGCCTGTTCAACCCACTGTTCGCGGTGGCATGGCCGGTCCTCACCCTGTTGTTCCTACCGACGTGGTCTTCACTTCAAATCGTGTCGGGCAGGCAAGGGGATGCGCCGCGGCATGCTCTGGACGAATGGGAGATCCAGCAACGCAACGACGCCCGTTCCGTCGGGTTGAGCGTGACTCAATCGTTGGTCTTCATTGTCGCCATTTTCCTCATTTTCACCTCGTCGGTGCAGTGGAATGTAGAGAGACTGCCTTACTCGGGAGGTTTATTGGCACTGACTGCAATGCTGATCGGCGCGTGCACGCCCGCGATGATTCTCTCGTGGACCAATCCAGACCCGGATCCGATTGATTCCGAAGAGTTCGACCTCTGACCCGTATTTCCGAAGCGCACCACTCGACCGATGGGAAGGACCCATGTCAGCCACCCTCACGATCGACGGCATCTCGAAACGCTACGGCGACGTCATTGCACTCGACAACCTGAGTTTCGAAGTGCGACCAGGCGAGATCTTCGGATTCGTCGGCAGCAACGGCGCCGGCAAGACGACCACGATGCGCATTGCGCTGGGTGTGCTCGGAGCAGATTCGGGGGAAGTTCGCCTCGGCGGCAAACCCGTCGACCTCGACGTGCGTCGCACTATCGGATACATGCCGGAGGAACGCGGCCTCTACCCCAAGATGAAGGTGGGCGCGCAACTTTCCTATCTGGCCGAGCTACATGGACTCTCGAAAGCCGATGCGCATGCGGCGACAGAGCGCTGGACCGAACGTCTGGGTATCGCCGAACGCGTCAAGGACACCGTCGACTCCCTGTCCCTCGGTAATCAGCAACGTGTGCAGCTCGCGGCCGCGCTGGTTCACGATCCAGCGGTACTCGTTCTGGACGAACCGTTTTCGGGCCTTGACCCCGTAGCGGTCGATGTCATGAGTGACGTGTTGGTCGAGAAGGCTCGCACCGGTGTTCCCGTAATCTTCTCCAGCCATCAGTTGGATCTGGTGGAGCGCCTGTGCGATCGCGTGGGCATCATCAGCCGCGGCAGCATGCGAGAGATCGGAACCGTCGACGAACTACGAGGCAAGGGCGACGGCCGAATCGAAGTCTTCGCCCCTGACGCGCCGGTCGGCTGGGCACACCATCTGATCGGTGTCACCACACTGAGCCACCTCGACGGTCGAACGCTCCTGAGCGTCGACGGAACCGCCGACGATCAGCAGATCCTGCATGCAGCGTTGAAAACCGGACCGGTGCACGAGTTCACGCTACGACGTCCGTCACTGACCGATCTGTTCCGAGAGGTAGTAGCCGCATGAGCAACCAGTTGAGCGGAGGTCGAGCCATCGGGTTGGTCGCCCGACGCGAATTCATGACGCAGATCTCGAAGAAGAGTTTTGTGATCAGCAACGTCATCATCCTGGTCGCGATCGTCGGCGGCATCATCGCCTTCTCACTCTTCTCCGGCGGCGACGAGGACAAGTCGAAGATCGGCTTGGTCGGCAACCAATCACTCAGTGCCACGATGGTGTCCATCGGCGACACCCTCGGAAATCCGGTGACGGTGACGGAGGTTTCTGACGACGGAACCGCACGAAACCAGGTCAAGGACGGCGACCTCGACGTGGCCGTGATCGCTGGATCGGGCGGCGGCGTCACTGTCGTGACCAAGAAGGAAGTGCCCACGAATCTGCGCGCCGTCATCGAGAGTTCCGTTGCACAACAGGCACAATCGAATGCGCTCTCCGCCGCGGGGATCGATCCGGCTCAGCTCGCCGAAGCCACGTCCACCGCAGTGGTCACCATCGATGCCATCGATCCCCCGGATCCCGAACAGGGCCAACGCATAGCGATGTCGATCGCTGCTGTGGTGCTCCTGTACATGCAGATCCTGCTGTTCGGAACGTACGTGGCGATGGGCGTCGTCGAGGAGAAGTCCAGTCGCGTGGTCGAGCTGCTGCTCTCCACTCTTCGTCCGCTGCAGTTGTTGTGGGGCAAGGTTCTCGGAATCGGTGCTGTCGGCCTGATGCAGATGGCTGCCTATGCCGTCGCGGGCGTCGCCACCGGACTGGCGACGGGCGTCCTGACCGTGACGGGCACCGCAATCGGCGTTCTGTTCGGCACTCTCGGGTGGTTCATTCTCGGCTTCCTCTTCTTCGCCGTGCTGTACGCCGCCGCCGGGTCCATGGTCTCGCGGCAGGAGGACGTCAACGCCACCGCGATGCCTCTCGCGCTGCTCGTCATGGCGATGGTCAGCGTGGCTTTCGTTTCGGTGAGCAATCCAGAAGGAACCCTGAGCAACGTGTTGAGTTGGATTCCGCCGTTCTCGGCAATCCTCATGCCCCTGCGTATTTCCGCCGGTGTTGCTTCTCCGTTCCAGATCGTGGGAACGATTCTGCTGATGCTGGTGGTGACCGCTGCGCTGTCGATGATCGCGGCAAAGATCTACCAGCGCTCCATCCTTCGTATCGGCAAGGTCGTGTCATGGAAAGAGGCGTTCGGACGCTGATTCTCCGGCGCACAACTGGCGCCACGCGATCCCGGCGGCACCCCGTCCAGGTAGGTTCATCCTGGACGGGGTGCTGCTTACTTGGAGGACGTTGTGCGAATCTCGGCCGAAGAACTACTCACTGCGGTACTCGATCCCGAGAGCTTCGTCTCTTGGGACTCCCCGCCCGTCGACGTCGGACCTGGCCCGAAATACGCAGAAGACCTGGCGAAGGCCCGCGAGAAGAGCGGAGTGGACGAGTCCGTCGTCACCGGTGTCGGTACGGTTCGGGGCCGTCGGGTCGCGGTAATTGCCTGTGAATTCAGCTTTCTCGCCGGTTCCATCGGAGTCGCCGCGGCCGAGCGGATCGTGACCGCCGTCGAACGTGCTACGGCAGAACAACTCCCGCTGCTCGCCTCGCCCACCTCTGGCGGAACGCGGATGCAGGAGGGCACCGTCGCCTTCGTTCAGATGGTGAAGATCGCTGCGGCAGTGGCTGTTCACAAAGCGGCACACCTGCCCTACCTGGTATACCTGCGCAATCCCACCACCGGCGGGGTCTTTGCCTCGTGGGGATCCCTCGGCCACATCACCGTCGCGGAACCCGGTGCTCTGGTGGGATTCCTCGGACCCCGTGTCTACGAATCGCTGTACGGCGAAAAGTTTCCCGACGGTATCCAGACGTCCGAAAACTTGTATCGCAACGGCGTTATCGACGGCGTCGTACCCGTCGACCGCCTCCGTCTGCTGGTCAATCGAGCGTTGTGCGTGCTCACCGATCCCCCGGCCCCGGCGGCCACGGACCCGATTCCCTCACCCGAGATTCCCGATGTTCCCGCCTGGCAGTCGGTGATGCTCTCGCGCCGGGCCGATCGACCCGGCATCCGGCAGTTGCTCCGCCATGCCGCAACTGAACAGGTACCGCTCAGCGGCACCGGGCAGGGTGAAACCGACAAGACGATCTTGCTCTCGCTCGCCCGCTTCCGAGGCTTTCCGTGCATCCTGCTCGGCCAGGACCGCAGTGGCCAATCCGCGCTCACCACGATGGGACCGGCCGCGCTCAGGGAAGCGCGACGGGGCATGAAACTTGCCGAAGAACTACAACTCCCGCTTGTCCTCGTGATCGACACTTTGGGCGCCTCGCTGTCCAAAGAAGCTGAAGAACGTGGACTGGCCCCTGAGATCGCCCGTTGCATCGCCGACCTCGTGACGCTGAAGACCCCGACAGTGTCGGTGTTGCTCGGTCAGGGAACAGGCGGCGGGGCGCTCGCGCTGCTGCCCGCCGATCGGGTACTCGCGGCACAGAACGGGTGGCTCGCTCCCCTGCCGCCGGAAGGCGCAAGCGCGATCGTCCATCGCGACATCAGTCACGCACCGGAGATGGCGGCAGCGCAGGGCATTCGTTCGTTGGATCTGCTTCGAGACGGCGTAATCGACGCGATCATTCCCGAAACGCCTGACGCGGCCGACGAACCCGTGGAATTCTCCAAGAGGGTAGGGGCTGCGATAGCGCACGAACTCTTCATGCTTGCCGAAGAGTCGGACACCGATCGCCAGTCCTCCCGTATCGCGCGCTATCGAAATCTGGGAGTTCCGCAATGACGACGAAGGACCGGAACGCGCTGACGCTGCCGCACAGTTACGACCGCGCGGCACTCGCTCGTTTCGAATTGTTCCTGTTCGCCGGCGTCGCGACCGTGCTGATCACCCGCGCTTATCTGGCGGCAACGGGCTATCCCCAGATCGGGGGCGGCGCCCTCCACATCGCACACGTTCTCTGGGGCGGATTGCTGATGGCCGTCGCCATCGTCGCGACCGCCATCACCGAAGGCTCTCGCACGCGTGACCTGGCCACGCTCGTCGGCGGAATCGGATTCGGTCTCTTCATCGACGAGGTCGGAAAATTCGTCACCGCCGACGTTGATTACTTCTACCAGCCTGCCATCGCGATCATGTACGTCGTCTTCGTTCTCTTCTATCTTGCCGCGCGCGAGGTGGTGATTCGGCGCGGAATGAATGATCGTCATCGGCTCGCCATCGGGGCGCGAGCGCTCTCGGACCTCGCTCTCGGTCAGCTCGACGAGATCCAGTACAACCACGCCCTCCGCGTACTCGACGGCGTCGAAGACCGCAGCCTCACCGACCTCGTCGATTCGATCAAAGCCGGCCTGCATTCACAGACTCCGCCGACCGGCGGTATCGAATCGAAGATCACTCGTGGCCGCAACGCGTTCTTCCACCGTGCTGAGGAACTGCTCCGGCACCGTGTCGTCCGCCGACTGGTACTGACCCTGTTCGTACTGCAGGCTCTTCTGGCGATTGTCCAGGTGATCTACGCGTTGGTTTCCGAGAACGTCGTCGAAGCCGACGACGTCTCCGATCTGGTGGTCCAGATCTCCACCGTCGCAACCGGAGTTCTTGTGGTTCTGGGAGTGTGGTTCCTCTTCCGCGGTCCGTACCTGCGAGCCCTGAGACTCCTGCGTGCATCCCTCATCGTGAGCCTTCTGGTGACGCAGGTTTATCTGTTCACGCAGGACCAGTTCGGCGCGCTTTTCGGTTTCGCAGTGTCACTGTTCATGCTCGCGACTCTTCGCATCGCGATTCGAAGCGAAGAGGCCGCCGCGGCTCTACCGCAGTAATTCTCTACCGCAGCGAGATCGCCGGCCGACTCGGTAGATCGCGGATCCCGCGGAGCGGGCTGAAGAGCAGGACCAATCCACACGGCGCGATCAGGCAGGCCATGATCCACATCGTCCCGCGCGGTCCCACCGCGTCGCCGAGGTAGCCTGCCGTCAGCGCACCGAGCGGAATGCTGCTGTGCAGCAGGAACATACTCGTTGCCACTACTCGTCCGAGGCGGTCCGGCGGACAGTAACTTTGACGGAAACTGCCGAGCACCACGTTGCACGACACGACACCCGCAACCATCACCATGCCGCCGATGCAGAACCAGAACAGGCCGGCACCGTACGTCGTCAGAGGCGCCAACAGGATGAACGGTCCCGTTACCAACTGACAGATGAGAACGCTTCGGGCAGTGCCGAATCTGCGGCCGAGCGGGCGCGCGATCATCGATCCGACAATTCCGCCCACCCCGGCAATCGCCAAGAGAAGCCCGAGTCCGAACTCCCCCACACCAACCGTCTTTTCCAAGAACACGATCTGAATCGTGGTGTACCCGGTGAGACCGAAATTGAGCAGAGTGCCGTAGACGACGATTGACCGCAGATACGGATCACCGGCAACGAATCGCAGTCCGAGCGCAATCTGCCGTCGCAACGGTTCTCGCTGATTCTGTCCGCGATGGACGGTCTCCTGCACACGAATCAGCCAGATGCATACGAAGCAGAAGGCGAACGTGAACGCGTCGACAACCAGACCGGCCGCGAGCCCGACAGTTGCAACCACCAGCCCACCGACGCTTGGGCCGATCACCCGAGTTGCGGCCTCGGCGCCCTGAATCTTCGAGTTCCCTTCGACAAGATCCGCTTCGGCGAGCACCGTGGGGAGATACGAGTGATAGGCCGCCTGGAAGAAGACCGTGGCTGTACCGGTGAGCAGCGCGACCAGGAGCAGGTGGCCGTATGTCATCGCCTCCAGGAAGCCGGCGATCGCGAGGCTCGCGAAGAGCAGCGCGCACGCAGCGTTCGCGATCATCATGATCGGAGGCCGTGGCAGCCGGTCGATCCAGGCACCGGCAGGTAGTCCGACGATCAACCACGGCAACCACACTGCCGATGCCAGCACACCGATCTGGAAGCTACTCGCGTCCAGTTCGCGAAGCGCGACCAGCGGCAGTACGACGGTCGTGACACCGTTTCCGATACCGCTGACTGCGTCGCCGGTCCACAGCAGTCGGAAGTCACGCAGAGCGAGTACTCCCCAGAAGCCTGCGCGTTGCGCTGCACCTGTCACATCGATCCCCCTTTCCGTCCCTGGCTTATCCCACCCCTACGCGCCACTGGCCGACGGGACAGGCCCGCCCGGCGCAAAGGGACGGTACCCGCACCGCTACTGAGGCGCACCACACTGACGGTGACCTAAGGTGTTTCAGGTCACCGGTAAGCGAAGTTCACGAGAGGACACACGTCGATGAGCTCTTCCGAGCAGGCGTCCCACACCACGTATGCCGACGCATATCGCGAGAGCATGGATCAGCCGGAGAAGTTCTGGCTCGACGCTGCGCGTGCCGTCGACTGGGATGTCGCCCCCACGAAGGCTCTCGACGATTCTGCCGCGCCGATCTATCGCTGGTTCCCGGATGCTTCGCTCAACACCAGCTTCAATGCCCTCGATCGGCACGTCCGCGACGGCCGCGGCGATCAGACCGCGTTGATCTTCGACTCCGCGATGGTCCCAGCCAAGACGACCTACACCTACGCCGAATTGCTCGAGCAGGTCTCACTCTTCGCCGGCGTCTTGAAAGATCAGGGTGTGGTGGCGGGCGACCGCGTGATCATCTACATGCCGATGATCCCCGAGGCCGCGATCGCGATGCTCGCGTGTGCACGTATCGGCGCGGTGCATTCGGTGGTGTTCGGCGGCTTTGCGGCCAAGGAACTCGCAACCCGTATCGACGACGCTGGTCCAGTGGTGCTCGTGACGGCGTCCGGCGGCCTCGAACCCGGACGAACAATCGAGTACCTGCCGATGGTCGAGAAGGCTCTGCAACTGTCCGCCACGCCCGCGCACACCGTGATCGTGAAGAATCGCGAGCAGATTCCCGGCGCAGCTGCCGACTACAAGTCAAGTGCCGCAGCCTGGTTCGACTGGGACGAGCTGATCGCCGATGCAACTCCTGCCGACCCGGTGTCGGTCGCCGCGACGGATCCGCTCTACATCCTCTACACCTCGGGAACGACCGGTAAGCCCAAGGGCGTCGTCCGGGACAACGGTGGCCATGCCGTTGCCCTGACGTGGACGATGAAGAATCTCTACGACATCAGCCCCGGCCAGGTCTGGTGGACCGCCTCAGACGTCGGCTGGGTGGTCGGCCACTCCTACATCGTCTACGGGCCATTGCTCGCCGGAGCTACGACGGTCATGTACGAAGGCAAGCCCGTCGGGACCCCCGATGCAGGTGCATTCTGGCGCATCATTTCCGAATACAAAGTGTCGGCACTCTTCACCGCTCCGACAGCGATCCGCGCGGTCCGCAAGGCCGACCCGGATGCAAAAGAGCTTGCCAAGTACGACATCTCGTCGCTCGACACACTGTTCGCGGCCGGCGAGCGCTTGGATCCCGACACCTACGAGTGGGCTACTCGGATTCTCGATCGCCCGGTGGTCGATCACTGGTGGCAGACCGAAACCGGTTGGGCCATCTGCGCGAACCTGCGCGGCCTCGAACCGATGGAGATCAAAGCAGGCTCACCCACCGTCGCCTGCCCCGGATACCGCGTCGAAATCGTCGACGGCAAGGGCGAACTCGTGGGTCCGGGCACCGAGGGCAACATCGTGATCGGCCTGCCGCTTCCTCCCGGAACACTCGCCGGACTGTGGCGTGACGAGGACCGATACGTGAAGTCCTACCTGTCGACTTTCGACGGCTATTACCTCACCGGCGACTCCGGATACATCGACGAGGACAACTACGTCTTCGTGCTCGGACGAAGTGACGACGTGATCAACGTTGCCGGACATCGCCTTTCGACCGGAAGCATGGAGGCCGTCGTCGCCGGCCACCCGGCTGTCGCCGAATGCGCGGTCATCGGCATTCACGACGAACTCAAGGGGCAACGCCCCAGCGGCTACGTCGTGCTCAAGTCCGGCGTCGACATCGATCCCGAAACACTCCGACAGGAACTGGTCGCCCGGGTGCGAGACCAGATCGGTGCCGTCGCCACGTTCCGGGACGTCACCGTCGTCGCTGCACTACCGAAGACTCGTTCCGGCAAGATCCTCCGCAAGACCATGCGGCAGATTGCCGACAACGAGGAGTACACGGTCCCGTCGACCATCGAGGACGCGAGCGTACTGGACGAGTTGTCCAAACTCCTTCGCGGATAAGGATTCAGAGAATTCCCCTGCCTGGCTCGCACCGAACGTAGCAGTATGAACACGTTCCAGTTTTCAACGATTCAGACGGGCAGGGGAAGTTCGATGGGCAATTTGGACGGTCAGGTCGCATTCATCACCGGAGCGGCGCGCGGTCAAGGGCGCGCACATGCCGTCAAGCTCGCGTCCGAGGGCGCGGACATCATCGCGGTGGATCTGTGCGCGCCGGTCGCAACGGCGGGGTACGACATGGCCACCGAAGCCGACCTCGACCAGACCGTCGCCCTGGTCGAAGCTCAGGGCCGGCGCATCGTCGCATCCGTCGCGGACACTCGCGACCTCGATGCCCTGAAATCAGCGGTCGACGCCGGAGTCGAGAAACTCGGCCGACTGGACATCGTGATCGCCAACGCGGGAATCGCGGCGTCGGCGAAATTGTCCTGGGACCTGAGCGCCGAAGAGTTCCGCGAGCTGATGGACATCAACGTCACCGGCGTTTGGTTGACGACCAAGGTATCGATTCCGCACATCATGAACGGCAATCGAGGTGGATCCATCGTGTTGATCAGCTCGATGGCCGGGCTTCGAGGCGTGCCGGGTATCGCACACTATTCCGCGTCGAAGCACGCCGTTCGGGGGTTGGCGAAGTCTCTGGCCAACGAACTCGGCTGGGCGGACATTCGGGTCAACTCTGTACACCCGGGCAATGTGCGAACGACGATGATCGACAACGAACCGATGGTTCGTGCGTTCCGTCCAGACTTGGAGAATCCTGTCCTCGCCGATACCGCTCCGATCATGTCGAAGCTGAATCTGCTGCCCCACCCGTGGGTCGACCCCGAAGTGATTGCGGATGCGGTGTTCTATCTGGTGGGGCCGGCCGGGCGCGGGATCACCGGCATCGCGTTGCCGATCGATCTCGGCACCTCGGAAAAATTCGCCGGCGGCTGAAGGCTCGAACTGATGCAGAATTGCCTCTGCCGGATGGGTCTCGAGCACCATCCGGCAGAGGCAATTCCGGCTTGATCAAGCCTTCGTAGCAACAGAACAAGTAGTCGACAACCTCATAGGCGCTCCTCGTCTGGCGTGGGAAAAACCGTTGTGGGATGCGCAACAAACCCAAGACCCAGCGTAGAAGCATTTGGCCGCAAACGCGCGTCATTCGGCACTATTTTTTTGGATTCGGGCATACTGGACAACGCTCCCACCACGTATTATGGACCCGAGTTCACACTTACAGGGGGTAGGCACAGTGACGGTCAAATACGCCGCAAAAGACCCGATTCACGGAAAAGTCGAGATCTCGTTCGATGTCGACACGGGGGTCGTCGACGTCCGAAACGGCAACTCACACGCTCTGTTGACGCGTCGAGTCGATTCCCCGCGCCGCGAAGGCACACCCATCGGAACGCGCGCCGCCGCCGACTTGTTCTTCACTGTCGGTGGCGACGAAGTCGAACTCACTGTCGGCAAAGGGTTTCTGTCCCGTCGCTCGTACTCTGTCTCGGCACTCGTCGACGGCGTGAGTTTGAACTTCGCCCCAGTCGACGACGCGAACAGTGCATTCACCCGCGACGGATTGCGGATCGGGCACTTCTCCAAGAACGAGGAATCCGATCCCAGACAGACCGACGCAGTCTGGTCGAGCACGCCGAGCACCGACGAAGTTGTCATCGGTTACGCCCTGGCCGAAGCCTTCGATTGCGGAGCACTCAACGGTGCTTTTGCGTTGATCGAATCACTGGTGCTCGGCGGCGGATAGAGACCACTCAAAGCAGGTGGATTACCAGCAGAACAACGGCAATAGCTGGGAAAAGCATCTGCACGACGGCTGCGCGGGCTTTGTCGGGAGACGAGAGAATCAGCACCAATCCCGCGGCAACCATCGATCCTGTGCCCGCCAGGACGAGGGCAATTCCGACCGACGCGGACCCGGTCGCCGCAATCACGATGCCGACCGCTGACACAATCGCCAGGAAAAGGTTGTAAAAGCCCTGGTTGAAGGCGAGCGGCTGCGTGGTGATCGCCTCTTCCTCGGACTTCACGCCGAACGTGGCGCGGGTCTTCGGTGCCGTCCAGAGAATCGATTCGAGGACAAAAATGTATACGTGCACTGCTGCGGCCAGTCCCGCGAAGATGTAGCCGGCGACGTTCATCGGTGAGCTCCTGTTGCTTCGAGTGAATTCTGTATCGTTCGGTCCAATATATACTGGACCGAACGATACAGAAAGAGCGAGGCTTTGATGGGCAGATCACAAGAATTCGACACAACAGCCGTGGTCGCTGCCGCCTTGGACGTTTTCTGGGCACGCGGATACGAAGGCGCCTCACTCGGAGACCTCGAATCCGCGACGGGGCTGAGTCGGTCAAGTCTCTACAACTCGTTCACCAACAAGCGCGGATTGTTCGACGCCGCCGTGCAGATGTACCTCGAACATGTCATCCGGCCACGTCTGCGCGGCCTCACGACAAATCCCGGGGCAGACGCCGTCGACGACTACCTTTACTCGCTTGAGCACGCGATCGGCACCATGACCGCCGACTCGCCTCGGCGCGGTTGCCTACTTCTCAATACGGCTGCCGGACTCGGCGCGCACGACGATGCGGTGGCAGCCGTGATCCGCGCCTATCGGCAAGAACTTGCCGTTGCAATTCGCAGCGGGCTACAAGCCACATTTCCGACCGAGACAGACGCCACGCTCTCAGACCGCACTCGAATCCTTCTCTCCTGCACAGTAAGTGCACTGGTCCTCGCGCGAGTTGACACCGAAGAGGCGATCGCAACTCTGGAATCCGCGCGCCGCCTGAACGAAGAGTGGCAGAGCCGGAACACGTAGGCCGTAACCGCACTGTCCGAGTGGGCATTCCGCGAAGTAGGGTTTCATCGACTGGAACTCGAGCACTCGATCCACAACCCACGATCGTGCCGAGTCGCCACCAAAGCAGGCTTCAGCGAAGAAGGTGTTCGACGAGGCTCCGCCAGGCACGCCGACGGCTGGCACGACATGCATGTCCACGCCCGACTACGTAGCGATCAGCCTTCGGCACCGACCCGCGCCGCGAGCGCAAGTGTCTGATCCACTAATTCCGCAACTCGCTGCGGCGCGACCGGTTCGAGGTCGAACAGAATTCGGTAGATGATCGGTGCAACCACGTGGTCCACTACCGAATCACCATCCACGTCAGCAGCTTCCGGCCAACGAGCTAGTATCACGTCGATCTGTGTCCGACAGAAAAAGGCGCACTTGAACTTCTTCGTGCCGTCCGGTGCGTGCGTCTGGTCGTCGCTCATCAGCACATCTCGCAGCGATGCGCGACCGACGGGTGCAGACATCTCCTCCAGATAGTCCTGCGCCCAGATCGTCAGATCCCCTCGGAGCGAACCCGTTTCACGCGGGTCGGCGTCCGGTCGCAATCTCTCGATCGAGACATCGGCAAAGACTTCGTTGATGTCGCCCCACCGCCGATAGATGGTCGACGGGGTCACACCCGCATCGGTTGCGATCATCGGCACCGTGATCTCTGCCCGATCACGCTGTTCCAACAACTTACGCGCCGACGCATGCACTGCCTGTTGGATGCGCGCACTGCGGCCACCGGGGCGCGGACCTGCGGACGGACTCATAAATCAATAGTAACGCAAAGATGTTGCATTAGGCTACGGCCAGGCGTAGCGTCCCAAACGCAAAGTATTTGCGTTTGAAGTCTTCACCACCCGCACGGGAAGCGCTACGACAATGACAACGACCATTTCACCACCGACCGAGAGCACTTCACGCCCACGCTTGGGGCGAGGCGCCGCTTTCACACTCATCGCCGTCATCATCGCTACGTTCCTGGGCGCCTCCGCGACCCCGACACCGTTGTACGAGCACTATCAACAGTTGTGGGGATTCTCCTCGCTCGCGTCGACGCTCGTGTTCGGCATCTACGCTCTCGCATTGCTCGCCACGCTCTTGACCGCCGGATCCCTGTCCGATCACATCGGCAGGCGCCCGGTCCTGCTCGGAGCGCTCGCCTTGGAGGCGGTCTCGCTCGCCCTGTTCGCCTCGGCCGATGGTTTGACCATTCTGTTGATCGCCCGGGTCGTGCAGGGTGTTGCCACCGGCGCTGCAATCAGCGCTTTGGGTTCGGCGTTGATCGACCTCGAACGCACTCCGGGACGCGGATCGATCATCAACAGCGTTGCTCCGACGGTGGGGCTTGCCGTCGGAGCCGTGGGTTCGAGTCTCATCAGCGAGCACCTGCCCAGGCCAACCAGCACTGTCTACCTGGTCCTTCTCGTACTCGTCGTCCTCGAGATCCTCGGGGTTTCGGCCGCTCCCGAGACTTCGGGCGGACGCCCCGGAGCCTGGCAGTCGCTACGCCCCACCCTTGCTGTTCCTCGCGAGGCCCGAACCATGATTGCGCTCACCGCACCGTGCCTGATCGCGGTCTGGGCGCTGGGCGGTTTCTACCTCTCACTCGGACCGGCGCTGGCGCGCAACGCACTTGACGTTCACAGCTCGCTCATCGGTGCCATCATGGTCGCAACACTGACGGGATTCGGAGCCGCAGCGGTGCTCACCTTCCGCAAACTCGGCGGCCGAACCGTGATGCTGATCGGAACAACCGCCTTGGTGCTCGGGGTGGCCGTCACACTCATCGGTGCTGAAACATCCTCTGCAGTATTGATTCTGGTTGGTACGGCTGTTGCCGGGATCGGCTTCGGAGCAGGATTCCAGGGAACCATCCTCACTGTCATGCCGCTGGCCGAGAACCACGAACGCGCGGGGTTGTTGTCCACCGTCTACGTCATCGCATATCTGGCCAACAGCCTTCCGGCATTGCTGGCCGGCTACCTGGTCGGCAAGGTGGGGTTGGTGGATACGACGCGTGGCTACGGCGCACTCGTCATGGTTCTCGCGGCCGCCGCACTGATCGGACTGCTGGTCACCGGCGAGCGAAAGGTCGAAGCTGTCTCCGTGTCGGAGTAGGTGTCCCCCGATCGGTGGACACACCGTTCCTCCTGCACAGGGTCCTGGAAGTGGACATACGACATCGATCCGCTCCGACATAGTTGTCTTCGAGAGAGCCAACCGAACGCTCACCCGGACAAAGGACACCGACGATGACGAACCCACGCTACGTAGTTGCCGCAATCACAGCTCTGGCCGCCGGCGCCCTCACTTTGGGATTGAGCGGAATCGCCAGTGCCGGAACTCTTCCCACGACCGGCAACACCATCACGATGACGATCAGCAACGACACCGAACAGACAATTCATCTCGAAGGCGCCGACAACCCCTACGGACAGTGGATGCAGAGCCCACGCCAGTCGCTCGCGCCCCACGAGACCGAGATCGTCACGGCTTACAACCAGGACCCGCGCGGCCTGACGGTCGACGTCGTCTATTCCACTCCCGGCGGCGGACAAGCCGTCTTCATGGCCAACGACTATCCGCAGTTCGACACCGACGGAACTCGCACCACCGACCCTGATCACTACTTCATCTCGAGCTACATCGACGGCTACTACCCGAACCTGAGCGTCGGGTACCACCTCAGTGCGGTGTGACTGCAGCAGTCGTCATAAGTAATCCATCTGCCTCTCAGACGCACTCGTTCTTGGACATTCGTCCGGCGCGCGGGAAGTGTTGAACACGGCCCCGCACGACCAGGCACACGCCCCGCTGCCGGTGGCCCGAACATCAACGGGAGAGGGAAAACCACAGTGCGACTACCCAACCAGTTTCTGATCTACGTCAGCGATGCCGCCTCCGCAGCAGCGTTCTACGGCGAATTGTTCGACGCGAAGCCTGAGGTCCTCAGCCCTCGGTACATGACCTTCGACCTCGGCGGCGGCGTGGTCCTTGCACTGTGGAGCGGCAAGTCCCGCGACCTCGATCCCGCGACTCCGCGCAATTTCGAAGTCGGCATATTGGTCGACGGCGGGAGCAATGAAATTCGGGCGATATACGACGAGTGGGTGGCCAAGGGAATTGAGGTCGTCGAAGAGCCAAACGAAGATGTCTTCGGTCTGACATTCGTCATTTCAGATCTGGACGGAAACCGCCTCCGCGTAGCGCCCGCAGATCACTGAGCACTCAGCCCTTGATCTCGCCGTACCGGCGCAAGGCTTCCTCACGCTCATGCGCGTGATCGACGATCGGGTCCGGGTAGTCGACCGGGCGCATCGCCTTCAACGAGTGGACGGCCTTCCCGGGAACATCGCGGAGTTCGGGAACCCACCGACGGACGTATGCGCCGTCGGGATCGAACTTCTCCCCCTGCGTGATGGGGTTGAAGACGCGGAAGAAGGGCGAAGCATCTGTGCCCGACCCTGCAGTCCACTGCCACCCGTGCTGATTGGAGGCCAAGTCACCGTCCACCAGATGCGACATGAAGAACCGTGCGCCACGCCACCACGGAATGTGTAGGTCCTTCACCAGAAAAGACGCGACGATCATTCGCACCCGATTGTGCATCCAGTTCTCGGCCGCGAGTTGCCGCATGCCGGCATCCACGATCGGGAAGCCGGTCTTGCCCTCACACCAGGCCGTGAAGGCGGCGTCTGCGTCCACTCCACCGTCGTGACGTAAACGGTCGAACTTGTCGTCGTAGTTTTTCCGCGCGCTGTCGGGGCGTTGAAACAGGATGTCTGCGTAGAAGTCTCGCCACGCCAACTGGCGACGGTAAGCCTGAGCGCCGTCGCCCAGTCGCTTGGAGAGATCTGCCAACATCGTTCGCGGATGGATCGTGCCGTACTTGAGCGGAATCGACATCCGGCTCGTGGTGTCGAGGTCAGGCCGATTTCGTTCGTCGTCGTACCGGTCAAGATCGTTCTCACAGTATTCTTTCCACTGTTCGAGGGCGCCGACCTCACCGACGAAATCGCTGACGGAGGCGGATGGCGCGGGGATACTCACCCGGCGCGGGCCACCCTCCTTGTCGCTCGGATCGAACCAACGGACCGTCTGCGCATCGGTCGACGCGGGGCCCCGCCAGCCGTGTTCCATCCACTGACGGAAGTACGGCGTGAACACCTTGTACGGATCACCGTCCGCCTTGGTGACGCGTCCGGGCGCCACGGCATACGGAGATCCGGTGGCGATCAACTCCACCTGCTCCGCCACGGCCGCGTCGCGCCGTCGGCCGTAGGGTCCGTAGTCGGCACTGATGTGAACTTCTTCGGCGCCAACGGATTCCGCTACACGGGGCACCGCGTCCGCCGGATCACCTCGAACAACCATCAGTTTTCCGTCGAGTTGATGATCGAGCGCCGTCAAGTTGGCGAACAGTTGATCCTGACGGGGTGAGCCTGCCGGTCCGAGCAGGTTCTCGTCGAGAACGAACAAACCCAACGTCTGCCCGCCGGCATCCGACGCTGCACTCAGGGTGGGAAGGTCACCTACCCTCAGATCACGTCGAAACCAGACCACAGAGTTACTCACCCAGTCGAGCCTACCGATCAGATCCCAGAACGCACCCCACCGCACGAGCTGCAAGTTGCGCAGCTCGTTCTGTTGTCGGTTCGGAAGCGAGCCCGAGCAGTCGCTGCCGGTGCTCCTCCCCGAGCAGCAACGTGTACAACTGATCCGCGCACAGCGCAGCCTTCTGGCCGTGCTGATCGATCAATATCTTCTCCAGAAAGGCAATCGACTTGGCCGGGCCGGATTCGTAGAACGCGGCGGCCAGTTCCGGGAACTGCACGGCCTCGCCGATCATCATGCGGTGCAGCGCAATCGAGTTGTCGCTGTGCAGGGCGACGACGATGTCCACTGCAGCGGCGAGCAGGTCCGACTGGTCGCCACCGGCGTTCTCGACATACGCGTGCTGACGCGAAACAGCAGCAGCGAAGACCGCGGATTTGTCGCCGAAATAGCTGTACACGGTGCGCTTGGCGACGCCGGCCGCCGTGGCAATGGCGTCGATGGTCGTTCGAGCGAACCCGACTTCTCGAAACGAGTCGACCGCAACGTCGAGAATCTCGTTGCGTCGATCAGCTCGCTCCGCGTCGCTGGTTCTCCCACGTCTGCGCGGTTGCTCCATCAAGTCCCCTACTACCGTGCCACTCAATTAATGCTACGTTGACGTTTCATTATTTCGAACACTACAGGAGCACTGCATGACCGGACAACGACTCGTCCACGTCGCCATCGCCGACGACTGGGAAGCGTGCAAGCGTTTCGGTGAGTACGAGGTCTCGACGCGCGGAATCAGTTACGACGAGGCGGGATTCATTCGCGCAACCACCCCGGACGCGCTCGCTTCGGTGCTCGATCTGGTGTTCGGCGACCTCACGTTGCCACTGATCGTCGCCGTCATCGACCAGGACGCTCTGACCTCCGCAGGCATCGACGTCGAATGGGAGGCGGGAAAGCCCCGAATCCTCCGACCTCTACCGATGGACGAGGACACCGTGGTCGTCGAACTGGTCGTGGAACGCGTTGACGGGGCCTGGCCGATTCCCGACCTGACCCCGTACGCAAGCCCCGCCGGCTAGACCAGCGCAGCCTCGGGTTCGACCACGGGGGTCGACGCCTTCTTCCGGCCGGCGGCGACGCACAGCGCGATCCCGACGGCAATCCAGCACACCAGCACCAGAAGTGGCGTGGCGGCGCCATGGCCGTCGAAGAACGCCATCGAACGGACGGATGCTCCTGCGGCGCCAGGTGGGAGCAGCTGCCCCAATGCACCCCAGCCTGCGGGCAACCACGCGGCAGTTGTCGCCATCCCCGAGAGTGGGTTTCCGATGAACATCATCGTGACGGCACCCAACGCGAATCCCTTCATCCCGAGCAGGGATTCGAGTCCCAGAATGGGCAGCGAGATGGCCGACATGCCCATGGTGAGTGCGAGCGCGGTGAGCAGGTAGTTTCCGTCAAGACTGTTGGTGCCGAACTGCAGAATGGCAGTCAGTGCAAAACCCGCGACAACCGCGACGCCGCCAGCGCCCAACACTCGCTTGACAATGCTCCGCGGAAACAGTTGCACGAGAACAACAGCAGGCATGATTCCGCCGAACACCAAGGGCAAGGCCAATGCCGTGAGCCCAGCACCGGTCGGGTCGTCCGCAGTCAGCGGCACAACGTCTTCGACGGGCACCTTTGCCCCCGAGGCCTCCGAGAGGCCGTTGGCCACCCCGGTCAGGGTCTGGGCGATCGGGGTTCCGCCTGCAGTCGCGATCAACACGTGAGGACCGTTGGCATCAACGGCGATTCCGCCGACCAGGTCGCGATTCCGAATCGCGTCACGCAGGGCGTCGGCGTCAGCGAATTCTCGAGTATCGAAGGCGCCTTGCTTACTCGCCTCGAGCGAGGTGCGGATCTGTTCGGTTGCCGGAGCTGGACCGGTGATGCCCAACTTCAGTTCGTGCGGGCCACTGTTGACCGAGGGCAGTACGAAGGCAAGCAGCATCAGCCCGATCACGGCGGACAAGCCCAACACCACAGCCACCAACTTCTTGCGGTCCCGTGCTTCAACTTCGGCGTTCATAACTACCTTCCCTAAGTGGAAGTTTTTCCTCCACTATTTGTGGAAGATATTCCTCCGGTTATGATGAACTGTCAATACCGGAGGTGAATGTGCGAGCCGATGCACGTGAACGCAGAAACGCAATAGTCGACGCCGCACGAGCGGTGTTCACCGAGCGCGGGCACGACGCGCCCCTCGACGCAGTCGCAGAACTCGCGAAAGTGGGCATCGCCACGCTGTATCGGAACTTTCCGACGCGCGAGGACCTCGTGACCGCCGTCGCCGTCGCAACACTGACCGATGTCCGCGAGGCTGCCGACATCGCACTCACGGCAATGTCCACCGATCCCACAAACGCGTGGCACACGCTGGTGGACCGCCTCGTGGAACTGCGCCTGGGTGCGCTCATTCCCGCACTGGTGGAACGCAGTTTCACCGAGCTGGCGCCCGAAGTTCTGGCGGTGCGTGAGGTGACGAAAACGAAGATGACCGCGACGATCGGCGCCGCTCAGAGCGCCGGACTGGTTCGCGCCGATCTGCAACCGCTCGAATTCGTCATGGCTCTGGCCAAACTGACGCGCCCGCAAATCGAATTGTCCGACGAGGCCATGCCGAACCTGGTCCCGCGGTTGGTCGCGGTGTTCATGGCCGGTCTGCGTCCGGACGGTACCGACTTGCCGGTCTGATCGGCGAAACCCGACGTACCAGGCAAGGCACAATGGGGCTGTGACCGAGATACCGAAAATCCTCGTAGTCGACGACGACGCAGACGTCCTGACCTCACTCGAACGCGGATTGCGGCTCTCGGGATTCACCGTACTGACGGCAGTGGACGGCGCCGACGCGCTCCGAGTGATCTCCGACAAGCGACCGGACGCGGTAGTCCTCGACATCAACATGCCGGTGCTCGACGGCACCGGCGTGGTGACGGCGCTTCGTGCCGCCGGCAACGAAATCCCGATCTGCGTGCTCAGCGCACGCAACTCGGTCGACGATCGCATCGCCGGGCTCGAATCCGGCGCAGACGACTACATGGTCAAACCGTTTGTCCTCGCCGAACTGGTTGCCCGGATCCGCGCAATGCTCCGTCGCAGTAACACTCCGGCCGGCGATCACTCCGAGGGAACGAACACCCTGCGGGTCGGCAACCTCGACATCGACCTCTCCGGCCGCCGGGTTCGCGTCGACGGCAAGGAAGTACCGCTCACCAAACGCGAATTCGAGCTACTCGAAGTGCTCGCTCACAATTCCGGCATCGTGCTTACTCGCGAACGTCTCCTCGAACTCGTGTGGGGCTACGACTTCGTCGCCGACACCAACGTCGTGGACGTCTTCATCGGCTACCTGCGTCGAAAGTTCGAATCCGGCGGTTCACCTCGTCTGCTGCATACCGTTCGCGGCGTCGGGTTCGTGCTTCGGGAGAACCCGTGAAGCGTCGCCGCTTCTCACTACGAACTCGCGTTGCCGCGGCCGCGGCACTGGGGGCGACGTTCATCGTCATCGCACTCGGCGTGGTCGTTGCACTGGCTATCGCACGAAACAATTTGGCGCAGTTGGACCGTCGCTTGGAGACGGCATCGACGGTCATCGTGGCCAATGCGGCAACAGCGGGACCTTTTCTCGGCGCATTCGGAGACGGCGGAGCGTTCTCCGTGACCATCCGCTCCGACACCGACGGAACCGTCAAATCCAGTACCCCGACGCGACTGCCCGAATTACCGGTGGGCTCGGCGACCGTCGACGTGGACGGTACGAAGTACCGGGCTTACACCGCCGAGGCCGACGGGATCAATGCCCTGGTCTCGCTGGCGGTTCCCTATGCCGAGGCGCGGGACATCACGGTCGACCAACAGCGTCAGGTTGCGTTCTTCGGCGTCGGAGCCGTAGCGGCCGCAGCCGCGTTGGGATGGTTGTTCGGTGGCCCGGCGGTGCGCCCACTCGTGGAATTGACCCGCCGGATCGCCAGGCGAGATCCCGATCTCGCCACCGAGGTTTCCGGCATCCGTGAAGCGGACGAGCTTGCCGCAGCAGCAGAATCGATGCTCAGCGACGTCGCCCGGGCACAGGCCGCGACCAACTCGGCCCTTGCTGCCGCTCGGGACTTTGCTTCCGCGTCGGCTCACGAACTCCGAACTCCGTTGACGGCGATGCGAACCGACATCGAAGTGTTGTCCATTCACGATCTCGACCACGAGCAGCGACGTGAGATCCTCACAGATCTGGCCCGCGCACAGGGCCGCGTCGAATCGACTCTCCGGGACCTGGAGCGACTGGCGAAGGGCGAGTTGTCGACGGCTGAGGACTTCAAGGACACCGATTTGACCGAGGTATGCGACATCGCGGCCGACGATGCACGACGCCACCACCCGAGCGTCGATGTCAGCGTCGTCACGGTGGATTCCCCACTCCCCTATTGCATCCGGGCCCTTCCCGGCGGAATCCGGTTGATCCTCGACAACGCGATCACCAATGCAGTCCGCCACGGCGGCGCGAGCACGGTGCGCATCACCCTCGCCCGCCCGGTCGATTCACCGGACACCGTCACGATCACGATCGACGACAACGGTTGCGGAATACCGGCCGAGGAACGCTCGAGCGTCTTCGAACGCTTCACTCGCGGATCGACGGCAGGCAAGACGGGTTCCGGTTTGGGCCTGGCACTGGTGGCGCAGCAGGCGGCCCTGCACGGCGGACGTACGACATTTCACGACAGTCCGCTCGGCGGGGCTCGCCTGCTGGTCGAACTCAGGGATCAGCCCGGACCCGAATAGCCCCTTCAGGTCTCGATCAACTCGCCGATCCCTGACGCTGTCACTTCGATGACCCGAGCCGAGCCGATGTCGAAGAACAGTCCGGCGATACGCAGGCGACCGTCCACACGGGCCTGACCGACCAGAGGATGGCGTTCGAGAGTCTGCAATTGGACTGCAACATTGACCATTCCGAGCTGATCGACCTCCGAGAAACCCGCCTCGGCCGCAGCACGCGCCACCGGATGGCCACTCGTATATGCCTGCAAGCTCGTCTCCGCATGCCTCAACCACTCACCGACAACTCCCGCTTCCGACGAACTGTTCGTCAGGAGTGCCTGCATCGCGCCGCAACCCGAGTGTCCGCACACGATCACCGAACTGACACCCAACTCGTCGATCCCGAAGGCCAGTGCCGCTTCCACCGACGTATCGCGGCCGCCGGCAGGAACCAAGTTTCCGACGTTGCGCACAGTGAACAGGTCACCTGGGCCACTGCTCGTGATGATGTTCGGCACCACTCGCGAATCTGCGCAGGTAAGGAAAAGAGAGTCGGGATTCTGGCCGTCGCGCAACTGATCCATGTGCGGCCGTATCGCTTCGGCGCGATGGCGATGATAGTTGGACACCCCGTCGAGAATGGGTCGCAAGGCTGGCGGGCTGCTCAGATTCCTTCCCGAAGCCTGTGGTTGCCAACTACCCCACGGAGCGAGCAATCCGCGCAGGTCGGTGACTGCGGCGCCGCGCTTCGGCGGACCGGTGGTCGCGCTCTCCATACTCACCGAGCCAACTTCGTCGATGATCACCGAACCACCTGCCAACTCGTACTGCCTCGCCCACTCTTCGATGACGTCGAAGACGGCATGGTCGAGGAAGTCGACGGACAACTCGACGGTGACGTCGGACCGCGGCGGGATGCCGGCGAGTACCGAGGTGAGCTTGGGCAGCACCAGGAAGGTGCACGACCCTTCGACCAGCACCCGCCACTTCCCGGAATCCTTGTCACCCAACTCTTCTGCCGTGACCGATGCGCGGATGACACGCCACACCAGGAGGGCGATCGCCAACGCCAATCCGATCAGCACGCCCTCGAGCAGGTTCAAGAACACGACGCCGACCACCGTGATGCCGTACACCCACAGATCACCGGTCCGTCGCGCCAACCGAATGTGCGCCAGCTTGACCAGTTGAATGCCGATGACGATCAACAGTCCGGCAAGCGCAGACTTCGGAATCTGCTGCACCAACCCGGCGAGCGCAGCCGAGAACAGCAGAATCCACAGGCCGTGCATGATCGACGACGCACGGGATTTCGCCCCGGCTTCGACATTGGTGGCGCTGCGTACGATCACACCCGTGACGGGCAGGCCGCCGATCGCCCCGGACACCATGTTCGCAGTACCTTGGCCGAGCATCTCGCGATCGAAGTTCGAGCGCGGGCCCGAGTGCATCTTGTCCACAGCCACGGCCGAGAGCAGACTCTCCACGCTGGCGATCAGTGCGATGGTCAGGATGCCGGTTGCGACTCCGAGCCACTGGCCGTCGGGCAGAGCGGGAAGTCCGATCGAGTCCAGCAGGGACCCGTCGAGAGCAATACGTTCGACGTCGATCGGCAGCAAGAGCGAAGCGAGAGTTGCCAATACGATGCCGACCAATGCCGCAGGCACCTTCCGGACGCCCGCGGGGAGATAGCGCCACCCGAGAAGAGTGGCGATGACAACGAGTCCGATCATCAAGTCCTCGACGTGCAGGGCACCGATCTGTGCGGGCAACTGCCGTAGATTGTCCAGCGCCGAACTGGCCGAGCTTCCGCCCAACAACACGTGAACCTGTTGTAGCGCAATGGTGATGCCGATACCGGCGAGCATCGCATGCACCACCACCGGCGCAATAGCCAGTGCCGCACGGGCAATTCGGCTGAGCCCGAACACGATCTGCAGAATTCCGGCGCCGACGGTGATCAGGCAGGTGACTTTCCACCCGAACTTGCCGATCAGTTCGGCGACCACCACGGTCAGGCCGGCTGCGGGACCACTGACTTGCAGCGGTGAACCTCCCACCGCTCCGGCCACTACTCCGCCGACGATGGCGGCGATCAGACCTGCCATGATCGGTGCCCCGGAGGCGATAGCAATTCCCAAGGACAGGGGAAGCGCCACCAGGAAGACGACCAGCGACGCCGGCACGTCGTATCTGATCAGTTGCTCGAGATAACGCCGGCTTCCACCACCCGGCGGAGACGAATCCCCCACGACGGCTTCGTCTGCGGATGATTGTGCGTGCACTACGGACTGCGTCGACATAGATCTCCTCGCCGGACCCCGGATCCGGCTGCTGGGCAACATGTTCGAAGCGAATCGGCGATCGGTATCGCCGATCGACTGTGACCATGGTAACCGCGATTCCTTACTGTTCCCTTAGATGCGAACCCAGACGTGGTCGACGTCACCGCCGCCCGGCACTGTGACTCGAACCTGAACGTCGGTCCAGAAGAGCGATCGAATTGCTTTAACCCGCAAGCATTTTCGTACGGGCCGCCCGAGTGTTCAGCACACCTGAATGCCGTCGGCGATAATGGTCGGGAGTAAATGCTCAACCACAACGATGTGAAGGCAGGCACCATGTCCGATCAGTACGTCGCCGCGCAGGACCGCTACGAAGCCATGCCCTACCGCCGAACCGGTCGGAGCGGTCTCAAACTCCCGGCGATCTCGCTCGGGCTCTGGCACAACTTCGGCGACGACGTACCGATCGAGAACCAGCGCGCAGTCCTGCGGCGGGCATTCGATCTCGGAATCACGCACTTCGATCTGGCCAACAACTACGGGCCGCCGTACGGAAGCGCCGAGACGAACTTCGGCAGGATCCTGCGTGAGGATTTCTCTTCGTACCGCGAGGAATTGGTCATCTCGTCGAAGGCCGGGTGGGACATGTGGCCCGGCCCTTACGGGTTCGGCGGTTCCCGCAAGTACTTGCTGTCATCCCTCGACCAGTCACTCGGCCGACTCGGAGTCGATTACGTCGACATCTTCTACAGCCATCGCCCCGACGCCGAAACTCCGATCGACGAGACCGCAGGCGCGCTGATCAGTGCCGTCCAGCAGGGCAAGGCGCTGTACGCGGGTATCAGTTCGTATTCGCCGGAGCGCACCCGTGAAATCGCCGCACTGCTCGCCGCTGCGGGGGTCCCCTTGTTGATCCACCAGCCGAGCTATTCGATGCTGAATCGGTGGATCGAGCAGGACCTGCTTTCGGCTGTCGACGATCTCGGCGTGGGCGTCATCGCGTTCTCACCGCTCGCGCAAGGCATGCTCACCGACCGGTATCTGAACGGCGTCCCCGAGAATTCTCGCGCCGCCCAAGGTAAGTCACTCGATCCGTCGTGGTTGACCGACGACGCTCTCACCCACATCCGCGCGCTCAACGACATCGCGGCAGACCGCGGCCAGTCGCTGGCTCAGCTGGCATTGAGTTGGGCACTCCGCGATTCGCGGGTCACCTCGGTATTGATCGGTGCATCCAGCGTCGCCCAACTCGAAGCCAACGTCGGCGCGCTCGACAATCTCGAATTCAGCACAGCCGAACTGGCCTCCATAGATCAGCACGCAAAGGACAGCGGCATCAATCTGTGGGCAGAGGCCAGTTCGATCTGAGCGATCACCTGCGCTAGAGCTGAGGCAACTCCACGTTCACGTGCTCGCCCTCTTCGAATACGGCCGAAGCAGGCCCGACGATCAAGGGATCCGGAGTACCGACTGCCCGGTGATCCTTGTTGGGATAGTCGAAGCTGGCGAGCACGTGACGCATCGCTTCGAGGCGGGCGCGCTTCTTGTCGTTGCTCTTGATCACCGTCCAGGGCGCATCCCCGGTATCGGTGTAGAAGAACATCGCTTCCTTGGCCTGCGTGTAGTCGTCCCACTTGTCGAGCGAAGCCAGATCAGTCGGTGAGAGCTTCCACTGACGCACCGGGTCTGTTCGACGGGCTGCGAATCGCGCCAACTGCTCTTCCCGGCTGACCGAGAACCACAGCTTGTGCAGATGGATCCCGGAGTTGACGAGCATCCGCTCGAAGTCCGGGGTCTCTCTCATGAACTCGAGGTACTGAGTCGGCGTGCAGTAACCCATCACTCGTTCGACACCGGCGCGGTTGTACCAGGACCGGTCCATCATCACGATCTCGCCGCCGCTGGGTAGGTGTGCGACATACCGCTGGAAATACCACTGCGTTCGCTCGATGTCTGTGGGCTTCTCGAGCGCGACGACCCGGGCACCACGAGGATTGAGATGCTCGGTGAACCTCTTGATCGACCCACCCTTACCGGCAGCATCGCGACCTTCGAAGATGATGAGCACTTTCTGCCCGGTTTCCTTGACCCACAGCTGCAGCTTGAGCAACTCGATCTGCAGACGCCGCTTCTTCCGCTCGTACTCGCGGCGCGACATCTTCTTCTCGTACGGGTAGCCCTGCTTCCAGGCATCCGCGAACTCTGAGGGCTCGAGTCCGCCGAGCTTGTGCTTGAGACTCGAGAGCTCGTCGATCTCGGCCGCATAGTCCTCGGTGACGGAAATTCTGGTCGACGGGGTCGGCAGGTCAGGAACCCGACCGTCCACACCGCTGGCGTCGGGGCTCATGAATACGCACTCCCTGTCGTCGAAATGAACGAACGTCCGGAAAGTGAATTTTACGCGCCGCAGCACTCCGCCGCGGGACCGAAGCGAATGTTGCTTGGCATCGAGGAGGTAACGACAGGTCCGGCTTCCCAGGCGCCGAACCCCCACGCGGTACCTTGATCGAGGTAACTGAGACGGTCGGTAACCCCCGAGAGAAGAGAGTTCTGGCGAGATGCGAGTAGACGGACGGGAGATCCCGGTAACGGGGAGCCTCCTGCCACCACTGCACCGCCGTACGAGCGACATCATGCGGGTCGCGATCGCTGCCGTGCTGCTCGGCGGCGTCATCGCGGGTTCTCTGATCACCCGAAGTCAGTGGGACGCCCTCGAAACGTCGGTGTCCAACATCGTCGGAGTGCTGTCGCCGAGCCTGTCCGACACTGTGTACCTCCTCTACGGCATCGCAATCCTGGCGCTACCGTTTGCCATTCTGATCGGGCTCATCGTGGGGCGCCGATGGAAGTTGCTGGCCGGATACGCCGCTGCCGGCCTGTGCGCCGGACTCGCGCTGTCGTTCACCGGCACAGGACTCGCCGCACCCAAGTGGCACCTCGACGTCCCCGACCGACTCGACGCCACGTTCCTGTCCCAATTTCTCGACGATCCGCGGTGGATTGCGATGCTCGCGGCGGTGCTCACCGTCTCGGGTCCGTGGCTACCGAAAAAGTGGCGACGAGCCTGGTGGACGCTGCTTCTGCTGTTTGCGCCCATTCACCTGATCGTCAGCTCGATCGTTCCCGCCCGATCGATGCTGGGTCTCGCCGTCGGCTATCTGATCGGCGCGGTGATCGTTCTTGCCGTCGGCACACCTGCCCTCGAAGTGCCGTTGGACTCTGCAGTACGCGTGCTCGCGCGGCGTGGTTACCGCGTCACCGCTTTCCGCGTCGTGAGTCCCTCGGGAATCGGCCCGCTGGTCATGTCCGCCGACATCGACAAGGCTCCGGACGACGAACCGTTCGACGAACTCATTGTCGAGTTGTACGGACAGAACCAGCGAAGCAGCGGAGCAATTCGACAGACGTTCCGCTGGATCTCGTTCCGGAACCGTGAAACTCCTCCCCCTTACGGATCGCTTCGGCGCGCCGTCGAACATCGCGCGCTGATGGGTATCGCGTTCGCCGACATCGGTCTGGCCAGTTCCAAAGCCGTCGCCATCTCGGTGCTCGATCGCGGATGGGAGATGTACGCCCGCCCGAGCCCCCGCGGTATCCCACTTGCCGTCGCCGTCGAAAACCAGGCGGACGAGGAAGAATCCTCCAAACTGATCGACGCGTTGTGGCAAACACTGCACACCATTCACGTACATCAGATGGCGCACGGTGACCTGCGCGCTTCCGAGATTCGCGTCGAGGGCGGAACGATCCTCTTCGGCGGCTACGCGTACTCCGAATTCGGCGCCACCGAAGTTCAGATGCAGTCCGACAACGCCCAACTTCTTTTTGCCACCGCATCACTGTTCGGCGTCGACGCAGCGGTGGACGCCGCGATTCGTGCGCAAGGCGCAGACACGATTCTCGCTGCCTCCGGCCGATTGACCACCTCGGCGTTGCCCAACCGAATTCGGCGGACCGCCGAGGATTCCGCAAAATTGATGACCGAGATCCGAGACGAGGTCGGCGCGAAGAACGGGATCGAAAAGGTCGCTCCCGCACAGGTCACCCGATTCAGTCGCAATCAACTGATCCAGCTCGTTCTGCTCATCGGATTGGTCTACGTCGCCTATCCCTTCATCAGCCAGGTACCCGCATTCATCACGGAGTTGAAGACAGCCAACTGGTGGTGGGCACTGCTCGGCCTCGGCGTCTCCGCACTGACGTACGTCGGCGCGGCAGCGGCCCTGTGGGCCTGTGCGTCGTCGATGGTCAGTTACCGCAACCTCCTGATCATGCAGGTGGCCAACACCTTTGCCGCGACGACTACTCCGGCCGGAGTCGGCGGGCTCGCCCTGAGTGTGCGGTTCCTGCAGAAGGGCGGGCTCGGTACCGTCCGTGCAACGGCCGCAGTCGCGCTTCAACAGACGGTTCAGGTGGTCACCCACGTCGGCTTGCTGATCTTCTTCTCGATCGTCGCCGGACGCGATACAAACCTCTCGCACTTCATCCCGGGATCCACTGTTCTGTATCTGGCGGGTGGCGTCGCGCTCGGAGTTCTCGGTGCATTCATGTTCATTCCGAAACTTCGTGGGTGGCTGCGCGACGATCTGCGTCCTCAGATCACCGAGGTGTTGGGTGAACTGAGCCAACTTGCACGAAACCCGACCCGATTCCTCATCATCGTGGGCGGCAGCGCTGCAACAACTCTCGGTGCCGCCCTGGCTCTGTGGGCAAGCGTCGAGGCATTCGGCGGCGGAACCACGTTCATCACCGTCACCATCGTGACGATGATCGGTGGAACCCTCGCCTCGGCAGCTCCGACACCGGGTGGCGTCGGAGCCGTCGAGGCCGCCCTCATCGGTGGCCTGTCCGCGTTCGGATTGCCGGCAAGCATCGCAGTGCCGTCGGTTCTGCTCTACCGAGTCCTGACCTGCTGGCTCCCGGTGTTCTGCGGCTGGCCGACGCTGCGATGGCTGCAGAAGAACGACATGGTCTGAGCGTTCCCGCTACTGCCGGCGAACGATGTGGGCCTGCAACGCTTCACCGTCGTCGTCGACCCAGCCCTTGCTTTGGGCGTAGTCGACCATCGCCGCCACTCCGTCGACGTCAGTGGCGCTCTCGCGAACACGGGCTACCGAGATGAATGCACTACCACCGCTGACGTATCCGTAATTCCGAAGGCGCAAGAGCTCGTCCAGTTCGGAATCGGCGATGTCGCCGGTCACCTCGATGTGAAAGGCCTTCAGGTTGTCCACTTCGCGGACGCTGACGCGGCCGTTGTCCACCAGTACATACATGGCTTTCCTTTCCTGGATCACTCACGACGGTGAGTGCGTACCGAATACACGCCGGTGATAGGTCAGTGGATTCGCCTCGCAGTGCCAAGCGTCGTCCACCGATCCTGTCACGATCTTGTGATCACCACCGTCCACGACGGCGTCCACGGTGCACACGATCCAGATGGGAGCGTCCGGCAGTCTCGGTGAGCACACGTGCGCCATGGCTTCTCGAAAACACAACGCCCTGTTGCCCTGTGGATCGTTCACGACGTCAGCCCTTGTCTGCCAACTCTTGTGCGTACTTCTTCGTCATGTGGTCGACGGCGTCGAGTTGCGCCTTCGCATGCCCCTCCCTGACGCCGCGCGCGTGAGCGCGGACAGCATAAGCACTACTTCAAAAAAACGGACAACTTCGCTGCCTACCAGCACTGTTGATGCCGATAACCGATACTGAGCTCTATGTCGGAACTCGGAAATGAACCAGACTCGAAGCAGAAGGCGGTGCTCGAGCGACACGCGTCATGGATCGAATTGTTCTTCGACCTGGTCGTAGTTGCCGGTATCGGTCAGCTGGCTCACCTGCTCCACGGTTCGCCGTCGTGGTCGGATGTCGCGCTCTACGCCTTGCTCTATCTCGCGTTCTGGACCGCGTGGGCGACGTTCACGATGTACGGCAACATTGCCGGTGACCGTGTCCGAATCCCGAGCATGCTGATCGCCATGTTCGGACTGGCCGTCATGATGGCGGCCGTGGCCGGCATCCACGACAACCATGCGCTGGCCTTCGCTGTCGCCTACGTGGCCGTACGCCTGCTGGCGAGTCGGGTGTGGCACAACGGCCAGATAGTAGTGGACTGGCCGATCGCCCAGATGTCTCTCGGTGTGATCCCGTGGATCGTCTCGTTCTGGTTCGAGGGCGAAACTCGGTTCTGGCTCTGGACCGCCGGTGTGACCATCGATCTGCTGATCATGTTCGTCGTCTCCGGCAGCGCGATCATGGAAGACGCGCAGGAAAAGCTCGACCGAATCATCAAGGTTCGCGGGTTCAAGGACGACCGGATGCCCGAACTCGAAGCCCTGCACTCCGATCGGGCTCATCTTGCCGAGCGACTGGGCCTGTACGTCATCATCGTGCTGGGTGAGGGTGTGATCCTCGTGATCTCGGCGGCCTCGAAGCTCACCTGGGACTCCACGGTGGTCAGCCTCGCCGTCGGATCGTTTGTCCTGCTCTCGGGCATGTGGGCACTCTCGCTTCTCTACGGCCACGCCGGTGTTCCGCACCTGCAGCCCGAGAAGTTTCCCGCTCGCATCGACATGGCACTGCACTGTTTCACCACCGGCGCTATCGCGGTTCTGGTCGCGGGCCTCGGAGCTGCCACCGAACACGGCGCGGAACACACACCCGCGAACCTGCGGTGGTTGTTGTGCGGAAGCATCGCAGTCTATTTCGGAATCAGCACCGTGGCGGGGCTGTTTGCGCGATCGGACCGACGGTGGCTGCTCGGCTGGGCGCTCCCCTGCACCGCCATCCCTATCGTCATGGGCATTGTCGGCACGCACATGAGCGCCACGTGGATCATCTGGGTGCTGGTGGCCACCGTGACCTGGCAGAACGGCTACGAGTACGCGCAGGTGCGGCGTTCGCGCCGCTCTGCTGTGCGCCTTTATTAACCCCCCGCGGTTAATAAAGGCGCACAGCAGGGACGGTTTTTACCCTCACCGCCGGGTCGAAGCGATAGGGCTGAGCCAGCACGATTCCAGCCAATCGCTTACGCAACCTCGACATCTCGGCCCGGACGGTCACCGTCTTGCGCGGATCGCCGAACAACTGTGAGGCGAGCTGCGAGGCCGTGAGGCCCTCGGGCGCCTGTGTCAGAGCCAGGAGGATCTGCGAATGGCGCGGGCTGAGGTCGATACTCCAACTTCCCAAGTCCGAGGAGTACCGCAGTTCCATCGCATTCGGATCTCGCAGGTCCAATTCGACTTCGGCACAGACATTTCCAGACGCCGGGTTCACCTGAGGGCGAATGAGCCAGCCGCCCGGAAGTGGCTCGCACATACACAATCCGAGAGACGGGAGCCAATGCTCGCCGCTGGTCATCACTTTCGGTAGTGCAATTCGGTAGATCGGCGCCATCGAGTCCACCGCAGCGACCCAGCCACTACGGTCCACAACCATTGTCGGCTGACTCGCGCGAGCCAGCGTCGACGCCGAGATCATCCGAAGCCGATCCAATCCGATTCGATGCTTCTCCCGCAGTGCGGATTCCGCCAGTCTGGCCACACTGTCCACCAAAGCGAGAGTCGACGGGTGGACAGTGCCTGCGGCGCCGGCGACGTTGACGACGGCGAGCGCCCGGCGACTACGCGGATCCCGAACCGTCGCCCCGGAGCAAGTCCACGGATGCTGCGAGCGCGAGTAGTGCTCGGCCGAGAACACCTGCACTGCCGAACCTGATGCCAACGAAGTACCGATCCCATTGGTACCGACAGCTTCCTCGGTCCACGACGCACCCTCGATCATCCCGAGGCGTTCGGCCCGATCCAGCATTCGACCGGGCCCGTGGCGCCAGAGGATGCGACCCTGTCGGTCCGCCACCACTATCAAATTCGCGTCGTCCGGGCCGACGAGCGGTGCCAGACCGCGTACCGCCTCGTCGAAGATCTCAGTCATTCCGGTCGCACCCCGACTCTCTTCGATCTCCGAGGCACGAGTGGTCTTCGTGATCGAACACCGCTCCGGATCGAGACCGAGGGCGCGCAGACGCGACCACGAATCGGCGATCACGGAGCGCGGGCGCGCGGGCGGTTTGCGCCCGGACATCGTTGCTTCGTACACGGATTCGAGAACACGTGCGTACTGCGCCGGGTCTTCACCACTACCCAGGGCCGGTTCGAGTCGATTCGTTGCGCCGATCACACTCCAGTCCTATGTGATGGGGTCATCGAAAGCGAGCGTTGCACCCGGTTGCAGAGTTGTCCGCGTGCGTGAACGTAGGACGGCGTTCACGCACGCGGACTGTGCTCATGCGTTGAGGGGTCTCCCCAGCGCCGAGAGCACAGACTCGTGCATTGCCTCCGAGAGCGTCGGATGAGCAAACACGACCTCGGCGAGATCATCGCCGGTGGCTTCGAGGGATCGGGCGATACCGAAACCCTGGATCTGCTCGGTCACATCCGGACCGACCATGTGCGCGCCGAGCAGTTCCCCGGTATCGGCGTCGAAGATCGTCTTGACGAAGCCTTCGGCCTCGCCGATCGCCAATGCCTTGCCGTTCGCCTGCAGGTCGAAGTGTCCGACCCGCAGCGTGCGACCAGTACCGGCGCACTGCTTCTCCGTCAGACCCAGACTCGCCACCTGCGGGCGGGCATACGTGCATCCCGGAACGTAGTCGCGATCGAGCGGATGAACATCGGGCACGCCTGCCAGCTTTTCGACGCACAGGACAGCTTCGTGACTTGCCTTGTGCGCCAGACATGGAGCGCCCGCGACGTCACCGATTGCGTAGATCCCGAAGGCACTGGTACGGCACCACTGGTCGGTGACGATCGCACCGCGCTCGATCTCGATGCCCAGAGCCTCCAACCCCAGATCCTCGACGTTGCCGGTTATCCCGGCCGCCACCAACACCCGGTCCACGGTCAACGCCTGGACACCGTCGCTCGTCTGCACGTTCACTTCGACGGCGTCGGCGCCGACGGTCACCGCCGACACCGAGGCTCCGGTGTGAATCGTGATGCCACGCTTCTCGAACTGCTTGCGAACGAACGCCGAAATCTCTTCGTCCTCGACCGGCATGATGTGTGGTGCCATCTCGACGATGGTCACCTCGGCGCCGAGATCGCGGTACAGGCTGGCGAATTCGACTCCGATCGCGCCGGACCCGATCACGAGCAGCGACTTCGGTAGTTCCTTCGGGACGAGTGCGTCGAAATATGTCCATACCCGATCACCGTCGGGGGCAACCCCGGGAATCGAACGCGGCCGGGCGCCGGTTGCAATGATCACGTGGTCGGCTCGATACGTCTGACCTTCCACGGACACGACGCCCTTGTCCACCAACTTCGCGGTGCCTGAGATGACGTCTACGCCGTTCTTCTTCATCAGGTAGACAACACCGCCGGACAATTTCTCCGAAACCCCTCGGCTGAACGACACCAACTTCGAGATGTCGAACTGGACAGACGCCGAACTGAATCCGTATTTGTCGAGTTCGCTCAAGGTATGCGCGACGTCCGCGCCGTGAAGCATCGCTTTGGTGGGGATACAACCCCAGTTGAGGCAGATGCCGCCGAGGCGATCACGTTCTACCAGCGCAACGTTCAACCCCAACTGGGCGGCCCGGATCGCCGCCACGTAACCACCGGGGCCACCACCGATGACAAGAACGTCGTACTTCTTCGACGTATTGCTTTCCACCACAGCCCCTTACACCAACATCAGCGCGGGAGAAGCGACAAAGCGCTGGAGCTCCCGAAGGAAGGTCGCACCCAAGGCTCCGTCGATCACCCGGTGATCGCACGAGAGGGTCACGGTCATCACGGTCCGGACGGAAACACTGTCGCCGACCACCACGGCCCGCTTCTCCCCCGCACCTACGGCCAGGATCGCTCCCTGGGGCGGGTTGATGATCGCGTCGAATGCCTTGATCCCGAACATGCCGAGGTTGGACACCGTGAACGTTCCGCCTTGGAATTCTTCGGGACGGAGTTTGCCGGTCTTCGCCTTGGTGGCCAACGAGAGCACCTCACCGGAGATGTCCGCCAACGACTTGGTGTTCGCGCCACGCACGATGGGCGTGATCAGTCCGGTCGGAAGTGCAACTGCCACCGAGACATCCGCCGACGCGAATCGAAGAACCGATTCGTTCGCTGCATCGAATTGGACGTTCACGTCCGGCACCTTCATCAGCGCAGCCGCGCAGGCCTTCACGATGAAGTCGTTGACCGACAGCTTGACCGCCGGGACAGTCGAATTGATCTCCTTGCGCAGAGCGAGGAGCGCATCGAGCTCGAGATCCGCCGTGAGCCGGAAATGGGGAGCCTGCTGCTTGGACGCCTGCAACCTGCCCGCGATTGCCGATCGCATGGGCGTGAACGGAATTGTGTCGTACTCGGGTTCGACGGCAATGGTTCCCGTCTGAGCCGCCGCTTCTGGCAGGAGCTGCGCGGAACGAGCGGCGTCGTGCACGTCGGCGACGCAGACGCGTCCCCGCGAGCCTGTCGGACGACAATCGTGCAGGTTTACGCCCAGCGATCGGGCAGTTCTGCGTGCGACCGGGGTGGCAGGCACGGCACTGTCGTCGGCGGTTGATCGCAGCGGGAGGCCGGATCTCGTGGCCGGCGCTGCTGTCGCAACAGTGCCACCGGCGTCACGAATCGCGTCGTCGATGTCTCGGACACTGATCCGCCCGAGTGGGCCGGTGCCCACTACGGCGGCGAGATCGATTCCGAGCGCTTCGGCACGTCGGAGTGCTCGAGGACTCGCAAACACGTCGCTCTGCGTCGTGCCCTGCAGAACACTCGGTACGACGGTGGAACCGGTTGGTGCAGGTTTCGCTGCAACAACCACCTTCGCAGCGGGTGTAGCCGTAGGTGTCGCGGGAGGCGCCGGTTCGGCAGCTGGTGAGGGTGCCGGCTCTTCCGCCGGCGCGGTTGCGCCGCGAGCGGCGAGGAACTGCTCGATCTCCGCATCCGTCGTGGACGCATCGGCGGACACACCGATCACGGCACCGACGGGCAGAGTCTGCCCCGGTATGCCGACGATCTTGCGGAGAACACCGTCGAACGGCGCCTCCAGCTCGTTGGTGATCTTGCTGGTCTCGATCTCACAGATCAACTGGCCCTTGGTGAACGAGTCACCTTCCTCGATGAGCCACGCGTTGACCAACCCCTCCTCCATGGAGAGCCCCCATTTGGGGATGTCGATAGCTTTGATGTCAGCCATGATCAGGCTCTCACCAGCTTGCGAACCGACTCTTCGATGCGCGCAGCGTCAGGCAGCCAGGCAGTTTCGAGGGTCGGTGAGAACGGAACCGGAGTATGTGGCGGCGTGATCAGTTCGATCGGCGCTTTCAGGTAGTTGAATCCCTTGGTGGCGATCAGCGCGGCCACGTCGTGCCCGAAACCGCAGCGGGCGGCGGATTCGTCGACGATCACGACGCGTCCGGTCGATGCGACGGATTCGAGGATGCCGTCCTCGTCCAATGGTGAGACGGTACGAGGATCGACGACCTCGACCGAAATACCCTCGGCTGCCAGCTTGTCCGCTACGTCGTTGGCGCGGTTCACCATTGCGGACAAAGCGATGATCGTGACGTCGTCGCCCTGCCTGGTGTAGTTGGCGACGCCGAACGGAATCGCGTACGGCTCGTCCGGCACCTCGCCCTTGAGGTCGTAGAGCACCTTGTGCTCGCAGAACACAACAGGATCGTCGTCCCGGATGGCCTGGATGAGAAGGCCTTTGGCGTCGTAGGCGTTGGACGGCGCGACCACTTTCAGGCCAGGCACCGCGGCAAACACGTTGTACGGAGACTGAGAGTGCTGCGCAGCGGCGGAGAAGCCGGCGCCGATCATGCCTCGCACCACCAGCGGAGTTCTGGCTTTGCCACCGAACATGTAGCGGAACTTGGCAGCCTGGTTGTAGAGCGCGTCGTAGGAGACTCCGAAGAAGTCCATGAACATCAGCTCGGCGACCGGCCTCAGTCCGGTCAGTGCGGCTCCGGCAGCCATTCCGATGATCGCGGATTCGGTGATCGGGGTATCGATTACACGCTCCGATCCGAACTCCGTCCACAATCCCTTGGTGACACCCAGGACACCGCCGAATGCCTCGATCTTCTTCGTCTCCAGATCGGGATTGGTACCGGCATGCCCACCGCGTACGTCCTCACCGATCAGGACGACGCTCGGATCTCGTTGCATTTCTTGAGCGATGGCCTCTTTGACGGCCTCGCGGTAGGTCTTCTTCGACACGTTCGTGGCTTCCACGCTTGTCATCTCGGGCTCCTCAGTACGACACGTAGACATCGGTCAGCAGATTTTCGACTGGTGGGTACGCTGCGGCGCGCGCCTTCGCCACCGCCTCGTCCACCAGCACTCGCGACTGCTCGTCCACCGCGTCCAGATCAGCGGTGCTGACCTTCTTCGCATCCACACTGCTACGGAAATTCTTGAGCGGATCCTTGGTTTCCCGCAGTTGCGCAACCTGTTCCGCCGTGCGATACAGCTGCGCGTCACCCTCGAAGTGGCCGTGCCAACGGAATGCGGCCGCCTCGATCGTGGTGGGGCCACCGCCGGTCCTGGCTCGCTCGGATGCTTCCGCCATTGCGTCGTAGACCGCGAAGAAGTCGGTGCCGTCCACCTTGACGGCAGGCATTCCGAAGGATGCAGCGCGGGCGGCGATGTCGGGTGCGCCCACCGCGTAGTCGGTTCCTGTTGCTTCACCGAATCCGTTGTTCTCGATCACGAAGACGATCGGAAGATCCAGCACCACAGCCATGTTCATCGCCTCGAAGACGGTTCCCTGGTTGGATCCACCGTCTCCCGTGAACGACGCTGCGATGACGCCGTTTCGAAGTGTCTTGCCACTCAGTGCAGCGCCGATCGCCAACGACGGGGCTCCGCCGACAATCGCATTGGCACCCAGCATTCCCACGGACAGGTCGGCGATGTGCATCGACCCACCCTTACCGCGACACAGGCCGTCGTCCTTGCCGAAGATCTCGGCCATCATGCCGTTCAGATCGCAGCCCTTGGCGATGCAGTGCCCGTGACCGCGGTGAGTGGATCCGATGTAGTCGGCGTCGCTCAGGTTCTCGCACACTCCCACTGCGATGGCTTCCTGGCCCGAGTAGAGGTGAATGAAGCCGGGGATGTCACCGGTTGCATTCTCTTCGTGCAATCGATCCTCGAACGCGCGGATGCGCGACATCTTCTCGTACGCCTTCAGCAATGCATCCCGGTCCAGCCCTGAATGAGGCTTGGCCCCGGTCTTTTTCGATCCTGACGTTGCCGGCTTCTGCGCCGTCCGTTGAACCACCGTCACACTCCTCGTTCTCGATCACTCGTCGCCATGCAGTGTCGTGTAGGTCACGGGCGAAGAGAAAGAGTTGCGTGAGGTTGCCGGGAGTTGCGAAGGGTTGCAGCTGTTGACTTTCGAGCGTTGACTCAGGCGCCGCTGAGGCTGCCGCGTCTGATCTTGGACAGCGCGCGGTGTTGGACGAGTTCGACGGCGTTCGTTGTTGTTCTCAGTGACAGCGCCGTCTCGCGCACGTCGAAACCGACAACGATGCGAGCTACCAAGACATTGCGTTCGACGGCCGACAGATCACCGAACGGCAGAGTGAGTCGACTGGATGCGGGTAGCGAATCGATTTCGCGACTGATCGCGTCGTACAGATGCGCGAGGAACGCTTCTCCGGCGCGTCGTCGTCGCTGGATATCGGCCAGGACGGAACGGCAGATTCCGACGGCAATACGGTCAGCGTCGACCGGTCGCAATTCGGCACGACAGCGCCGCGTCACCAAAGGCACGATGCGTTGAAGGAGTTCCGCAATCGCGTCACGATCCCCTCGGGACGCATCGTCGGCAACACCGTCGATCGAACGTCCACCTGCCCTGCTAGTCATTCCGATCTCCCCCTGGTTCCACCCTTGGTCGAATTCCCGACTACTGCTCAGGTTTCGAGCTCGCTAGGGGCGTATCGGCTCGGGGCAGATCCCGGTTTGTTCCCCGATGATGTTGATCTCGGCGTTGGAACGAGGGTCAGCGCCGTAGTTGATCTGGTCAGTGCACTTCTCGGGGGGTTCGACGGCACCGGATGGGAGCGGGGCCGGGCATGAACCCATCTGCTCTCCGATGCTGTTGATCTCTGCATTCGAACGAGGATCGCCCGCATAGTTGATCTGATCGGTGCACTTGGTCGACGCGGTAGCCGGACCAGGGGCCGCAGGGGCAACTGCGCTGGCCGAGACCGGCGTCCAGGCCGGTGCTGCTCCACCCGCCGGGACTCCCGGGGTGGATTCGTCCACACTGCCGGCCGAATTCGAATTTTCGACTGTCGCCGACGTAGGTGCCGCCGTGGTCAGCGGGGGTGTGGTCGCGGACGCCGCAACCACTGACGTAGCCGTCGAACCGTTTTCAGGTGCAGTGGTGTCTTCACTCGAACACGCGGTCATGGCGCACGCGCTTCCGATCGTCAGTACGGCAAGCAACACTCGTAGGCGCCGAGACTTGTTGGTCAGCAGAACATCAGGCATGTGCTCTCACGCTCCTCGATACAGAAATTCGGGTCCGTTCACCTCAAATGGCGAACATCGACGTGACTCACTCTAAAAGCCTGATTCCATCGGTTTCGTAACAGAATTCCGGCGGTCGCGTACCAACTCTCAACGGTCCCGACATTCATACGATTACGTAACGGTGGGTGGTGAAACGGCGATATCGAGATCACGTGTGATCGTATGAAAAGTGCGCATGCCGATGAGACAGTTCGCACCGGCCGGGGAGGGGAAAGTGTTGTATCGGAATGAGATCTGCGAGGGCCGAACAGGCCGCACTCGCAGGCTGTTCGGTACGGCACTCGCGACAGCGGCCGTCGGAGCGTCCGTGATCACCGGATGCGGGTCCACTCAGGGTGTTGTGATCGAAGGCGATGTCGCTTCCACCGGATTGTCCATCACACAGCCCGCCGACCTGGCCAGACGGGTTGCCGAGAATTCGAGGTTGGGCCGTGCGCTTCTCGACGACCCAGGGGTGTCGGAGGGCGTGAAGACAGAACTCCGATCGTGCCCGGACTGGTATCCGATCTCTGTCGGATCCATCCTTCTCGATCCAGGCGCACCTCGTATCGTGCCGGAGACCGAACTGGTCGTCATGAATGTGTATCCGTGCCAACCTGCCCACCAACCCGGGACCGGAGTATCGATTTCGGTCAACCTCGCCGGCTACGTCTACCGCAGCGGCAAGGCCGGTTCGAGTGAAGACAATCCCGAACTGGGTGAGCGCCTGTTCTCCGTCGAAGAGCGCGGAAAGTTCATCGTCAGCGGTCAACGCGCCGCGAGTTTGTCTGTCCTGGAAACGGATCCGCGGCCACCGGAGTTCGAATGTTGCCCCCGTCCACCGCTTCGGACCGAGTTCCACTGGGATGGAACGGAGTTCATCCGTGATTGATCGCCGTCGCCGCGCGATGCTCGCCGGTGTTTGCCTGCCGGTCGCGTTTGCTCTCGCCTCCTGTTCCACCGAGCCTGAATCAGAACCCACTCCGAATATCGCAGCATCACTCGACCCCTCGGATCTCTCACAGGGCTTGAGCATCGATCCTGTTGCCCTCCTCAGAGCAGACCCGGAAGTGTCCGATGCGGTCAAGGACAGTCTCCGACTGTGCGGTGATGCGAACTTCCCCTTCGAAATCCGGTACTCCCACGTGACGGACGCCGTTTGGCAAGATGCCGTCGTCAATGTCTTCACCTGCGAGTCTGTCGGCATCTGGGGACGACCGGCCCCACCGGCAAGCTTCATGGTCGCCGGATTCGTCTACCAGATCGACGAATCGGGCGCTAACAAAGTCTTCGGAGTGCAAGACCCAGGACGCTACGTCGTCGGCTCAACCGGAGGATTGTCGGTCATGGTCGACCTGTGCAAAGACCCCGGCATTCCGGAGTTCTGTCAATCGTCGACTGCATACAAGTGGACCGGTGAAGGGTTTGAGAGTGTTCCGTTCCCATGAAAGCGAAGGCCGATGACCGATCCGTTGATTTTGCTGGTCGAAGACGACGCTGTCATCCGCGAAGCAACGCAATTGAATCTCGAACGCAACGGGTTTCGGGTGATCACCGCATCGGGTGGGTTGACCGGAATGGATTTGGCGGTCGACGCCAAGCCGGATATCGCCGTCCTCGACGTGATGCTTCCCGACCTGAACGGAATCAGCCTGTGCCGACGCATTCGTGAGGAACTGTCGGTGCCGGTCATCATGCTGTCCGCGCGCGACGACCCGGTCGACATCGTTCTCGGATTGGAAGCCGGTGCCGACGACTACGTCACCAAGCCCTTCGACAGCGGTGTCCTGGTGGCCCGTATCCGAAGTGTGCTCCGGCGGGTCGAATCCCATTCCGGTACGGAGAAAGACATCGTGACTCTCGGCGATCTGGAGATCGATCGCGAGTTGGTGACCGTCACGCGTTCGGGCGCCGAAGTGGCACTCACCCCCACTGAAATGAAGCTGCTCCTGGTCATGGTAAGTGTGCCGCGCAAAGTCTGGTCTCGCTCCGAACTGCTCTCGGACGTCTGGGATTACGACTGGGGCGGCGATACGCGCATCGTCGACGTTCACGTTCAGCGATTGCGCACGAAGATCGGCTCCGAACAGATCCGAACCGTCCGGGGGTTCGGCTACACGATGGACAACCATCGGTGAGATCGCGGGATCTCGCCGCCAAGCTCCCGTCCACCGGGAGGCGGTTGTCGTTTCAGTGGAAGATCGCTGCAGCGATCACGTTCGTGATTGCCGTCGCCTCGATCACGCTCAGTACCGTGATGCATCAAACCTTTTCACACAACCAAGAGGATGCAGCGCGGGCGGCAGCTGATCGCAATCTCCAACTGGTGTTGCAGGACGAAACGGGCAGCATGCGTGCGCTGTTCCGCGCCACCACAGATGGTCTCGACGTTCCGGAAGAGTTGCGTCAGGCCGTGGCAGGCGGCAAACGTGCCACCTACCTTGTCAACAGCGGGGACCAGCCATTTGTCTGGGCTGCTGCCGACGTCAACACTCAGGTGGTGGCGATTCGCGTCCCGTACACCGCGCAGCGGGAATCGATCGCCAGCGTTGATCGGACACTTCGCAATGCCACCATCGCAGTGATCGCAGCGGGTGCCGTCCTGGGTGTGCTGCTTGGACTCGCGATGTCGTATCGATTGCGCTCGGCCGCCCGTGCGGCTCGCAAAGTGTCCACCGGAGCGAACATCCGCGTCCGATCGGTCACCTGGTCGCTTTTCGACGACGAGATCACCGAGCTGGCGGATGCGGTCGACGCGATGTCGGATGCGCTGCGGGGACAATTGGACGCCGAGAAGCGCGTGACAGCCAACATCGCGCATGATCTCAGGACACCCATCTCCGGACTGGTCGGCGCCGCAGAGCTTCTGCCGCCAGGTAGGCCTACCGAATTAGTGCGCGACGGCGTCCATAAACTCAGGAGGCTTGCCGAGGACGTCATCGAAGTGGCCCGCCTCGACACCACGTCCGAGCAGGCTGACATCCAATCGGTGGAACTGGCACCGGTGGTTCACCACGCGATTTCCACCACCGGGGTGGAGTGCGAAGTGAGAGTGCACCGGACGCCTGTGTCGTACACCGACGCACGTCGGCTCGAGCGGATCATCGCCAACCTGATCTTGAATGCACAAAATCACGGAAAGCCGCCGATCAATGTCGACGTCGACCACTCCCGCATCACGGTGCGGGATCGGGGCAGCGGCTTCACTGAAGAGTGGCTTCGTCAGGGGCCGAGGAGATTTCAGACCGATTGCGTCGAACGCGGCCCGAACTCGGGCCTGGGCCTCGGCTTGACAATCGTAGTCGGGCAAGCGGCGGTCATCGGCGCTCGTATCAACTTCTCGAACCATCCGAACGGCGGCGCTGTGGTGACGATCGACCTCCCCGAATGCCCGCCAGACGAGTTCGCTTGACACCGAGCCAGTTCGGCCGATCGGCCGGGACGCAGTGCCCCGGCCGATCAGTGGTGTCTCAGGTTCAAACCTGTCCGACAGCGACTCCGGTGCGAACGTCCGGTGCACCAAGGCGCGCCGCATCAGCGGTCAGGTCATCGGGCTGCTCCTGCGATTCCCGCTCGGCTGCAACACGCAACCGGTAGTGTTCGATCTCCTCGGCAATGTGCTCCGGAGTCCAACCCAGCACCGGCGCAACCAGTTCGGCTACTTCCGCGGCTGCCGCGTCGCCGCGGTCGGTCACCTCGATGGAGATGCGGGTACGACGGGTGAGGATGTCGTCGAGATGCTGCGCACCCTCGTGACTCGCGGCGTAGTGAATCTCCGCCTTGAGGTACTCAGGGGCGGAGTCCAACGGCTGCCCCAGTTCAGGCCTCGCCTCGATGAGTTCGAACAACTCGTCAGCCAAAGTGCCGTACCGCCCGAGTAGGTGCTCGACGGTCGAAACGTGGAGCCCGGTGCGCTCAGCGGTGAGATGCCGATTGTTGTGTGCGGCAAAATAACCGTCGGCACCCACCAGTTGGATACGCTCGGTGCAGGATTTCGGCACCTTCTGTTCGAGTCCGTGTACCGCGGAATCGACTGCGTCCTTGGCCATCACGCGGTAGGTCGTGTACTTGCCACCGGCGACCACCGTCAACCCTCGAACCGGACTCGACACCGCGTGCTCACGCGAGAGAGTGCTGGTCGAGTCCGATTCGCCGAACAACAACGGACGCAGTCCCGCGTACACACCGACAACATCCTCGTGCGTCAACTCGTCCTGGAGCAGCTTGTTGACATGTCCGAGGATGTAGTCGATATCGCTTCGGCTCGCTGCCGGATGCGCGAGGTCGAGGTTCCAGTCGGTGTCCGTCGTACCGATGATCCAGTGGCTTCCCCACGGGATCACGAACAGCAGACTCTTCTCGGTCCGCGTGATGATTCCGGTAGAGGAGTTGATGCGGTTTCGCGGGACGACCAGGTGCACACCTTTCGAAGCGCGAACCTGGAATTGTCCTCGCCCACCGACCATTTCCTGGATCTCGTCGGTCCAGACCCCGGCGGCGTTGATGACCTGACGAGCACGGATCTCGAACGCGCGACCCGTTTCCAGATCCACTGCCTTCACTCCGACAACGCGGTCCTCCTCACGGAGAAAACCGATTACGCGGGTGCTGTTCACGCACAGTGCGCCGTATTCGGCTGCTGTGCGCGCCAGCATCATCGTGTGGCGGGCGTCATCTACCTGGCCCTCGTAGAACTTGACCGAACCCCTGATAGCAGAGCGCTTTCCGGAAGGGAACGACTCGAGAGTCTTCTTCTTTCCCACATGCTTGTGGTGTGAGGGAACCCCGCGGCCTGCGCCCATCACGTCGTAGACGCCGATGCCCAGACCGACGTACGGCCGGTCGATCAACTTCTCGAGCGGGTAGATGAACGGCACCGGCTTCGCGAGATGCGGGCACAGCGAGTTCAGAACCAGCGAACGCTCACGCAGTGCCTCGAACACGAGCGCAAAATTGAACTGCTCCAGGTAACGCAGTCCGCCGTGGAACAACTTGCTGGACCTGCTCGAGGTTCCGGACGCGAAGTCACGAGCCTCCACCAAGCCGACCTTCAGACCACGAGTTGCGGCATCGAGCGCGCTACCCGCGCCGACCACGCCACCGCCGATGACCAGGACGTCGAGTTCGGTTTCTTCCAACTTCTTCAACGACTCCGCACGCGAGGACGGACTCAATGCTTGTGCTGTGCTCATGAAAAGGGTTCCTTCACTTGAAAATAGGTAGAAATTCGGGCGCCGCTATCAGTCTGCGTCGACCCAGTCGAGTGTCCGAGTGACGGCTTTCTGCCAGCCTGCGTACAGCCGCTCACGCTCGGCCGAATCCATCGACGGCGTCCAGCTCTTGTCCTTCGCCCAGTTGCTGCGAATGTCGTCCTCGCTCTCCCAGTACCCGACCGCGAGACCAGCGGCGTACGCAGCGCCCAATGCCGTGGTCTCCGCAACGACAGGGCGGATCACCTCGACGTCGAGCAGATCGGCCTGGAATTGCATGAGGAGTTCGTTCGCGACCATTCCGCCGTCGACCTTGAGTACCTTCAAGTCGACGCCCGAGTCGAGGTTCATCGCCTCGATCACCTCACGGCTCTGGTACGCAGTCGCTTCGAGTACCGCCCGGGCAAGGTGCCCCTTGTTCACGAACCGGGTCAGACCGACGATGGCACCGCGGGCATCCGCGCGCCAGTGCGGTGCGAACAGACCCGAGAACGCAGGCACGAAGTACGCGCCACCGTTGTCGTCCACAGAGCGCGCATTGACCTCGATGTCGGCCGCGTTGTCGATCATGCCGAGGTTGTCCCGAAGCCACTGGACCAGCGAACCGGTCACGGCGATCGATCCTTCCAGCGCGTAAACCGTTGGCTGCTCACCGATCTTGTAGCAGACCGTAGTCAACAAACCGTTCTTGCTCATCACCTTTTCGGTGCCGGTGTTGAGGAGCACGAAGTTGCCGGTTCCGTAGGTGTTCTTCGCTTCTCCGGGTGAGAGGCAGGCCTGACCGAAAGTCGCTGCTTGCTGATCGCCGAGGATTCCGGCGATCGGGACGCCGGACAACGTTCCGCGTTCGCGTACGAATCCGAAGGTTTCGGACGAGCTGCGAATCTCGGGGAGCATCGATTCGGGGATGCCCATGTCGGCGCAGATCGCCGAATCCCAAGCGAGAGTGTCGAGATCCATCAACAGGGTGCGCGACGCATTGGTGGGGTCGGTTGCGTGCACTCCGCCGTCGACGCCGCCGGTCATGTTCCACAGCACCCAGGTGTCCATCGTGCCGAAGCACAACTCTCCTGCGTCGGCCTTCTCACGCGCACCCTCGACGTTGTCGAGAATCCACTTGACCTTGGGACCCGAGAAGTACGTGGCCAACGGCAATCCGGTGACTTCGGTGTACTTCTTCGGCCCGTCCTCGCCGGCGAGTGCAGTACAGATTCGATCGGTGCGTGTGTCCTGCCAGACAATTGCGTTGTAGACGGGTTTTCCGGTGGCGCGTTCCCACACCACCGCTGTCTCACGCTGATTGGTGATGCCGACGGACGCGATATCGGCCGCGGTCAGGTCTGCGTTTGCCAAAGCGCCCGCGGTGACGTTGCGGACGTTGTCCCAAATTTCGATCGGATCGTGTTCGACCCAGCCTGCCTGCGGAAAGATCTGTGTGTGCTCGTGCTGTTCGACAGCGACTACGTGCCCACTGTGATCGAAGATCATGCAACGTGTGGAGGTGGTTCCCTGGTCTATCGCGGCTACGAACTGCGTCATCGTGCTACCCCTTTGGTATCGAAAGAAAGTACGAGAGATTGACTGTCAGAGATAATGTTTCGCGGTCACGCCGGTATCGACGCCGGCTCCTCGGTCGCTTCCTCCGCCGACTCGTCGTCAGGCAGGAATCTTCCAACCAGCTTGTCGTAGAGGAACACTCCGATCGGAGCGCCGATCAGGGGTCCCACGATGGGCACCCAGAAATACAAGCTCCCGTACTGATCTCGCCAGGCGCTGCCGTAGCCGGTGATGAAGGACGCCAGTCGTGGCCCGAAGTCGCGCGCCGGGTTGATGGCGTACCCCGCGTTGGTCGCCCAGGCGAATCCGATTCCCACCACGATCAATCCGACGACAAACGGCGCGAGATTCGCAAGCGGCGGAGTTCCACGAGAATCGGTGACTGCAACGATGAGGAACAACAGGATGGCGGTGCCGATGATCTGATCGATCAGAGCCGAGCCGAGACTGACCGGAAGCGTTCCGTTTCCGGGCATCGTCGAGAAGATCGTCTGGGTGGCGGTTGTGTGTCCGGGATCGATCGCATTGAGCATGTCGTTGTAATTCCACCGGACTATCAACGCGGCGACAAAGGCTCCAGCGGTCTGCGCCAGGGTGTACGGCAGCACCTTGCGCCAGGAGAATCCCCGGAAGATCGCGAAGGCGAAGGTCACTGCGGGGTTCAGATGAGCACCCGTCACCCGGCCTGCGACATAGATGCCGAACATGACGCCGAGTCCCCAGGCCCACGCAATACTGTCGTGTCCGCCGAGACCCCCACCGCTCCCGCCGGACACAACCTGCGCCACAACTCCGACGCCGAACAAGATCAAGATCATCGTTCCGGCGAACTCGGCTGCCAACTCGCCTGGAAGCCCCAATCGCTTGGCTTTCTCCATCCCCACCCTCACTTCGTTGTGATGCATGTCATAGTTTGGATTGCTGCACCCGTAGCGTAAAGCCCATTGCACATTCACGCATAGCTCGTGCACATATGTGCAAATGCGTCTTTTGCGCACCGTAACGCGGGTAACAGACACACCTCTGGGACTTTGCGTGATCGAGCGGCTCAACCTGGTTCTACTCGGATAAGATTCGGTTCAGTGCTCTTGCACGTACGTGCAGACAGGACGAACCCATGGAAACTCCCACTTCCGACTCCGCTACCTCCGATCCGGCGGACCCTCGCATCGCCGACGCCGTTCAGGCCGCACGCCTCTATTACTTCCAGGACCAGACCATGGCTGCCATCGGCCGCGACATGGGGGTGTCCCGATCCACCGTCTCCCGATTGATCACCTACGCGCGCACCTCAGGCCTCGTCGAGATCAAGATCAGCACCCCGCACGGCCAGGCTCCTCGCATCGAACGCGAGTTCTCGGAACGGTACGGAGTGCGTGCCCACGTGGTGACGGTGCCGGAACTGGTGGGCGATCTCGAGCGACTCGAGAAGGTCGCAACCTTTGCCGGACGCCTGCTCGCGTCGTTCTTCGACAGCGACATGGTGATGGGGATCGCCTGGGGAACCACTCTCAGTGAAGTCAGCAAGCACCTTGCCCCCAAACGCACGTACAACTCGTACGTCGTGCAACTCAACGGCGCCGCGAATACTCGCACCACCGGAATCTCGTACGCCAGCGACATCATCAGAACCATCGCCGACGCCTACGGCGCTCTCCCCCAAGGATTTCCGGTCCCCGCATTCTTCGACTACCCGGAGACCCGGGAGCAGTTGTGGCGCGAACGAAGTATTAAACGCGTACTGGACATGCAAAAGCGAATGGACCTGGCAGTCTTCAGCATCGGCGTACCGGGCGGCAACGTCCCGAGTCACGTCTACACCGCCGGATACCTCGAACCCGATGAAGCAGAAGCACTTCGACGCGACGGAGTAGTCGGCGACATCGCAACCGTGTTCTTCCGGTCAGACGGGAGCTACCGCGGAATCGAACTCAACGAGCGCGCGAGCGGCCCACGACTGGACCTTTTCGAGAAGGTCGCCAGGCGCGTGTGCATCGTCGCCGGAACAGCAAAACTGCCCGCGCTGGAGGGCGCACTACGGGGCGGGCTGATCACCGACCTGATCATCGACGACGTCAGTGCCACCGCGCTGGTGTCCTGACCGCTGCACCAGCTTCTCGATTCCGTCGAGCAGTAAGCCAAGCGAGAAACTGAAATCGAAGGCATCGTCGCCGGCGGCCTCACCCTCCGGGCTGCCGTCCTCGAAGCCACCCTCCTCGATTGCGGCACTCAGGTGGGGGAATTCCTCCCGATTGATGACACGAGCAATGAGAGCACCGTATGCGACGTCGTCATCTTCCGACTGCGCTGAACGAGTAGCCAGGTCAGCCGAGAATCGGGCGCGGCCGATGACGAACAACGACACGTTGGTCACCACCTGGAACTTCGACGCGGCACTCAGGGCGACACCGTCGAGGGCGCTCAGACCCGCGTCGAGCCACGCCATGTTGTTAGGCCCGGCCGGTGGAGCCGTGATGGGCAGCTTGAGCCACCACGGTCGACTCAGCATCGTGACATACTCCTGATTCGCCCACGCCTCGAGCTTGACGCGCCAGGTCACGCCGTCGGGAATCACCGGCGGTGGCCCGATCACCCGATCCGAAATCAGTTCGATCAGTTCGTCTTTGCTTGCCACGTAGCGGTAGAGCGACATGGTCGTGAACCCGAGCGCTTTGGCCACGCGGCCCATCGACAGAGCCGTGACACCTTCCGCGTCGGCCAACTCGATCGCGGTGTCGAGAATTTGCTCGAGACTGAGCCCCTTCTTGGGACCCCGCGTTCCCGGCTGGTCCAGTCCCCAGGCCAGTTCAACTGCTCTCGGTAGCGCTCCGCGATCCATAAGCTCCCACTCTTCGCTCTTGCCATCATCCTAGAACTGTGTACGCTATAAACACGAGTTTATGACATACACAGTTCTTACTTGGAGGTCTCGATGTCAGGAACGATCCCAGCAATCTCGGTCCGCGGACTCCGTAAGCGCTACGGCGATCAACAAGTACTGGGTGGACTCGACCTGTCGGTCCCGGCCGGATCGGTGTACGCACTCCTCGGCGCGAACGGCGCCGGAAAGACCACGGCCGTAAGAATTCTCACCACCCTCATCCCCTTCGACGGAGGCGAGGTCACGGTCGCGGGGCATTCACTGCCCGGAGATCCACAGAATGTTCGGCGGCGCATCAGCGTGACCGGGCAGTACGCAGCCGTCGACACCTTGCTGACCGGATTCGAGAATCTGACCCTACTGGGCGAACTGAATCACCTGGGCCGGAAGAACTCCCGTCGCCGTGCCGAGGAATTGCTCGACCAGTTCGATTTGACGGACTTCGGCGACAAACGCGCCGGCGACTACTCGGGCGGCATGCTCAGACGACTCGACATCGCAATGAGCCTCGTCGCCCGACCGGACGTCGTCTTTCTCGACGAACCCACCACCGGCCTGGACCCGCGAAGCCGCCACGAAATGTGGTCGATCGTTCGAGGACTCACAGCGTCAGGCGTCACCATCTTCCTCACCACCCAATACCTCGACGAGGCAGACGAATTGGCCGATACAGTCGGCGTGCTGAGCGGCGGTCGCCTCGTCGCCGAGGGAACACCGGACGAACTCAAACGCCTTGTTCCCGGCGGCCATGTCGCTCTGCAATTCGAGAACCTGGCCCAACTCGAACTCGCCGCGGCATCACTGCCGCAGGCGCATTCGAATGCCGAGACCTTGACCCTGCACATCCCTTCCGACGGGGCGGTTCCGTCGATCAAAGCCATCCTCGACTCGATCGACGATCCGTCGATCACCGTCGAGAAGTTCTCCGTTCACACTCCGGATCTGGACGACGTGTTCTTCGCGCTCACCGGATCAGGCCAACCCGAGATTGCGAGCGTTCGATGACCTCCACCATTGCAATCGATTCCGCGGTGATGCTCCGCCGGAATCTCAAACACGTTCTGCGCAGTCCGGATTCGATGATCACCGCGATAGCCCTTCCGGTCATGCTCATGCTGCTGTTCGTCTACGTCTTCGGCGGCGCCATCAACACCGGTAGCGAGTACATCGACTACGTCGTGCCAGGAATCATCCTTCTGTGCGCCGGATTCGGCGCCTCGACCACCGCGGTCAGCGTCTCGAGCGACATGAAGGACGGGATCATCGACCGTTTCCGGACCTTGGCGATCTCTCCGTCGTCGGTCCTGACCGGTCATGTACTGGCCAGCGTCGTCCGCAACGTCCTGACTACGGCGATCGTGGTCGTCGTTGCGCTGATCATGGGATTTCGCCCGACCAGCGATCCGTTGCGCTGGCTCGGCGTCGCCGCTGTGATCGTCGCCTTCGTCTTTGCCATGTCGTACCTCTCGACAGCTTTGGGGCTCTTGGCCAAGAACCCGGAGGCTGCAAGCGGATTCACCTTCGCCATCATGTTCCTGCCCTACGTCAGCACTGCTTTCGTACCGGCTGAGACAATGCCGTCATGGCTGCAGGGATTTGCCCGGCACCAACCGGTAACCCCGATCATCGAGACGGTGCGCGGACTCCTGATGGGCACGCCGATCGGGAACAGCGCGGCCATCGCCCTCGCGTGGTGCCTGGGCATCGCCGCCGCGGGATTCGTGTGGTCGAACTGGCTCTACCGACGAAAGACCGCGAGCTGACCACACAAGAAAGCCCCACACCTGACGGTGCGGGGCTGCTTGTGCTGTGCGCCTTTATTAACCGCGGGGGGTTAATAAAGGCGCACAGTGAATTACTTGGCTTCCAGCAGATCGATCACGAAGACCAAGGTCTTGCCGGAAAGCTGGTGCCCTGCACCGGCGGGGCCGTATGCCAGCTCCGGCGGAATGGTGAGCTGGCGACGTCCGCCGACCTTCATGCCCGGGATGCCGTCCTGCCAACCCTTGATCAGGCCACGAAGCGGGAACTGAATGGACTCGCCACGGCTCCAGGAAGAGTCGAACTCTTCACCGGACTCGAACTCGACACCGACGTAGTGAACGTCGACGGTGCCACCGGGAACGGCTTCGGCGCCTTCTCCGACAACCAGATCCTTGATGACCAGATCGGTCGGCGCGGGGCCTTCCTGGAACTCGATTACGGGCTTGCTACTCATGGGTCCTCCTCGTTGAGGCGAAATGTTGGGTACAGAAGACTAGCGGGTGGTGATATCGCTAGGTCACGCGTCAGCGGGACGTGATGTCGCTAGGTCACGCGTCAGCGGGACGTGATGTCTCTGTAGTCACGCTCGGTGTAGCCGGTGTAGATCTGGCGCGGGCGGCCGATCTTCGTAGCCGGATCCTCGTGCATTTCACGCCAGTGCGCAATCCAGCCGGGCAGACGGCCCATGGCGAACAGCACCGTGAACATGCGCGGCGGGAAGCCCATCGCGCGGTAGATGAGGCCGGTGTAGAAGTCGACGTTCGGGTAGAGCTTGCGCTCGATGAAGTAGTCGTCCGTGAGGGCGGCCTCTTCGAGTTGCATTGCGATGTTGAGCAGTTCGTCGTCGCCGCCGAGCTTGGCGAGGATGGTGTGCGCGGTTTCGCGGACCAGCGCAGCGCGCGGATCGTAGTTGCGGTAGACGCGGTGCCCGAAGCCCATGAGCTTCACGCCGTCTTCCTTGTTCTTGACCTTGCGGACGAACTCGGCTGCGGTGCTGCCGCTGGCCTTGATCTCGTCGAGCATCTCGAGCACTGCCTGGTTCGCGCCACCGTGCAGCGGGCCCCACAGTGCGTTGATGCCGGCAGAGACGGAGGTGAACAGGTTGGCGTCCGACGAGCCGACCATGCGCACGGTCGACGTGGAGCAGTTCTGCTCGTGGTCCGCGTGCAGGATCAGCAGCATGTCGAGTGCCTTGGCGACCTCGGGATCACCCTGGTACGGCTCGGCCGGGAAGCCGAACGTCATACGCATGAAGTTCTCGACCAGGTTCAACGAGTTGTCCGGGTACAGGAACGGCTGTCCGACGGACTTCTTGTACGCGTACGCAGCGATGGTCGGCAGCTTCGCAAGAAGACGGATGGTGGACAGTTCCACCTGCTCCGGATCCTCGGGATCGAGCGAATCCTGGTAGTACGCCGACAGTGCGTTCACTGCGGACGAGAGAACCGGCATCGGGTGAGCGTTGCGCGGGAATCCGTCGAAGAACCGCTTGAGGTCCTCGTGGAGCAGGGTGTGTCGACGAATGCGGTCCGTGAAGGACTCGAGCTGGGCGTCGGTCGGCAGTTCGCCGTAGATCAGCAGGTAGCTGACCTCGATGAACGTCGACTTACCTGCCAACTGCTCGATGGGATATCCGCGGTAACGCAGGATTCCCTTCTCACCGTCGATGTAGGTGATTGCAGAACTGGTGGATGCAGTGTTCACAAAACCGGGGTCAAGGGTGGTGTACCCCGTTGTGGCCAGCAGCTTTCCCAGCTCGATGCCGTCATTGCCCTCTGTTGCCCTGGCAATGGACATCGTGTACTCACCACCGGGGTAAGTAAGCGTGGGCTTTGTGTCATTGTCAGCGGGCACGAAGGATCCCTCTCAAGCTCGAACCAACGAGTAACTACATGCGATCAACTAGAAACTAGTCGCACGGGAGAGATCGTGCCGAAGGAGGGTCGCTCCACGGCTATTTTTCGGGTACTCACGAACCCGACATACCCACCGAAACTGAAACACGTTCCAGGCTGGGTTTTCCCACTCGCGTGACCGGTACTCCAGTCTACGGAATCGCGCATTTACCCACACTGATCTGCAAATCTCGGCAGCAATCCGAGAATGGGACCAATGTCGGACCGTCCGGAGCACTGACACGAGGTACCGAAAACCGATTGTTATCGGCCGATGCCTACTCGGCGTTACACGATCCCACGGTATGAGAGCCGGATCACAGAGCCTTGATGCCCCAGCTACCCGTCCACGTCTGCCCCGGGTGAAGCACCAGGAGGTCGATGCCCGAATTGAAGGCGTCAGGCGGGCAGGTCATCGGTTCCAAAGCCAATGCGCGGCCGCGATCGGGATACCCCTTGTCGTTGGCGGGATCTGCGATGAAGGCCTGAATCCACGGGAACTCGCGGTTGGTCCACAGGGCAGTGCCCGTTCCATCCGGAGCCAGCAGCTCATGTTGCGTCCGACCACTGCCGTCGACGACGTCCAATGCGCTGTACGGCGTGTCCAACTGAACCCCGTCGAGCAGTCTCGGTGCCCGGAAGTCGTAATCCGTACCGGCGACTGCCTGCGAATACGCATTCGGCAGCATCCTCGCCGGATCGATCGGCAACCGCGTGCCTGCGGCCAGATGCAGCGCACATTCGTCGAGCGGAAAGTCGCCGGCGCGAATGAAAGTGTGCATTCCGAGCCCGAACGGAGACGAGGTCGCACCCTTGTTCGTGGCCGTATGCGTGACGGTCAACCCGTCGGCACCGACCTCATAGGCGATCGTCAGCTGCAACGGATACGGCCAACCCTTGTGCAGTCCGACGTCCACCGACAGTTCGACGCGCTCGTAGGTGTGGTCCACGAGGCTCCAATTGCGACGACGGACGAACCCGTGGCTCGCGTTCCCCAGCGCAGGTTCGGTGATCTCGAGTTGATGCTCGATGCCGTCGAACATGAAGTGCCCGTCGCGAATTCGGTTGGGCCACGGCGCGAGAACCAATCCGGCCGACAGCGGTGGCTTCGATCCGAGCGCCCAGGTCTCGGTCAGCGCGCGCTGACCGTTCGGACCTTCGTGGCCGAGAAGCCGCAACCCGGCACCGGCCGCGGCGATCTCGGCTCGATAGCCGCCACCACGGATCTCGAACCCTCCCCTACCCGTGCTGTGCGGCGCAGTCATACGTACCAGTTTCCACCACGAGCGACCGGTTAACCAGGACGTCAGACGGCGCGTCCCACCTTGTAGCGAACGAACGCCGGAAATGCGAGGGCAGAAAGGACAACACCGACAATCACCAGGAAGCCGCCGCCCGCTGCCGCGACACCGGTCCCGAACAGGAAGGCCGCACCGCCGTGCAGGACGTCACCGATGCGCGGACCACCTGCCACGACCACGATGAACACGCCCTGCAGTCGTCCGCGCATGTCATCGGTTGCCACTTGCTGAAGCATCGTGCTGCGGAATGCGGCCGAGACCATGTCGACGGCGCCGCCGAATGCCAGGAATGCAACCGCCACCCAGAGCAGAATCACACTGGAACCGGGACTCGCGAAGTACACCGCTACGCCGAAGCCGACCATGGACAGCCCCCACAGCGCGATGCAGACCAGCACGGCCCGCCCCTGGTACTGAACCCGTGGCAACCAACCCGAGAACACTCCGCCCAGAACGGCTCCCACCGACATCGCTGCGAACAGCAGTCCGAGCGCAAAACCGCCGCTGGCGGGGTCACCGAAGGATTCGTGTGCGATTTCCGGGAACAGCGCTCGCGACATCCCGAACACCATCGCGATGATGTCCACCACGAACGACGCGAGCAGAACCTTCTGCGTCGCGAGATACGTGAAACCGCCGAGGACCTCGCTCAGCCCGGCCCGCCGAGACGTGCCGGTCGGCGGAATCGCCGGGAGCTTCCATACTGCCCACAACGTGGCGATCAGAAAGATCGAGTCGAGCAGGTACAGCAGTTGCAGACCGGCCGACGGTATGAGGACACCCGCCAGTAGCGGGCCGGCTATTGCACCGAACTGCACGACAGTCATGTTCAGCGAGTTCGCGGCAGGTAACTGCCTGCCCGGAATCAACCGAGGGATGATCGCCGCTCGCGTCGGTTGGTTCACCGCGAAGAACGCCTGTTGAACCGAGAACAATCCGAGCACCAACCACACGTTGTTCACGTTCAGAGCAGCCTGGATCCAGAACAGCACCGACGTGACACCGAGTCCGATCGAGGTGATCATCAACAGCCGTCGTCGATCCATGACGTCGGCCAGTGCGCCGCCCCACAGACCGAAAACGACCAGCGGGACCAGACCGAAGATTCCCGTCAGACCGACGTAGGCCGAGCTTCGGGTGATCTCGTACACCTGTTGCGGTACGGCGACCACACTGAGCTGAGCGCCGATGACGGTGACGATGCCGGCCGTCCACAGCCGTCGATAGTCGCGATTCTCGAGCGGAGTCGTGTCCGCGAGTAACCGACTCACGGCTGGAGACGGACGGCGGACCACTGTCCGTCGACCAGGCTCGTGCGAACTCGATTGTGCATGCGGTTGGCGCGTCCTTGCCAGAACTCGACGGACTCGGGCCGAATCAGAATCCCGCCCCAGTTCGGTGGCACCGGAATTTCACCGTCCACGCCGAATCGGGCGGCGACCTCACGCAGTTGCTCGTCGAGATCGGCACGCGAGTCGATCGGACGAGACTGCGACGACGCCCACGCGCCGAGCTGCGATCCACGAGGCCTGGTTCGCCAATACTCCTGCGTCAGTTGAGCACTCACGCGCTCGGTGGTGCCGCGGACGATCACCTGCCTGGCAAGGGTCAGCCACGTGAAGTTGGCCGACGCGTACGGGTGCGCGTCGAGGTGACGAGCCTTGTCGGATCCGTAGTTGGTGAAGAAGAGGACACCGTCTTCGCTGAGCCCTTTGCAGAGCACGGTCCGCGACGCCGGACGGCCACCGTCGTCCACCGTCGACAGAGTCATGGCGTTGGGCTCCGGCGCGTCAGCTTCGACGGCGTCCACAAGCCATTGACGCATGAGGGGCAGCCAACCGGTCTCGACGACCGAGGTATCCAATTCCGCACTCATGCGGTCCTCGACGGACTCCGATTCGCTGCCTGCTTGCGGATAGCCCACACGCATGGCCGCGAGTTCGTTGTCCACCGCCTGCGGGTCCTGACGTTCATTCGACACAGCCGAGAACGCTACTCCCGGGTACTCACTGGCCAACGGCTACGCGGCACGCGCTAAAGTTTGCCGTGGCTAGACCCGACCCGGACCGCGAGCCGCACCAGCGACAGCAACCGAATCGGGACGAGACGATTGCGCAGTACAAAACACGGTGCGTGCTCATCCCTGCGAGCACCGAGGCGCAGTCACTGAAGCTGAGGCAGTGCGACTGTAGACCTGGCGCACTCGAACGAGGAGAGTCCACGAGAATGGCAGCGAGCGCAGCAATACCGGACGATTTTGTGAGCGGACTCGAAGGCGTCGTCGCCTTCACCAGCGATATCGCAGAACCCGACAAGGACGGCGGCGCACTGCGCTACCGCGGAGTCGACATCGAAGACCTGGTCGGCCAGAGGGTCACCTTCGGCAACGTATGGGCCCTTCTCGTCGACGGCCGCTTCGGCCCCGGCCTCCCGCCGGCCGAGCCCTTCCCCCTCCCCATTCACACCGGCGACGTCCGTGTCGACGTCCAGGCCGGACTGGCGATGCTGGCTCCAATCTGGGGATACCAGCCGCTCCTCGACATCGATGACGAGACCGCCCGCGACCAGCTCGCCCGCGCATCCGTCATGGCACTGTCGTACGTCGCGCAGTCCGCTCGCGGCATCTACCAGCCTGCAGTCCCACAGAGCCGCATCGACGAGGCCAAGACGGTCACCGAGCGCTTCATGGTTCGCTGGAAGGGTGAGCCTGATCCGGCACACGTCGAGGCAATCGACGCGTACTGGGTCTCGGCAGCCGAGCACGGCATGAACGCCTCCACCTTCACGGCCCGCGTCATCGCCTCCACCGGCGCCGACGTCGCTGCCTCGCTTTCCGGCGCCATCGGCGCGATGTCCGGCCCGCTGCACGGCGGCGCACCGGCCCGCGTTCTTCCGATGATCGAAGAGACCGAGAAGACCGGCGACGCCCGCGCACTGGTCAAGGGAATCCTCGACCGCAAGGAAAAGCTCATGGGCTTCGGACACCGCGTCTACCGCGCCGAAGATCCCCGTGCTCGCGTGCTTCGCGCTACCGCGAAGCGCCTCAACGCTCCCCGCTACGAAGCTGCCGCAGCTCTCGAGCAGGCTGCACTGGCAGAACTGCGTGAGCGTCGTCCCGATCGCGCGATCGAGACCAACGTCGAGTTCTGGGCCGCCGTCATCCTCGACTTCGCCGAGGTTCCCGCGCACATGATGCCTGCCATGTTCACCTGTGGCCGCACCGCCGGCTGGTGTGCACACATCCTCGAGCAGAAGCGTCTCGGTAAGCTGGTACGCCCGGCCGCCATCTACACCGGCCCGGCGCCCCGTACTCCGGAGTCGGTCGAGGGCTGGGACCAGATCAGCCACGCGTAGTACCCCGCTCGAATTCGCCAATCACGGTAGTACAGAACACAAGTGAAGGAACAGAAAGAAGCGATGACCTCCACACCGATCATCCCCGCCGACCTCAAGCCCGCCGACGGACGCTTCGGCTGCGGTCCTTCCAAGGTTCGCCCCGAGCAGCTGCAGTCCCTGGTCGAGGTGGGCGCTTCGGTGTTCGGCACCAGCCATCGCCAGAAGCCGGTCAAGAACGTTGTGGCCAGCATTCGTTCCGGCCTCGCCGATCTGTTCTCACTGCCCGAGGGCTACGAGGTCGTCCTCGGCAACGGCGGAACCACTGCGTTCTGGGATGCGGCCGCATTCGGCCTCATCCGCGAGAAGTCGCTGCACCTGACCAACGGCGAATTCAGCTCCAAGTTCGCTTCGGTCGCCAAGGCCAACCCGTTCATCGGTGACCCGATCGTCGTTTCCGCCGATCCGGGCAGCGCACCGGTGCCGGTCTCCGACCCGTCCGTCGATCTCATCGGCTGGGCGCACAACGAGACCTCCACCGGTGTGTCGATCCCCGTCTCGCGCCCCGCGGGTTCGGAGAACGCACTGATCGCCATCGACGCCACCTCGGGCGCCGGTGGACTTCCGGTCAACGTCGCCGATTCCGACGTCTACTACTTCGCTCCGCAGAAGTGCTTCGCCGCAGACGGCGGACTGTGGATCGCGCTGATGAGCCCGGCCGCCCTCGAGCGCGTCGCGGAGATCAAGGATTCGGGCCGCTGGACGCCTGACTTCCTCTCACTGCCCATCGCCGTGGACAACAGCTCCAAGGATCAGACGTACAACACCCCGGCCCTGGCCACCCTGTTGCTCTTCGCCAACCAGATCGAGTGGATGAACAGCAACGGCGGCCTCGACTGGACCACCGCTCGCACCGCGGATTCGTCCTCGCGCCTGTACAACTGGGCCGAGGCCAGCGAGTTCGCAACACCGTTCGTCGCTGATCCGGCACACCGCTCGCAGGTTGTCGGCACCATCGACTTCAACGACGACGTCGACGCTGCCGAGGTGGCAAAGATCCTGCGCGCCAACGGAATCGTCGATACCGAGCCGTACCGCAAGCTCGGCCGCAACCAGCTGCGCGTCGGCATGTTCCCGGCCATCGACCCCGATGACGTCACCGCTCTCACCAAGAGCATCGACTGGGTCGTTTCTCAGCTCGGCTGATTTTCATACTGCTTCACCGCTCGGCCCCCGACATGATGTCGGGGGCCGAGCGTCGTTTGCGCCAGGCCTTGTGAGCTACCACACCGGTGGTCGGATCCGAGGTCATCTCGCCCTGCGTGTCCTGCCGAGTCCATGGTCACGAATGAATTACAGTTGAGCGCGGCGCAAAGTCGCGAGCCGGCGCGATAAGGAGGTCAATGTGCGAGAGCTTCGAGTGATCGGACTTGAACCCGATGGATCGCATGTGGTGTGCGCAGATGCTGAAACCGGCCAGAAATTCCGGCTTCCCGCCGATGACAAACTTCGTGCTGCTTCCCGCGGAGACGTGGCTCGACTCGGCCAGATTGAGATCGAAATGGAAAGCCAACTCCGTCCCCGCGAAATTCAGACGCGCATTCGTTCCGGTGCTTCCGTAGAGCAGGTCGCCGAAGAAGCGAAGATCCCCATCAGCAAGGTCGAGCGCTTTGCGTACCCCGTTCTGCTCGAGCGTTCCCGCGCCGCGGAAATGGCGCAGGGCGGACACCCGGTGCGCGACAACGGCCCGACGGTTCCCACCCTCTCCGAAATCGTGACCCACGCATTCCGCGCCCGCGGCCACAGCATCGACGAGGCCACCTGGGATGCCTGGCGCGACGAGGACAATCAGTGGGTCGCGCAGTTGCAGTGGCAGGCCGGCCGCACCACCAACGCCGCACACTGGCGCTACCAGCCCGACGCGCACGGCGGAACGATCGTCGCACTCGACGACGCGGCATTCGACTTGATCGATCCCGACTTCGGTCGCCCGCTCCGCGGCCTGGTACCGGTGGTTTCGAACGAGCCGCAGCAGCTTGAACTGTCCCGATTCGACGTCGAACCGGTGGCGGAGATCGAGCCGGAGCCCGCAGCAGTTTCCGAGCGGACAGCAGTTTCCGAGCGGACAGCAGCTTCCGAGCGAACGGTGGTGGCGGAACGAATCGTGGCGCCCGAGCCGATTGCTGTCGAGCCGGAAACAGTCGTCGACGAAGAGGTTCCCGAGCCTGCACCGGACGTGACCCCGAAAACCGCTCCGCAGCAGACGCAGACCAAGGACAAGCGCGGACGGCCTGCTCTTCCCTCGTGGGACGACGTACTCCTCGGGGTCCGCAGCAGCGGTCGCTGACCCCGAAGGAAAGTATTCTTCTTTCGAGCGAGGCTGAGGAGAGAGGGCTGCCGGTGGCTGCACGGGTATCGACGATCTGGTTTCTGGGCGGCGCAGACGCTCGCACCGAATTGAGCAAGTACCCACAGCCGGATCAGACCGAGGCGCTGAAAATCGCCATGTCGCTGTACCCGGACAAGGAGTTCGAGTCTCTCGGTCCTCAGCCGCTGTCGATGGCCGCGACGGTGAGCCCCGGCTACGTCTTCGTCGGCGCGTACGGCCGAGTGAGCGTCGTCTGCAGCTCCGAACTCAGCACATTTGTCCCCTCGAAACTGCCTGATTCCTGGCACCTTTCGGCCGAGGGCGGCTCGACGCTGTTGATCAGCTCCGTCCCCGAAACCGCGCAGGGTTCGTTTGCACTGTGGGAGAACGGCGAGCTACGACGCTCGTTCAGTGCCATCCCGATCGACATCGTCGAAAATCTGGGGATCCCGCAGACCTGGGAACTGGAATTCTGGGCCGGCAACCATCCCCTGCGTTACCCGCCCGGGATCCTGCCCGATCCGCAGTCACTTCCGTTCCACCCGCAGCAGTTCGCGGAGTCCGCCAACCTCGAGTGGCTGGGATTCCGATACACCGGCGCGCCGCGAGAACACGAACTCGACACAACGCAGATTCTCCTGTGGGGCTTCAAGATTCACCGCCCCGGCGAGGCACCCAAACCTGCGCCCCCAACTCCCGTACCGGTACCCGAGCAGGCGCCGACAGAGATACCCACGCCCGAAAACATCCCGCCGATCCACGACGCACCCGTGGCCAAGCCGCGCGGTCGCCTCGCCCGGTACTTCGGGTTCAAGTAGCGCGAACAAGCATCACACAGTCACGCGGCTATCGCTGCGATCCACCCGAGCGGAACGCCGACTACCGCGCCGTAGACCACCCATCGCCACACGGGGACGGCTCGCCAGCGCCACACGGTCGGCGCAAGTCCGCCTACCGCAATGATATTGACGACAACCGCCAGGAGCACGTTCACGTTGCCGAGCGCGATGCAGAACGCCGCGACGGCGCTGGTCGAGAGCATCGCGGCGAATACCGACACCGCGATTCCGGTGAACCAGGGCGTGCGGTCCAGAGTCACCGGCCGGTCCTGACACGTTCGTAGAAGGCCATCGCCGCTGCGGTTGCGACATTGAGCGAGTCGGTGCCGGGAGCCATCGGTATCTTGGCACGAATGTCGGTGGCCCGCATCGCATGTTCGGTCAGACCTGGCCCCTCGGCGCCCAGCAGTAGCGCCACCTTCTCCCCGGTCATCGCTTCGGCCAAAGTGACCGCTTCCGGATTCGGAGTCAAGGATATGAGCTGAAAACCGTTGCCACGCAGCTCATCCAAGTCGTGTGGCCACTTTGCCACATGCGCGAAGGGCACTCGCAGCACGTGCCCCATCGACACACGGACCGACCGCCGGTACAGCGGGTCAGCACAACCCTTCCCGAACAGAACGGCGTCCACGCCGAGCCCTGCAGCGTTGCGGAACATCGAGCCGAGGTTCTCGTGATCGTTGACGCCTTCGAGGACCACGACGGTCTTTGCGTCCTTCAGCACGTCCGAGACCGCGAGTGGTGCCGGGCGCGCTGCTGCAGCGAGGACGCCACGGTTCAGGTGGAATCCGACGACCTCGGCCATCACTTCGGCGCTCGTACGGTAGAACGGCACGTCCACACCGTCGAGATCGTCAGCGAGCTCCAGGAGCCGTCGTTCAACGCCGAGAAGACTGATCGGCTCGAACCGCGACGTCAGCAGCCGCTGAGTGACGAATACTCCTTCGGCGATGACCAGTCCCTTGCCCTCCGGCAGGTCGGGGCGCCGATCCGAGGAGTTGAGATCGCGAAAGTCATCCAACCGGGGGTCGGCGGGATCTGAGATGTCGATGACGTGAACCACGGGTCTATCGTGCCGTACGCACCGCGAGCCCCCCACCACTACTCCCGACCTAGCGCAGCAGCGTAGCGAAATGCGCGTCGAGCACCCGGCCGATCACCTGCGGATTGGTTCGCTCGGGATTGTCGACGCCGTGCGACGCGAGCCCGTCGGCGAGCGCATGCAACCTCATCGCCTCGATGTCGACCGAAGCGTCCGGCTGCAGGAATCCTGCATCATGTACGGCCTCGACAAATGTTCGATAGTGCTCGAACAGCGTCCGGTCCGTCTCGTCACGCACTGCCGTCAACGTCGAATCGGTCTGGGCGGCAGCAGCAAACGCCTCCCAGACCTGCATTTCTTCACGCCGATCTTCGTCGAGGGGAACGAACTGATCGGTGAACTGGCGGATCGCGCGGCGGATGTCGGGATCGAAGTCGATGCCGGCGATTCTCTTCTCCACTCGGACGGTCACGAGCGTCATCGCGAACAGCAAGAGTTCAGACTGCGTCGCGAAGAAGTGCCTTAGCGACCCCGTCGACATCTTCGCCTCGTCCGCGACGGCCCGGACGCTCGCGCTCGCCACACCATCACGACGGATCACACGCCAGACAGCCTCGGCGATCTCTTCCCGTCGCTCATCGGGGCTGCTTCGTTTCACCACTTCACAAAGCTAACACAGTTGTGCTAGTTTTCGATCACTAACACAGTCGTACTAGAAATGAGCTGATGTCATGATCGTCCATCTGATCATCGCGTGCGAAATCATGTTCTGGGTGTTCATCGCCGCCGGTCTCGCCGCCCGCTATCTGCTGCGCCGCAAGACGCTGGGTGCCGCACTGCTCATCTGCGCACCCCTGGTCGACGTCGTCCTGCTCGTCGCCACAGCCCTCGATCTTCGGGACGGCGGCGAGGCGAACTTCACCCACGGGCTGGCTGCGGCCTACATCGGCTTCTCCGTTGCGTTCGGGCACAGTCTCATCTCCTGGGCCGACGCCAGGTTCGCCTACCGATTCGCCGGCGGCCCGGCTCCCGTCGCGCCACCCAAGTACGGGAGTGCGCGAGCACTGCGCGAATGGCGCGAGTTCGGCAAAGCCGCGATCGCCTGGGCCATCGCGTGCGGACTTCTCGGCGCGGCCATCTTCCTCGTCGACGACCCCGCACGTACGGGTGCCCTCGACGGATGGATCAGCAAGCTGACAGTGGTGCTGGGAATCTGGGGAGCAATCGCCCTGAGCTACACGGTGTTTCCCAAGCGCGAGAAGGTCACGGCGCGCGGCTAGCCTCGACTGCCTGTTCGGTCGCGTCGCACACGATCACCGGACGCAGGACGAACACCGGCAACCTGCCACCGTCTTCCGGCCTCGCAAGACGAAGTTTCAGCCCTTCGCTACGTAGCAGGTACACCCCGGCCACTGTGCCCGAGACGAGCGAGATCACTCCGCCCACGATCAAAGGCGCACGGGGATCCACGGAGTCGGCGAGCCAACCAAGCAGCGGACTTCCCAGCGGTGTGCCACCGAGGAAACTGAGCATGTAGATGCCCATCACCCGCCCACGCATCTCGGAGGGGACCGACATCTGCAGGATGTTCATTGCGGACGTCGTGAACGTCAACGTCAGTGCGCCCGTGGGGATCAACATCAGCGCCACCAACGCATAGGTAGGCATCAATCCCACCGCGACCTCGAACACGCCGAAAGCCACGGCGGCACCGAGGAACGTCCGCAACCGCGGCGCTTCCTTGCGCCTTGCGGCATACGCAGCGCCTGCAAGGGTTCCCACGGCAAGCGTCGTGGACAGCAGTCCGTAACCGTCGGCCTCGAGGCCGAACGTGTTGCGCGCCATCACCGCCAGGCTGATCGCGAAGTTCAGGCCGAACGTCGAGACCATGAAGACGGACACCATGATCACCCGAAGGTCCTTGCGACCCCACACATATCGGAACCCGTCGCGCACCTGCCCCTTGGTACGCGGCGCCGGTTCGGACGGGATCAGCTCCTTCTTGTTCATCAGGTACAGCGCGATGAGGACCCCACCGAACGTCGCGACGTTGAGCAGGAACACCCATCCGGTTCCGATCAGGTTGATCAAAACACCCGAGATGGCCGGACCGACGATGCGGGCCGTGTTGAACGTCATCGAGTTGAGCGCGATGGCATTGGACAGGTGTTCCTTGCCCACCATCTCGATAGTGAACGACTGACGCACCGGTGCGTCGAGCGCCGAGACACAGCCGAGGGCAAAGGCGATCAGGAAGACGTGCCACAACGCGACGAGCCCACCGACGTCCAACAGACCCAACACCAGTGCGCATACCGCACTCGCCCACTGCGTGAAGATCAGGATCCGACGCTTGTCGTACCGATCGGCCAGCACCCCACCCCACACCGACAGAAACAGCGTCGGACCGAACTGCAAGGCCATGACGATGCCCACCGCCAACGCGTTGCCGTCCGAGAGCGTCAGTACCAGCCAGTCCTGGGCAATACGTTGCATCCACGTGCCGACCAGAGAAACAATCTGTCCGGAAGCCCAAAGGCGGTAGTTGCGGTTGTGGAGCGCGGCAAACATGCCGGAATCGGGGTCTCGGGGCACCCCACCATCTTGCCCCTCGAGTAATTCGTTTGGGCAACGACCTCTATGTAGCGGAGCTACGCGACCTCTGCGTAGCGGAGCTACGCGACCGCATAACTCGCGGAACTACTCCGTCTTGTTGACCATCTCCGTGATGATCCCGACGGCACCGCGCAGCGTCGCGAGTTCTTCGCCACCCAGCCCGGCCAGCTGCTCGTTCATCCACGCCTCACGCGCATGGGTCTCGTCCGCGAGCAACGCCTGCCCGGCGTCGGAGAGATTCACGATGATCTGACGACCGTCCGTGGGATGCGGCGAGCGCTCGACCAGACCGAGCTCGGCGAGAGAAGCAACAACGCGCGTCATCGACGGCGGCTGAACTTTCTCACGTGCTGCGAGTACGCCAGGGGTCATCGGGCCGTACTGATCCAGGCTCGCCAAAGCGGACAGTTGCGTCAGCGATACCTGAGCGTCGACTCTGCGGCCGCGCAGATGCCTGGTGAGACGCACTACAGCCAGGGAAAGATCGCTGGCCAGCGCACGAGTTTCGGTGGTCACGCGTCAGACAATACGTCAAGAGCTGGCCGGTAGCTCACGTAATCGAATACCGGTCAACCCTGATTTCACGTAAGGGCGTCGGTAATGGGTCCGACAGTGAAGTAGGCCACAAAAAGTGCCGCCACGATCCAGAGCAACGGGTGGATCTTCTTGATACCACCGCTGGCAGCGTGCAGGACCACCCATGAAATGAAGCCGACACCGATGCCGTTGGCGATCGAGTAGGTGAACGGCATGACGATCATGGTCAGGAACGCCGGGAGTGCCACCGAGAACTTGGTGAAATCGATGTCTCGGACCTGTCCGATCATCAGCGCACCGACGACGACGAGGGCAGGCGCAGCTGCCTCGATCGGCACGACGGAGTAGAGCGGCGTCAGGAACATCGCGACGAGGAAGAGCAGTCCGGTCACGACATTTGCCAGGCCCGTGCGGGCGCCTTCGGCGATACCCGACGCGGATTCCACGAACACGGTGTTCGACGACGCCGAAGCGCCACCGCCGACGATGGCACCGGCGCCTTCGACGACAAGCGCGCGACCGACGTTGGGGAGGTTTCCGTCCTTGTCGGTCAGGCCGGCTTCCTTACCGAGACCCGTCATCGTGCCCATGGCGTCGAAGAAATTCGCGAGCACGAGGGTGAAGACAAGCAGGCTGGCGGCCAGAACACCGATGCGGGTGAACGCGCCGAAGATGCTGACGTCGCCGACCAGGCTCAGATCAGGCAAACCACCGAGCATCTCCGGGATCGCGGGGATGCTGAGGTTCCAGCCCTTGGGGTTGGTTCCGAGCGAGGGTCCGACGTCGGCAACTGCCTCGATGATCGCAGCGAGGATCGTCGTGACAACGATGCCGATCAGCAGTCCACCACGAACCTTGCGCACGACCAGAACACCCATGAGCAGGACACCGAAGATGAACACCACGGTCGGCCACGAAGCGATCGAGCCGTTGATTCCGAGTCCGACGGGAACCGTCGTACCGGCGGCGTCGGGGATGCGGCGGACGAATCCGGCGTCGACCAGTCCGATGAAGGCGATGAACATGCCGATACCGGCCGCGATCGCGGACTTCAATGCCGAGGGAATCGCATTGAACACCGCAGTTCGGAAACCGGTGAGTGCCAACAGAACGATGATCACACCGTCGATGACCACCAGGCCCATCGCCTCGGGCCAGGTGACCTGAGGTGCGATGGTGACGGCGAGCAGGCTGTTGATGCCGAGACCCGCGGCGATGGCAAACGGATAGTTGGCAACGAGACCGAAGACGATGCTCATCAGGCCGGCAACCAGAGCGGTGACCGCAGCCACCTGGTTGACCGGAAGGATGTTGCCGAGAACGTCGGTCTTCGCTGCAGCGTCGTCAGCCGAGAAACTGCCGAGGATCAGGGGGTTGAGGACCACGATGTAGGCCATCGCCACGAAGGTGACGACACCGCCGCGAACCTCGGTCGAGATCGTCGACCCTCGTTCGCTGATCTTGAAATAGGTGTCGAGGATCTTGCCGGGTGCCGCCATGTTTGTTCTTTCCCCATCGCTGTAGGTCGCCGTGTGCCGGCGCACATGAAGCCGGTCGCACTAGGGAGAGTAGGCCACCGGGGTACGGGTAGCGTTAATTTTGTGACGGAGACTCGCAACACAACCAGCCTGATCGGCAAATTGTCCGCACCCGCGCCGGCACTGATCATCGGCACCGCGTTGTGGGTGGTCGCCACGATCGTGGTCGCGGTGAGCGGCGATCGTTGGTCGGATGCACTCCCGATCTGTTACGCGGGTATCGGAGTCGGCTTCCTCGGCCTCGCTCTGTTCTCCATTCAACGACGCGCAGCTGTGCGCGGTGACAAGGGCGCACAACAGGGCGCCGGTCTGGTCGACTGAGCAGGTCGATTCACCCTTTCAGTGTGGTAAGCCTACCCTGCACCCTAGTGTCGGTCTTAGCTTGTCAATGCTGAAAGGAACCACGTAACCGTGAAGATCTCCCACCGAAATCGTTGGAAAAGCCGAGGACGTTGGACGAGACTGACATCGGTTGCTCTGGTCGCCCTGGTCGGCACAGCACTCGTCTCCTGCAGTTCGAACGATGACGCAGCAAGTAGTTCGTCGAGTTCCGGTGGCGGCGCCTTCCCCGTCACGATCGATCACGCTTTCGGCAGCACCACGATCGATTCCGAACCACAACGGATCGTCACCGTCGGTTACAACGACGAGCAGGCTCTGCTGGCCTTGGGCATCAAGCCCGTCGGAATGGTCAATCAGTACCCGGGCGAGCCGGACGTCAACCGCACGTGGCCGTGGGTCACCGGCCCTTGGGGCGGAACCGAACCGACCGTCGTCGGCAGCAATCCCGAAACCACGATCAGCGTCGAAAAGATCGCTGCGCTCGAGCCTGACTTGATCCTCGCGCTCTACTCGAGCATCGACAAAGACCTGTACAGCACACTTTCCGCGATCGCCCCGACCGTCGCGAAGGATCCGGCCTACGGCGACTACGCAACTCCGTGGCAGATCACGACGAAGACCGCAGCGAAGGCAGTGGGTCGCGAGGCCGACGGCGCGAAGTTGGTCGCCGATATCGACAAGCAGTTCGCCGACGCCAGAAGCGCTCACCCGGAATTTGCAGACCAGACCGCGGTGATCATCAGCGTCGACACGACCCCGGAGTTCTACGCCTTCTCCTCCGAGGACGCCCGCGGACGGGTCCTCGGCAGTCTCGGATTCAAACCTGCTCCCGCGGTCGAGGCATTGATGAACGGTGAGTTCTACGCGCCCATCTCCACCGAGCGACTAGATCTCCTCGACGTGGACCGTCTCGTTGTCATCGGCAATCCCGATGCCGCCCAGGCGGTCCGAAACAATCCGGGCTTCCAGCAACTCGACGTGGTCAAGAACAATCGCGTCGTCTACGTCAACGACGATCAGGCCCCGCAGGTCGGTGCGGCCCTGACCGCGAGTTCCGCACTGAGCTTGCCGTGGGCGACAAGCCAACTACTCGCCGAACTCACGAAGTAACCAGCGCCCGGCGCTTCCTGATCTGCGCAGTTCCCCAGATCCACACTCCGGCCCACACCATCCCGAACGCCCAACCTGCCAGCACATCGGTCATCCAATGGGCAGCCAGGTAGACGCGGGAGAATCCGACAGCGATCGTGTACAGGCCGAGGCTCGCGAGCATTGCCATCTTCGCGAGCCTCGGCAAAGCAAGCCGAAGAATCACTGCGGCAACCGAAGTCGCGAGTATCGCGCTCATCATCGCGTGGCCCGACGGGAACGAATACGAATCGATTTCGATCAAACGCTCCGGCAGGGGTGGACGGGTTCGCGTGAAGATGCGCTTCAATCCGCTCATCACGAGCAGACCGGTCAACATCGATCCGGCGATCAGCAGAGCTTCCGTTCGGAGCCCCCGAACCAGAAGCACGATCGTGAGCAGCGTCGCGATCAGCCACGACGCGAGGGTTCCGCCGCTGTCGGTGATGACGTCGACCACGTCCACGAGCCACGCCGTCCGCTGGCTCACTGCACTGTCGAGTACCCACTGATCAAAAGACATCTGCCCTCACATCCCTTGCGGCAGAGTCCACGTGCGCATCACGTGATGAACGCCGTCCGAGTCCACCCACCACGGCACGGTCACTGTCGCCTCCACCGCTCCCGTCAGTTCCACCGACAGTTCGTGATGGATCACTACCTCGCCGCCGGGAACCTCACGACCGAGGGCTGCGAAGCCGAGAACTGCCTGTGGTTCGTTCGCCCACGTCGTCACAACGCCGGTGCTGCTCACTCGTCCGTGAACGGATGTGGACGCCGTAGCGACGTCGAGCAGATCTGCCAGTGCGTCAGCTGTCTCGAAACTGCCGAGCACCACTCGTTGTGCAGGCAGTGCCGCTCCCAGCCACGGTCGGTCGAGAACAAGGGCGTCGCCGGGATCGACCAGATCGCCGGAAAGGCCTCGCACGAACGGCGGCAGGTGCAGTTCCTCCAGGTCGAGAACCCGTCGCTGCGCTGCCTCACCCAGCAGTCGGTGCGTCCGCGCGACGACGGCGGAGGCCGGCATCCGTAGTGGGTCGGCAAGCCGATCGAGCAGCAGCTGAGCCAGTTCCGGATCGTCGACGGTATCCGATGCCAGCAATCCGGCGAAGAATCCGGCGTCGGGGTGTTCGGCAGCATCGAGCAATCCCTCGAAGGTGCGATCGCCCGGAGCGCGCAGCAAGCCAAGCACCTCACCGCCGAGTTCGGCATTCGAACGCAACCACCACGCCGTGTATCCACGACGGTCGGTGAGCAGCGCCCGCGTCGCCGGCGACTCGACCAGCAGCGACAGCGCCTGCGGCCAGCGGTCTTCGTCCACGAGATCGAGATCGCGCACGGCTTCGATGTATTCGGGGTCCTCGTCGAGGGTGTCCCACCATGCGTCTTCGGCGTCGAGATCGTGATCGGGGCCGGACGGCAATTCCTCACGGACCACCGTGAAACCCCACCCGACACCGACTACCCGTAGCGCCTGCTCCCCCACCCGCTGAACAAAATCAGCGTCGACGATGCCGAAGGGAGAATCCTCGACCAGGACGCTTGCAAGGGGAGCTCCCGGAAGCAGAAGTTGGTCGGCGGACCGCAATTCGCCCTCCGAATCAGGAAGCAGCACTTCACCGATCCACGACGGCAGCGCCCCTGGCGCCACGTGGGCCGCCAATCCGAGCACCACTTGCGCCAACTCCGTCGCTACCGAATCATCCTGATCCGCAGCATCTTCGATCAAGGCTCGCAGTGCCGGATCGGACAGCAGGTCGGTGGCACTCGCGGTCTGTGCTCCCAATCGAGACAGCAACGGGTGCGCCGCGACAGGATGAACCAACCTCGTCCACTGCACAGACGGTGCGTCTTCGCCCAATTCGACGCCGACGACGACGGTCCGCGGTCCGGTCACCGTTCGTCCATCGGAGAGCGGAACCGGCAGTGTTCCAAGCTCTTCCACCGCAAGAGTGTCGACCACCAAGGGCTCGAGAGCCGAATAGAGTCGATTCCACCACTTCGGTTCACGTTCCAAGCCGCTGAGCAGTTCCGCGATGCGCGCGAGCCCGATGCGGTGCGTCGACACCGCCGCGAGTGCTCGCTCGTGCTTGGGGCCGGAGAGCTCGGGGACGACCAGGCCGCCGATGATGTCGGTGAGCAACTCGGCAAGGTCATCACTGAGCCCGGGCACCACGGATGCTCGCTGCGGCGCGCGGTCGGGTTCACCGACCACCGGAAGCCACTCGTTTTCCTGCAGCTCCTTCAGAAGTGCTTCGCGCAGAAGCGAATCGGTTTCGCTGCGGGCAAAGGCAGGGATCGGGACGAGTGCCGTTCGCTGCCGAGGAGGTAGTGCAGCAAGGAACTTCGCGTACCCCTCGGCAAGCGGAGCGATCGGTGCAGCGGGCATGAGGCGTCGCCGATCGGGTTGCATTGCAATGTCGGCAATGATGATCGCGGGGATCGACAGTTCCTCGTCGGATCGGGTCGGCGCCCGCAGCACGTCGTCTGCGACCGGCTCGACGACCCCGTCGCGGACCGGCACCAACCACCGTGCGTTCGGCGCCGAGTACTGCCACCACGTGCGATCTCCGATGACCACCTCGACGAGACCGGAATCCAGCACTCGTTCCGATCGCCGAAAAGTCTTATCACCCAGACGAATTGATCCGAGAGCCGGGAGTTCGAGCAGCAGGTCGACTGCCTCACGTGTCATCTGCGAAAGCAGCGCCGCGGCATCGACGTCCGGCCGAAGCGTCAGCACCACTTCCGAATCGGCACCGTCGCTCGGCAATTCGCCAGACGGCCACACCAAACGAAGTACGGGGACACCGGTTTCCGGCACGGGGAGTTCGCGAGACTCGATCTCGCGCAGAGTTTGCGAGGCAGAGAATCGAATCGATCCCGTCGACGAGCGCAGTTCCACCTCGTCACCGACCGAGAGAACTGCCGAGAATCCGACTCCGAACCGCCCCGTCACGCCTTCGTCGGCGTCGACCTTGTTCGACGCACGCAGCGCCGTGAGTGCGTGAACACCGGATTCGTCCAGCGGACGCCCGGTGTTCGCGACGGTCAGCGTCCGACCGTCCACGTCCACCCACAAAGAGCCCTCGACGCCCTCGCGTGCAGCTGCATCGGCAGCGTTCTGCGCCAGTTCGGTGAGCAGGCGGTCGCGGTACCCGGCCTTCGCGAGGTCGGATTCCGCAGCCGCGTCTTCACGCAATCGCGTCGGAGATTCCGACCACGCGCGCAGCGTCGCCTCGCGGAGTGCGTCCGTGCCGAACGGATCTTCTACTCGGTGGATACCGAATCCTCAACTGCAACAACGCTCGACGGGCGAGCGGGCACCGCAATCAGCTCGACTGCTCCGTCGTCGAATGCGTCGAACTGCGGCGAGCCCGCACCGAGCGGCAAGCTGGTGTCCGAATGCGCGCCACAGCCGTAGGACACGCTGACCACCCGGCCGTCTGCGGAGAGTTCGTTGCCGCACACGCCGAACGCTGCGTGCAGCGAACCTGCGAGTGGAAGGAAGAATCCACACAGCCCACACGTCGACGGGGCAGCCTTGGCCATCTCCGACTCCGGGCCGAAGTCACCGTCGAACCAACGCTGCGCGGCATCGAGTCGGCCCTCGAGGCTCATGACCTGTTTGCGGCCGAGCCCGATTTCGAGAGCTACCTCGTCGACTTCCGGGTCACCGGTGGCGACGTAGCCGGGAACGAGCCGAGGATCCTCGGCCGGCGGGGCGAGTAGGTCACCGACGGAGAGATCGCCGGGACGAATCCGCTGATCCCATGGCAGCCATTCCGGCGCAACCAACGCGTCGGGACCCGGCAGCAGCGCCAACTCACTGACAGTTGCGCGGGTGTCCTCCGGTCCGGCAGCGACGACAACCGCCCACTGCCAACCGCGGTATCCGGGAATGTCTGCTGCAAATCGATGGGTGGCGGCAAATTCGTCCTCCGACGTCACGCCGAGGTATGCCCCCACACCGCCTTCATGCAGGTCGACGACTGCCGTTCGGGCAAGCTCGACCGCATCGGCCAGTACTGGGCGCGGCACTGCACGCTCTGGAGAAGTAGCAACACTCACTCCTCCAGTTTGCCGCACCACCGCAAGTCCGCAACGCACTGGGCTGCCATGCTGGGCAGATGAGTAGGTCACACGCCAATTCCGTGCGCACTTTTGCAGTGGTCGCGGTGATCGCGTCGGCCCTGGCGGGGTGCTCCGATTCCCCCGGTGCTCCCGACAGCCTCACGTCCGAAACCGGCTCCGTCGAGATCGTTCGCGTGTCCGCGCACGATCCCGACGCGTTCACGCAGGGCCTCGAGATCGACGGAAACCGGCTGTACGAAAGCACCGGACGCGTCGGGCAGTCCTGGGTGCGCTCGAGCGAGATCTCCGACGAGCAGTCCCCCGCTTCGGGATCGGAAATTGCGCGTGCCGATCTCGACCCGCCGTTGTTCGGTGAGGGCATCACGGTCGCCGGAGACACACTGTGGCAACTCACCTGGAAAGACGGCGTCGCCATCGCCCGTGACAAGGACACCTTGACCGAACGAGGGCGGTTCCCACTCGACACCGAGGGATGGGGAATCTGTTCGCTCGGGGATCGGCTGGTCTCCAGCGACGGTTCGGCCACGTTGACCTTTCGCGATCCCGAAACCTTTGCGCCGATCTCGACAGTCGACGTCACCAGATCTTCGGAGTCCGTCGGCAAGCTGAACGAATTGGAATGCGCCGAAGACGGCTCCGTCTACGCCAATGTCTGGACCACCGACACCGTCGTCCGAATCGACCCGTCGGACGGCACCGTCACGAACGTGTACGACGCATCGGCGCTACGCGAAGAACTCGTCACGGATGGATCGACCAGCACCGTCGACGTTCTCAACGGCATCGCGCAGATTCCCGGTACCGATCGATTCCTGCTCACCGGCAAGTATTGGCCGCAGATGTTCGAAGTCCGTTTTGTTAACTGAGTCCGACATGACACAGGACTCGCAGGGGTGTGCGTGGTAGCCGCGCCGACACTAGGACAGAATTGAGTGGTGACCGGACCGCGCGAACCCTACGACCCCGAAACTCGGCGAATCCACGACGAGCCGGAGGGGCAACAGGTGCACCCCGGTTACGACAATTACCCACCCG
>NZ_LEKE01000047.1:0-1657 GCF_001029585.1 Rhodococcus sp. ARP2 | reverse complement strand
AACGACACGTCTCGTCCGGTTGTGGGTGGGTTGTTGTTGGATGGTTTTGATTCTGTGGTGGGGGTTTCTTCGGGGTCGCGGGCGGTGGTGTGTGGGGATGAGGTGCTTTCGTATGGGGAGTTCGATGAGAGGGTTAATAGGTTTGCGCGTTATTTGATTGGTTTGGGTGTTGGGCCGGAGTCGTTGGTGGGGTTGGCTGTTCGGCGGTCGGTGGATTTGTTGGTTGGTTTGTATGCGATTGTGCGTGCGGGTGGGGCGTGGGTGCCGTTGGATCCTGATGCGCCGTCCTCGCGTAATGAGTATGTGTTGGATTCGGCTGATCCGGTGTGTGTGGTGTCGACGGAGCGTGATGGTTTCGTGGCGTCGGGTCGTCGGGTTGTGTGTGTGGATGTTGTTGATGTGTCTGGTTTTTCGGGTGCGCGGGTTTCTGATGTGGATCGGCGCTCGCCGTTGCGGGCGTCGAATACGGCGTATGTGATTTTCACGTCGGGGTCGACGGGTCGGCCGAAGGGTGTGGCGGTCTCGCATGCGGCGATTGTGAATCAGTTGGAGTTCATGCAGGGCGAGTATCGCTTGACGTCGTCTGATGTGTATTTGCAGAAGACGGCGACGACGTTCGATGTGTCGTTGTGGGGTTTTTTCATGCCGTTGCGGGTGGGTGCGGTGTTGGTGTTGGCGTCGGCTGATGGTCATCGGGATCCGGGGTATTTGGCGTCGGTGATTGATGATCAGGGTGTGTCGGTGACGGATTTTGTTCCGACGATGTTGTCGACGTTTTCGTCGTTGGTGGATCCGGGGTTGTTGGGTTCGTTGCGTGATGTGTTGGTCATTGGTGAGGCGTTGCCGGTGGAGGCGGTGCGTGAGTTCGGGTTGGTGTCGTCGGCGCGGTTGCATAATTTGTATGGTCCGACTGAGGCGGCGGTGTCGTTTACGTTTGCGGATGTGACGGCTGCTGGGTCGGGGTCGGTGGTCTCGATTGGTGTGCCGGAGTGGAATTGCCGGGTGTTTGTGTTGGATTCGCGCCTTCGGCCGGTTGCGGTGGGTGTTGCGGGTGAGTTGTATTTGTCGGGTGTGCAGTTGGCTCGGGGGTATGTGGGTCGTCCGGATTTGAGTGCGGATCGGTTTGTGGCGTCGCCGTTCGGTTCGGGTGAGCGGATGTATCGGACGGGTGATTTGGTCCGTTGGAACACAGTTGGTGAGTTGGAGTACATCGGTCGTACTGATTTTCAGGTGAAGTTCCGTGGTCAGCGGATCGAGTTGGGGGAGATCGAGGCGGCGTTGGTGTCGCATGGGTCGGTGTTGTCGGCTGCGGTGGTGGTGCGTGGGTCGGTGATGGGTGATCAGTTGGTGGGGTATGTGGTGCCGGCGGTGGGGTCGGTTGTGGATGTGTCTGTGTTGCGGGGGTTTGTGGGGGAGCGGGTTCCGGGTTATATGGTTCCGGCTGCTGTGGTGGTGTTGGATGCGTTCCCACTTAATTCGTCGGGGAAGTTGGATCGGGCGTTGTTGCCGGAGCCGGTGTTCGAGGCTCGGGTGTTTCGGGCTCCGGTGTCGTCGGTGGAGTTGGTGGTGGCGTCGGCGTTTGTGGGTGTGTTGGGTGTTGATCGGGTGGGGTTGGATGATGATTTCTTCGAGTTGGGTGGCAACTCCCTCATCGCGA
>NZ_LEKE01000035.1:0-1691 GCF_001029585.1 Rhodococcus sp. ARP2 | reverse complement strand
CAACGAAGAGGCAGGCCTGGAGACGTGCGTGCGGCGCCTGCGCCGGCATTTACGCACACAGGTGCCATTCTCTGCACGAATTACCATCGCGGACAACGCCAGTGTCGACGGCACGTTGGCGCTCGCGCGTTCCCTCGCCGAAGAATTCGACGACGTCCGGGTCGTCCACCTGGATGCGAAGGGCCGTGGTCGAGCACTGCGGCAGGTGTGGAGCGACTCCGATGCCGACGTGGTCGCGTACATGGACGTCGACCTCTCCACCGATCTCAATGCCCTGATGCCGTTGATTGCTCCGCTGCTCTCCGGCCACTCGGACATCGCCATCGGTTCCCGGTTGGCACGTTCGTCGCGCGTGGTACGTGGCCCCAAGCGTGAGTTCATCTCACGTAGCTACAACCTCATCCTCCGAAGCGCACTGCATGCTCGCTTCTCCGACGCCCAGTGCGGGTTCAAAGCCATGCGAGTCGATGTTGCGCGGCAACTACTTCCGCTGGTGGAGGACACCGGGTGGTTCTTCGACACCGAATTGCTTGTGCTGGCCGAGCGAGCGGGCATGCGGATTCACGAGGTCCCCGTCGACTGGGTGGACGATCCGGACAGTCGGGTGGACATCATTGCCACCGCAGTTGCCGACCTCAAAGGTGTGGTCCGCGTCGGGCGAGCACTGTCGACCGGTTCCCTTCCCTTGGCCGAGCTCAGGGCGAGTTTCGGACGTGAACCACTGGTTCCCGGAGTTCCGCGAGGAATGGTCGGGCAGCTCTCGCGCTTTGCCGTGGTGGGAGTCATTTCGACACTCGCGTACGCGCTGCTCTACCTCGCACTGCACTCGGTGATGGGGGCGCAGTGGGCCAATGCCGTCTCATTGCTGGTGACGGCAGTGTTCAACACCGCCGCCAATCGAGCCTTCACCTTCGGGATCCGCGGGTCGGAAGGATCCGCCCGTCACCAGATGCAGGGGCTGCTCGTGTTCGGGTTCGGTCTACTGCTCACCAGCGGATCGTTGTTCGTTCTCGACGTCATGGCGCCCGACGCGTCCAAGCACGTGGAGCTTGCCGTACTCGTCATTGCCAATCTTGTTGCCACAGTGAGCCGATTCATCGCGCTGCGCTGGGTTTTTCGCACTGCACAATCCGTAGGAGCCAATCGATGACCGCCACTGCAGAGACACTCGCCGCGCCGCTGCCTGCGCCGGAACCGCAGCGTCAGGTGCGCTGGGAACCGTGGGCGCTCGGAGTGTTGTTGGTGGGCACCGGAGTGGCCTACATCTGGGGCCTGGGCGCGTCCGGATGGGCCAACTCCTTCTATGCTGCTGCGGTCCAAGCAGGTTCGGTGTCGTGGAAGGCCTTCTTCTTCGGTTCGTCGGATGCTGCCAACTCGATCACCGTCGACAAGCCACCGATGTCCCTGTGGTTGATGTCGCTGTCGGTTCGCATCTTCGGACTCAATTCCTGGGCGATGTTGGTGCCGCAGGCACTCCTCGGGGTCGGATCGGTTGCGCTGTTGTGGGGAACGGTTCGACGGTATTTCGGTGCGGCCGCCGGCCTCCTCGCCGGCTTGGTACTTGCGCTCACACCCGTAGCGGCGCTGATGTTCCGGTTCAACAACCCGGATGCCCTGCTGGTGCTCCTGATGATCGCAGCAGTGTGGGCGATGATGCGCGCCGTGCAGGACGGTCGCACCCGCTGGCTGGT
>NZ_LEKE01000103.1:0-1765 GCF_001029585.1 Rhodococcus sp. ARP2 | reverse complement strand
CGAGATATTCGGCGGCGACGAGGCGGCATTCGTGAAGGTGAATCCGATGGACCTGCTGGCGACCCGGAAGTTCCCGAACTCGGGCGGAGTGTTCGTGGTCGGAACAGATGACAACGAGTTCAAGCCCGGCCAGCAAAAGGTGTACGAAGCGGCCAAAGCGGCCGGAATGGACGCCAGATATCTCGAGCTTCCCGGTGGTCACAGCTTTTCGGTGTGGTCGGCCGGCGTCGAGCAGGAGCTGACGTGGATCTCGCAGCGAATGGGTCTGATCAGCTGAATCCTGTTCCGGTTTTGGAACGTGTTCTATATTCGGTGTGTGGCTGCCGTTCGGCAGTCTCTCGATCGTTCACCGACTGGAGTTCAGGCACATGTACGAGTGGTCCGACACCGACCTGATGTTCCGCGACGCCTTGCGGGGCTTTATCGACAAAGAGGTGCGACCTCACGTCGACGAGCTCGAAAGTGGTGCGCTGCCGCCGTTCGACATCATTCGCAAGCTGTACTCGACCTTCGGTCTGGCCGACATGGCACGCGAGGGCCTCGAGAAGTCGCTCGCGCGCGAGCGCGGCGATACTCCGTCCGGTGACGGTGAGAAGTCGAGCGCCTTCAGTGGCGCCGGCAGCATGGGCGTTGTGCTCAACAGCGAATTGGCCGGCGTCAGCCTCGGTCTTGTCGCGTCGTTGGGCGTCAGCCTCGGATTGGCCGCTGGAACTATCCGCAGCCGCGGCACACTCGCGCAGAAGGAACGCTGGCTCCCCGGCTTGGTGACATTCGAAACCGTCGGTGCATGGGCGATCACCGAACCGGACTCCGGCTCGGATGCCTTCGGCGGTATGAAGTCCTACGTACGCCGCGACGGTGACGACTACATCCTCAACGGCAACAAGACCTTCATCACCAACGGTCCGTACGCCGACGTGATGATCGTCTACGCAAAGCTCGACGAGGGGGACGCTTCGGTTGATCGTCGTGACCGCAAGGTGCTCGCCTTCATCCTCGACAAGGGCATGGAGGGGCTCACGCAGAGCCCGCCGTTCAAGAAGATGGGAATGAACTCCTCGCCCACCGGTGAGCTGTTCTTCGACAACGTCCGCATCACCAAGGATCGTCTGCTCGGCGAAACCGAGGACAGCGGAAAGTCCGACGGAAAGTCCAGCGCCAAGGAGAGCTTTGCCGCCGAACGCATCGGCATCGCATCGCTCTCGCTCGGCATCATCAACGAATGCCACCGTCTGAGCATCGAATACGCGAAGTCCCGCAAACTGTGGGGACGTGAGATCGGGCAGTTCCAGCTCATCCAGCTCAAGCTCGCCGAGATGGAGGTCGCTCGAATCAACGTGCAGAACATGGTCTTCAACGCGATCGAACGCACCGCGGCCGGAGACAAAGTGAGCCTGGCGGAGGCGTCGGCGATGAAGCTGTACTCGTCGCGCGCAGCGACCGAGGTCGCGATGGAAGCCGTGCAGCTGTTCGGTGGAAACGGCTACATGGCCGAGTACCGAGTGGAGCAGTTGGCGCGTGATGCCAAGTCGCTCATGATCTATGCGGGCAGCAACGAAATTCAGGTCACCCATATCGCCAAGGGCCTCCTGGGCTGACACCGGAACTTTTTCGCTGGTCGGTCGACCGCAGCAGGAACCGGATAGTCTTGCTGCGGTCGGCGACACCGCGCCGACGGATCGGAGTAAGCAGTGAACGCGCCAGATCCCACAAATGTTCATCCGATGGCCGGGCAACCACGAGTGGTGTTGCTGAAGCCGTTGAT